>CAJWOT010000109.1 GCA_913044215.1 uncultured Rhodospirillaceae bacterium | reverse complement strand
AATCCCAGCTCGATGCCGGTTAGTTCCACCTCATCCGCCATCTCCTGCGAAGACAGGCGGATCTCATTCGCCACCCGCCCCAATGTCGCGTCCAAGCTCGACCCGGCCTCCGTGCAGATCACCATGAGGTCAAGCATGTCCGGCAGCGCCTTGATCAGGGCCTCCCGACGCTTTTGCGTAACGTTCTTGATGAAAAGTTCCGGCATATAAAACCCGACCAAGACCGAGCTGCAAGCCGGACGAGCTTCATCTGATCCTGCAGCGAAAACATATCGAGGATGTATAGGGCGAATACCGCGCCGGTGCCGCAGACCAGCGGCAGGCAGAGTTTAGCGAACAGATATACGGCAACCGAATCGTTCGAGCGAAATCCGGCCTGGACAAGTTTTTTCGCTGCCTGAGCCGCCGTCTGACCGCGCATCAGCTTCAATTTGTCGACGGTCCGCTTTGCGAAACTGATGCCACGCGAAACCTGCGGAGCACGCCTCTTCGACGCCGTCAAATCGCGCTTTAGGGCTTCGCGGCGATCGGCTAGCGCACCGATGCGGCGCTGCACCGGCGCCCGTTCCATGAGTGCGCACCAAACCGTGAGAACCGCCAGAAAAGCCGCCGTCGCGCGAGCATAGGATTTCGCGATTTGCCCCTACAGGCCGGTTTTGATGAAGGCCATTGTCAGTGACGACGTCGATCTGCCAAAAATCGCATCAGGCACTAAAATCACTCTGTGCCACCATCGGTGCAACGCGCAAGGCCGCTACTGAATTCCCAAATAGTCCCGTAGCGCGACAGCCTGATTATGTTCCTCGTCGCGGGCGCTGTAGAGCAACGTTACGACGTCGTGCTCGCGCCCAAGCTGTCGCAACGTTTCGACAACCTCCCCTGCCTCGAGCTCTTCTGCGTAACGCGACCTAAATCCGCCCCACTTCGCCGGATCATGGCCGAACCATTTGCGCAATGCCGTCGACGGTCCAATCTCCTTCAGCCACAGATCGATCGCCGCCTCTTCCTTGCTCACACCGCGCGGCCAGATCCGGTCGACCAGCACGCGATAACCGTCCGCGGCGTCGCGCGGTTCGTATATGCGTTTGACCTGAAAAATCGCGGTTATGTGGTGCCGTCGAACCGTTCGTCCAAGAGCCGGATCGGCTTTTGCCGGGACTCTATTTCCGTCAGCGAGGCCAGACCACCTGGTTGCGCAAAGGCCACATAGACCGCGACGCCGACCTTTCGGCGGAGCAGATCGGAATAGGCCTTTTCGAGCGCGGCATCTGCCTCGCCTCGGACTTCCACAGTGACCGTCAACTCATCGCGTCCCCTGGCATCCCGGGTCGCGCGGCAAATGAACTCGCCGGTGAATTCGGTCCGCTCGGCCAACATGCCGCCTATCGCTTGCGGGAAGAAATTGATGCCCCGAAGCTTGATCATGTTGTCGCTGCGCCCGAGGAAACCTTCGATCCGGCGCAGCACCAAACCCGAGGGGGCCGGGTCGGTGCAGACTGCGGAAACGTCGTGCGTGTTGAATCGGATGATCGGATAGATATCGTCCTTGAACAGGCAGGTGTTGATCATGTCGCCAGGCTGCCCGTCGTCGACCGCTACGCCCGTTTCGATGTCGCAAATTTCCAGATACTGCGCATCCTCATTGACGTAGAGCCCCTGGCGATCCGGCCCCTGCCCTGCGATGGCGCCCGTATCGCCGACGCCGTACCAGTCATATACGTCCACGCCGCCCCAGCTCTCCGACAACATCTCGACGGCCTCGCGTCCCATATGGCCCGAGATCATGCGGATCGGGATGTCGCGACCGGGCTCCAGCCCTTGCTCGCGCGCCACATAGGCCAAATGCTTGATATAGTCGGCGAACCCGACGATCACGGTGGCGCCGAAATTCTGCATCATCGCGACCTGCTGCACCGAGCGGGTCTCGCTGCCGGTGCCCGCCGGCAGGAAGATCGCGTTCGTCCAGTGCAGCACCGCCTCGCGGAGATAGTGGCCGCCATTGACCATGCCGTGGCCGTAGACGGAATGGACAATGTCGTCCGAGCGCAATCCCTGCAGCAGATAGAACCGCGCGATCAGCAAATTCTGCACTTCGCGGCTTTTCGGCCCATAGAGCAGCACCTGCGGCTTGCCGGTCGTGCCTGAGGTCGTGTGCACCACAACCGGCGGCCGTTCCGCCGGCGGGTAGAGTTCCATCCCATGGAAATCACCGAAGGGCGGATGCGCTTCGATACTCGCCATGATGTCGGATTTATCGAAGGGCGGCAGCTTTGTGATGTCGTCGAGCCCTCGGATGTCGCCCGGCTCGATCCCCTTCGCCCCCCAATGGCGCTGATAGAACGGGACTTTCCAGGCGCGAGCCAACAGGGTCTGAAAGCGTTCCTCCTGCAGGGCACGCAACTCATCACGGCTCATACTGGTAAAGCGCGCGACGAAGGCGGGGCCGATCGGATAGTCGTCGGCAAGCGCCAGCATATCGGTGGCGGAAAAGTAGTTGGCGGTGGTCACGATAGTTTCCCTGATTTCGCGACCCGCACTATAACAGAAGGCCGTGTACCCTGTCGGAGGACACACCTCATGACAAGCTGGACCCTGCCAAGCGACGCCAGACTGGCTCTCAGCCTCGTCGTCAATGTCGAGGAAGGCTCCGAGATGACCGTCGCCGATGGCGATCGCGGGCCGGAAGTTGTGGACGAGTTGGGTGTGTCCCTGCGCAAATCGATCCGCAATTACGGCAACGAAAGCAATTACCAGTACGGGCTGAAGGCCGGTGCGCCGCGGATCATGCGCCTGCTGCGCGAACGCGGCATGCCGGCGACATTCACAGCCGCGGCATTGGCACTGGAACGCGCTCCTGAACTGGCGCGCCAGATCGCAGGCGACGGACACGAGACCTGTAGCCATGGCTGGCGCTGGATTCACCAGTTTCAGATGGACGAGAACGCGGAGCGACACTTCATCCGCAAGGCGGTCGCGTCTATCGAGCGGACAACAGGAACGCGTCCCTATGGCTGGCTGTCGCGCTATCTACTGACCGACAACACGCGCCGCCTGCTGGTCGAGGAAGGGTTCACCTATCACATGGACGATTATTCCGACGATGAGCCCTTCTGGGACAAGTCGTACCAGAAACCGATCGTAATCCTCCCCTACACGCTCGATTCCAACGACATGAAAATGTGGACGGCGCCCAGCCTGACCCCTGCGGATTGGCTCGAATACGCCATCGATACGTTTGAGTGGCTGTATCGCGAGGGGGTGGAGGCACCGCGCATGATGTCACTCGGGGTCCATCTCCGCATCATCGGCCGGCCTGGACGGATCGGTTATTTCGAGAAGTTCCTGGATCATGTCGCCGCCAAACCTGGCGTGTGGATCACGACACGGAAGAACATTGCCGACAGCTGGGCAGCGCAAAACCCTGCATGAGGACATTATGAGCGACGTCATTCCCGCCAGCCTGACTGCCGACCCTTGGCCCGAGGTTGCCCGCGCCATCCAAGCGGCTAACGGCGCTACCGACCCCGAAGCCGCGCTGCGCATTTGCATTGAGACCAGCCTGCGCATCACCGGTGACGCCGAGGCATATAAACGGCCGGGTTCGCTGAAAGACGGAGAGCGCCATTTCTTCGTCGGCGGCGTGTTTCTGGTGGCACCTGACAATGCCTCGCACCTTTTGGTCGCGGAATGGGGCTTCCCGCCGGAGCAGCACCGGCTGAATTTTCCGCTCGACACGGGCCACCCAGGCTGGACCTGGAAGAACCGCCAGCCGCTGATCCTGGAAAACACCGATGAGCACAGCGACTTCAAACAGATCTTGAAGACCTCGCGCATGGGCTCGGCGATGTATGCCCCAATGCTGTGGCAGGGGCAGTTTATCGGCCAGATCATCACCGCCGCGCAAGCGCGTAACACGTTCAGTCGGCCCGACCGCGACCGTATCGCAACGATGGCGGCGATCGCCACCGGCCTGTTCATCGCCAAGCGCGGCCCGGAATGGCTGGATCGCGTGTGGCGCGAAACGATCGGCTAAACCTTCTCTCCACCCACGAGGTTGTCTCCATGAGTCTCTATGCCCCACCGCAAGACATCCAAACCGAGGTCTTCGCCCGCCTCCCGAAAGAACTGTGCAAGAACGCCAATTCGGCCTGGGCCGACGCCAGCCTAGAGGGCGCGAAGCTCGACGGGTTCCTCGAGGGTCCTTCCTTCGACCGCGACGGCAACCTCTACATCGTCGACATCCCGTTCGGGCGGATATTCCGCCTCGACGCCGATACGGGTGAATGGGATGTAGTGGCCGACTATGACGGCGAGCCGAACGGCCTCAAGATCCATCGTAACGGCACGATCTACATCGCCGACTACGCCAACGGCATCATGAAACTGGACCCGGCGACCGGCACCGTCACGCCGCATCTGACGCGGGCAAAGATGGAAGGTTTCAAGGGCTGCAACGACTTGGTCTTCGCCAAGGACGGCACCTTGTACTTCACGGATCAGGGCTTGACCGGCCTGCATGATCCAACCGGCAGGGTCTACCGGCAACACACGGACGGACAATTGGAGTGCATGATAGACACCATCCCAAGTCCGAACGGCCTGGTACCCGATCTACATGAGGGGTTGCTCTATATCGCCGTCACCCGTGCCAACGCGGTCTGGCGCATGCCGCTGCCGAAGGCGGGCGGTACGTTCAAGGTCGGACTTTTCATCCAACTGTCGGGCGGCGGCGGTGGGCCGGACGGTATGGCGCTCGACGCAGAGGGTAACCTGGCGGTCTGTCACGCGGGCATGGGTTCAGTCTGGCTATTTAGCAAGCTGGGGGAGCCGCTCTACCGGGTCCGGTCCTGCGAAGGTCTGTTTACGACAAACTGTGCCTATGGCGGTCCGGACAACCGCTTCATCTACATCACCGAATCCAACTCGAACACGATCCTGCGCGCGGAAATGCCCTGGCCGGGCAAAACGATGTACTCGCATATGGATTAAGGGACGGAACCGCACCGTCTTTACATTTCTTTACATTGCGGAGAAACGGGCGAAACACGGGTTTCCTATTTTTGCATCGTGAGAAGGCCCGCGTCCCCTGCCGGCCAGTGCAGAAGAGGAGACAAACCATGTCAGAGGAAAAACCCGCCCGCAAAACGGAATGGATGCGGCAGGGCAACCGCAGGGCGATTGCCATCATCACCGGCGCGGTGCTCGTCGTCGGCAGCGTTGTCGGCGTTCAAGCCTTCGCTGGAAGCGACACCTATCAGCACATGCAACTCGCCTCCGAGCACAAGTCCCATTGGCACGGGCACAAGCGATTCTCGGAAATATCGAGCGCTGAAATCGTAGACCGGGTCGAGCGGATTGTGAAGCATGCGGCGATCGAGATCGACGCCACCCCGGAACAGCAGCAAAAAATCATCGCGCTGGTCACCGCAACCGCGGTGGAATTGAAACCGGTCACGAGCGGGATGCGTGCGACCGGCAAGGAAATGAAGCAACTGCTCCTGGCGACTACGGTCGATCGGACCGCGCTTGAAAAGCTGCGCGCCGAACGTCTGGCAGATGCGGAGAAGGTAAGTAAGGATATGGTTAGGACGATCGCGGATATCGCCGACCTGCTGAGCCCCGAGCAGCGCAAGATTTTGGAAGAACGGGTCGAGCAATTCTGTCACATGCGCCGGTGTTTAAATCGCGGATAAGCTCCCTTCCCGCTTTTGTGGGCCGCGATGCCTCAAGAAACCCTACTGATCGAAGATGATACCAGGCTCGCCGAGATGATTTGCGGCTATCTCAGCGAGTCCGGTTATGCCGTTACCTTGTCGGGTACCGTCGCCGAAGGCCTGGCCCAGCACGCGAAGCAGGGTTTCGACGCAATCATTCTCGACATCATGCTGCCCGACGGCGACGGGCTGGAGGTATGCCGTAGTTTGCGGGCGACGGACACCGTGCCGATCCTCATGTTGACGGCGAAAGGCGACCCGATGGACCGGGTCGTCGGGCTGGAACTCGGCGCCGATGACTATCTGCCGAAGCCCTTCGATCCGCGCGAATTGCTGGCCCGGCTACGCGCGATCCTGCGCTGCGGGCGAGCCGACGACCGGGCGGATATCTTGCGGTTCGGCGCGCTGGAAATCGATTGCCGTGCCTTGGTGGCCCGCATCGACGGACGTGTCTGCAATCTGACGGCGCACCAGTTCCGGATACTCGAGATCATGGCCAAGTCGCCTGGCCGGGTGCTTAGCCGCAACTACTTAATGGACCAATCGAAAGGAACGGATCTGGAGGCCTTCGACCGTTCGATCGATGTCCATATTTCCAGAATTCGCGCCGAGATCGAAGACGATCCGAAACACCCGCGCCGGGTCATCACGGTCCGGGGCGCCGGGTATGTTTTCGCCCGCGCACAGGACTGAGCGGATCGGCATGCGTTGGCGGCGGCTCTATATCCAGATCTACTTCACGATCATCGCGAGCCTGGTGCTCGTGGTCGCAATGTCCAGCTTGCTTTGGGTCACCATTGCACGTGACCGGTTCGACCGAGACATCTTCGATATCGTGGCCGGTCTCGCCTACATATCTTTGCCGGCCGCGGAGGCCCCGGCCGGAGAGCAACGGGCAACGGTGCTGCGCTTCGGCAGAGAGCTCGGGATCGAGATCAGCCTATTCAGCGCGGAGCGACACCTCATCGCATCGAGCGGAAACGCGTCGTCCCATCTACCGGACGAGGACGAAGACGATCATGACGGCTGGCATAAGAACCATGAGGACCATGGTTGGGTCCTGCACCTGCCGGACGGTCGGTGGCTGGCCGTTGATTTGGGTCGCCATAGGAGGCACCGGCCCCTGGCCGGTATCACGGTTTTCCTGGGGATCGTCGCGCTCGGTGTCGAGCTCGACGCCTATCCCTTCGTTCGGCGATTGACCCGCCGGTTGGAAGATTTGCAGGAAGGCGTCGAACGTATCGGGGCGGGCGATCTCAGTGCGCGGGTTGCGGTGCAAGGGCGCGACGAGGTGGCCGATCTGGCTACAAGCTTCAACTAAGCAGCAGAACTGATAGAGACGCTCATCGGCGCCCATCGCCTGTTGCTGGCAAATGCCTCGCACGAGCTCCGCACGCCCTTGTCGCGTATCCGCATGGGCGTGGAGTTGCTGCAGAATACCGACGACCCGGACCGCCGCGCGGCCCTGCAACAGGATATCCCGAGTTGGACGCCCTGATCGACGAGATCCTGCTGATGAGCCGACTGGATTCCGGTTCGCACGCTGATCTGTCGCAAGATATTGATCTGGTCGCACTGGCCGCCGAAGAAGGCGCCCGATATCCGGACTGTCTCCTATCCGGCGGCGCACCCGGCATCTCGGGCGACCCGCGACTGTTACGCCGGCTGGTCCGAAATCTACTGGAGAACGCACACAATCACGGGGCACCGCCGGTCGAAATTGAATTATCAAGCACGGCTAAAACCGCCACATTGATGGTTCGAGACGGCGGTGACGGTGTCCCGGAAGCCGGTCGGGAGAAGGTATTTCAGCCCTTCTATCGCGCGTCGGACTGTCAAAATGTCCGCTGGTACGGGCTGGGCCTGCCGCTGGCTCGACAAATTGCCGAGGCGCACGGAGCCACAATCGCATTGCTGCCGCGATCGGAAGCACGATCTGCCATTCGGGTCACGTTTCCTCAACCGAAGTCCGGATAGCTGATGCCGACTGCCGCGCACTGAACCTATCCCGTGAACATGCATGATGGCGCCCTCGCAAGGAGGAATCATGCCGCGCCCCAAGGCCTACGACGCGACGGAAGTGCTGGAGCGGGCCATGCGTGCCTTTTGGGCGCACGGCTACGAAGGCAACTTCATGAGCGATCTGGTCGACGCGACCGGCATCAACCGCAGCAGCCTCTACACCGCTTGTGCCGACAAACATGCGTTGTTCACGGAGTCGCTGCGCCATTTCGACTAAGTGTATCGCGCCGACTTTCTTAATCCGATAGCACAGCACCATACCGGCAGGGACGCCATTGTCGCCGCTTTCAAGGGCGTGTGCGCCTTGCCCGAAGAAGGGGAAACGCCCGGCGGTTTTCTGTTGGTCAACACGGCGTTGGAATTGTCTCCACACGATTCAGAGGTGCGGAACTTTATCGATGGCTGCCTCAGCGAAGTAGAGGGATTCTTCTATGAACAGCTTGAGAGCGCAAAACATTGTCACGCGATGGACCGATCGCCCCCTTCGCGCCAGACAGCTCAGGCAATCCTGGCTCTGTTCCTCGGTTTGCGCGTGTTGACGCGTACAGGACCGAACAAACCCGCCGCCGCCGCAATCATCGCACAAGTAAAGGCGATGCTGACATAAATGGGCCGCGTCCTGCGGTCCCCGCGCACTTGCAAGATCCGCCTGCTATCGCCAGCGTTGCCCGGACCGCTCTAAAAAAGGACCGGACCGGCTGGAACGAATTGACCGGTTCAAAAGAGATGGCAAGCGGCGTATCTTGCCGCGGACAACAAAGGAAATACAGATGTCCGCACCCGACCTGCAGCCTCGCGATGGCCAGTCTCACGTCATCGGTCCCAAATCGCCTGAATTGTGGCGGCGCACGATTCCCGATGTTGTCGCGTCAACCGTGGCCGCATTCGGCGACCGCGAAGCGGCGGTCTTCGTCGAACAAGACGTCCGCTGGAACTGGACGGCGCTTGCCGCGCAGATCGACGCGCTGGCCGCGGGACTGCACGGTCTTGGCCTATGCACAGGCGACCGGGTCGGCATATGGTCGCCCAACCGCTACGAATGGCTACTGACCCAGTTCGCGACAGCGCGTCTCGGTCTGGTACTGGTCACAATCAACCCCGCCTACCGTCTGGCTGAAGTCGAGTACGTACTCAATAAAGTCGGCTGCGCCGCCTTGGTCACAGCAACCAATTTCAAGACCAGCGACTACACCGGCATGCTGCAAAGTCTCGCGCCCGAGCTGACCACCTGCGCACCGGGCGCGCTCGATGCTGCAAAGCTGCCGGCCTTGAAGACCATCATCCAGATGGGCGCTGACCCGGTACCGGGCATGTTCGGCTTCGATGAGATCATGGCGCGTGGTCGTGAGACAGCGGTCGATCTCGACGCGATCTCGGCGAAACTCGATCCCGACGACGCGGTCAATATTCAGTTCACCTCCGGCACGACTGGGGCGCCAAAGGGCGCCACCCTGACCCATACCAACATCGTCAACAACGGCCGTTACGTGGTCGGCGCGCAGCGTTTCACGGAAGCGGACCGGCTCTGCATTCCGGTACCGCTCTATCACTGTTTCGGTATGGTGATGGGTACGCTGGGCTGCGCCACGACCGGTGCGGCCATGATTTTCGCGGCGGAGGGCTTCGATCCGGATTCGACGCTGAAAGCGCTTTCCGACGAAAAATGCACCGCGGTCTACGGTGTGCCGACCATGTTCGTCGCCATGCTGGACCATCCGGACCTATCATCGTTCGATTTGTCGACGCTGCGCACAGGGATCATGGCCGGCGCCCCCTGCCCGATCGAGGTGATGAAGCGCTGCGTGTCCGACATGCATCTGGACGAAATCACCATCGCTTACGGCATGACCGAGACGAGCCCGGTCTCTTTTCAGACCGCCACCGACGACCCGCTGGACAAGCGCGTCTCCACCGTCGGCCGCATCCAGCCGCACGTGGAGTGCAAGGTCATCGACGAGACCGGCGCCACGGTGCCGCCCGGCGTACAGGGCGAACTGTGCACGCGCGGCTATTCCGTCATGAAAGGCTATTGGGGCGACGAAGAACGCACAGCCGAGTCGATCGATGCGGATGGCTGGATGCATAGCGGTGATCTGGCGACCCTGGACGAGGAAGGCTACTGCAACATCACTGGCCGGGTGAAGGACATGCTGATCCGTGGCGGCGAGAATGTCTATCCGCGCGAGATCGAGGAGTATCTCTACCGCCATCCAGCCGTACAACAGGTTCAAGTGTTCGGCGTGCCCGACGCCAAATATGGTGAGGAGATCTGCGCCTGGATCGTCCTCAAAGCGGATGCCGCCGCGACCGAGGACGAAATCAAGGAATTCTGCCGCGGGCAAATCGCCCATTACAAGGTTCCGCGCTATGTCCGGTTCCGCGACGAACTGCCAATGACGGTGACGGGCAAAGCGCAGAAATTTCGTATGCGCGACACGATGGTCGAGGAGCTCGGCCTGGTCGCCGCTGAAACAGCTTGAGTCCGGGCCAATATAAACATCGTTCATAAAGGAGGCGTGACCGTGTCCGTCCAGGATCATCCCGTCGAACTGACGGCGCCCGACATCGCCGCCTACAAGGCGGGCAATACCGGCATCGACTACGTAACCACCTTGGACAGCGGCAAACCGGGGCCGCACGTCATGATCAACGCGGTCACACACGGCAACGAGATCTGCGGCGCGATCGCCCTCGACCACCTGTTCCGCCACGGCATCGAGCCGACCCGCGGTAAATTGAGCCTGGCCTTCGTCAACCACATGGCGTTCAGCCGGTTCGACCCGAACTATCCGCGCTATTCGCGTCTAGTCGACGAAGACATCAACCGGGTCTGGGTCGAGGAACGGCTCGATGGCGATGAAGACAACAACGAGTTGCGCCGCGCCCGCGAATTGCGGCCGATCTACGACACGGTGGACCATCTGCTCGACATTCATTCCATGGGGACCCTGTCGCCGGCGCTGATGCTGTGCAACGGGCTCGACAAGGAGGTCGCGATCGCGCGGCAGATCGGCTATCCCGCGCATATCGTCTGCGGGTCCGGCCATGTCCGGGGCAAGCGGCTGATCGAATATACGCCGTTCAACGACACATCCAACCCGAAGACGGCGCTGCTGGTCGAGTGCGGGCAGCATTGGGCGAAACCGACCGCGACCATCGCGCTCGATACCGCGCTCTATTTCCTGCGCGCGGTCGATTTCATCGACCCGGACTTTTTTGCCGCCCATGTGACCGACACGGACCCGGCGCCGCAGCGCGTGTTGGAAGTAACGGCCGGCGTGGTGACCGAGACGGATTCATTCCGCTTCGTCGAGGATTACAAAGGGTTGGAGCAGTTCCCCAAGGCCGGCACGGTGATCGCGACCGATGGCGACGCGCCAGTCAAGACGCCACATGACGAATGCATCCTGGTGATGCCGAACCCGCACGCGCGTAAAGGCATGCGCGTCCTGCGGTTCGCCCGCGACGTGACGCCTTTATGAGCGCCGAAGACGACGCCAGGGCCATGGCCATGGAAATGGCGCAGGCCCTCACCCTGGTCCGCGCCGGGCACACGCTCTACACCGACCTGCCGGCGGCTGTCCGTGAGACGATGGGGCCGTACGTCAACGCCGATATCCCGGTGCTGGTTCAACGCCTCAACGAGGCGATCACCGCCTACGCGCCGCGCGACACCGCCGCCCGAAATTTGCTGGCGAAATACAATTAGGCGAACAGGGGAAACGCTTCTCCTAGGATGCATGTCTTTCGCCGTCCTTCTGGCGGTGACAGGGGTGGCGGCGTTTGGACCTTTGCTGGTGGAAATGGCCTCGGACCTGAACTTAACAGTCCCGGTGGCAGGCCAGCTTGTAACGACGGCCGCCGCGACATGGGCAGCGACAGCGCTGCTGGTAGGGCCATTCTCCGACACATACGGACGAAAACCGATCCTGTTGGCAGGGACAAGCTTTCTCACCCTGGGGTCCTTGGGCCTGGCATTCTCGACCGGCTTCGTTGAAGCCGTCGCGTGTTGCGTGTTGATCGGTATCGGCGGCGGGATGGTTCCCGCGACTTGTATCGCGGTCATCGGGGATATCTTCCTGGCGCCGCGCAAACCCATGTCGATTGCGACCATCACCATGCAGCCAGGCATGAGCAGTGTCATCGCCGTCCCCTTGGCAGCCGTGTTGGGAGATTTCGCCGGATGGCGTGTGGCCTTTGCAGCTCTGGGCGGCGCGTTATTCCTCGCTACGCTGATCCTTTACCTGCTCGTGCCAAATAACCGCCGCCCGTCGGCCCAACTCAATTTTGGTGGACGGTTTCGACGGGTGGCAGCCTGCTCGGTCACCTGGCGGATGGCGGGCACCAACCTACTGGCGCGAATCACATGGGGTGCCGTCATCACCTTCTTTCCGGCCTTTTTGATCGTTTCCTATGGCTTGCAGATTGTGGAAGTTGCGCTGCCGGTGGCCATTGTTGCCCTGGGGGGAACCATTGCACCGTTGCTGGGCGGAAAGATCGGCCAGGGTAGGAAGCGTCACGCCACCACCGCCGCATTGCTGCTCACCGCAATCGTCCCCGGCCTGGGCATATTCCTGCTGACCCCGGGAACCTGGATTTCCGTCGCGTTGGCAAGTCTCTTCCTGTTTTTGATGGTGCCCGTAACCACTGTTCTGATGATCGTAATTGCCGAGGCGGGGGACGCCTACCGAGGCAGCCTGAACGGCGTCATTTCCTGCACCAACTGGGGCGGAACAGCTTTGGGCGCAGCCATCGGCGGACTGCTCGTCGCCCATGTAAGCTACGGTGCCCTCTCATTCCTGTTGACCGGGGCAATTCTGGCAAGCGGGCTGCTCATGATCATCGCCGCGAATGACAGCGCGGTCGCCCGCGCAAAGGCACACTTCGCGGCGTCGCCCGACAGGAACGAGGTATAATCCGATACGGCCGACACCGCTGCACCGAAGGTCAATAGGTCGCGCGGCCGCCGGAGATGTCGAAGACGGCGCCGGTCGAGAAGGCGCAGGCCTCCGAGGACAGCCAGGCGACCAGTTCGGCGATCTCCTCGACCTTGACGAAGCGGCCCATCGGAATCTTCGAGAGCATGTAGTCGATATGCTCCTCTGTGATCTGGTCAAATATCCGCGTCTTGGCCGCCGCCGGCGTGATGCAATTGACCCGGACGCCGGTGTCCGCCAATTCCTTGCCGAGCGACTTGGTCAGCGCGATGACGCCGGCTTTCGCGGCGCTGTAGGCGGATGCGTTCGGATTGCCCTCCTTGCCTGCGATCGAGGCGATATTGACGATGCGGCCATAATCCTGCGCTGCCATGACCGGTACCACGGCGCGGCAGCAATAGAAGACACCGTTCAGGTCGATATCGATGACACGGCGCCATTCATCCAGCGGGTAGTCCCGGACCGGGACGGCCGCACCGGCGATGCCAGCATTGTTCACCAGGATATCGAGCCCACCGGCCGTCCGCTTCGCTTCATCGACAGCAGCGGCGATCGTGTCCGGGTCGGTGACGTCGACGGCGACGCCGCACGCGCCCTCGCCCAAGCTGGCGACCGCTTCGGCCAGCAACACCTCATCCCGATCCCACAGCGCCACCTGCGCCCCCTGTGACAACAATTTCGCGGCGATCGCATAGCCGATACCCTGCGCGCCGCCGGTGATCGCTGCCCGCTTCCCTTGCATCCCGTCACTCATTTCATGCCCTCCCCTGTGCCAGTTCGGCTTCATTATATGGCGCAAGAAAAACGGCGCACGGAGCAAACCCGTA
>CAJWOT010000108.1 GCA_913044215.1 uncultured Rhodospirillaceae bacterium | reverse complement strand
AGGCCGCAGCGCCGACAATGCGGACCAAAGATGCGCAAACGCCAAGCCGCCGGACAAAATCCGACCCTCCGGATCTTTCACATGAAAACGCCTCAGCGCTGCCGATTTCGAAAGGCCGGCGGCGATCTCTCCATCCGGCAATTCGCTGACGTCGACCCAATCCAACCGGTCTCCGCCGCGGCAGCGGCGATAGAAGGCGATCTCCCGCGCACATAGCGGGCACGATCCGTCAAAATATACGGTCAGTTCCGGCATCCGGCTCTCCAATTGCTGTCTCAGCTTGTACGGACCTCAGCCTGCCTTGGATCGTTGGAAATCTTATTTGTTGAACGAAGGCTGATCCAATACTGTCGCGCCGCCGTAAAGCCCTCTAAGGCTGCGAAGGGAGATCCCTTCGGGCTGCAACGCAACCGCAACAAGGACCGCAACGATGAACACCTGCGTATCGCCCGAAAGGCTCAGCCGAGAAACCGAGGCCGAACTTTCAACGCCAAGTCTGGCCAAACCTTCTCGCGATGAGGCCGAAGCGGCGGTCCGCACATTGCTGCGATGGGCCGGCGACGATCCCGATCGTGAGGGCCTGCTGGGCACGCCGGATCGCGTCGCCCGAGCCTATGAAGAGTTCTTCGCCGGATACGATGCAGATCCGATCGACATGCTCTCGCGTACCTTCGAAGAGACCGATGGCTATGACGAGATGGTGCTGCTGCGCGACATCGACTTTCAAAGTCATTGCGAACATCACATGGTTCCCATTATCGGCGTCGCCCATGTTGCCTATATCCCGAAATCCCGGGTCGTGGGCATCAGCAAGTTGGCACGCATCGTCGAGGCCTTTGCCAAACGCCTGCAAATTCAAGAGCGGTTCACGATGCAGATCGCGAACAGCATCAACGACGTGCTCCAGCCCATCGGGGTCGGCGTCGTGATCGAGGCGCAGCATCAATGCATGACGACCCGCGGCGTCAACAAGCCCGGCGTGGCCATGGTGACGAGTTGCATGCTGGGGACTTTCCGGGAAGACCCGGCGACCCGCTCGGAATTCCTAAGCGCCGTCGGAAGGTAACGCGGCGCTAAACGGTCTCAGTGTCTTTCCAATAGGCCGCAACCGCCGATTCGACCGCGGTGCCGGAAAAGAAGACACGATTGTTGCGGCTCAGAAAACGCACCGGGTTCTCGAAGACGAAATCACGGAAGTTCTCAGCGCTGATCAGCCCGTCATCAACCAACTCATGCGCCTCAGTCAGCACACCGGCCATGTCGCGAACATCGAAGTGACCGATATCGGAACCGAACAGGGTATTCAATTGCACGCCATGCGGCAGGTGGTCCCGCGCGAATGCCCAGGCGTTCATCGGGTCGTCCGCCTCGCAACCGAAATAGAATCCGTCGACGAACTGGCGGACCAGTTCTTCCGCTGAAGTAAAGCCGCAGGCCGCAAACTCGTCGATCCCTTCGGGCGGCTCAGAGGCACGCTGCACCGTAGATTTCCGTTTCGCACGTTCCTCCATGACGGCGAGGAAGTCCTCACTGGCATATGTCCCCGCAATTTCCAGCAATCCCGCTTCGTCCATCTTATCCGGATCAAGGTCGTCCAGCGCGCCGACATTGCGTTTTTCCCAATGCCCAAGCAGATCGGCAAATAGCTGACAAGCCCATCCGGCCCCTCCTTCCAGGAAGCCGAACTGCAGTGTGGGAAACCGGTGCGTCACGCCGCCCATGATCAGGGCCTTGCAAACCGCCTCGGAGGCCGCGGCAAAATGGCCGATATGGTTGTAGACGAAATTCGAAATGGAGTTCCGCAGGCCGAACGACCGGCCGCGGCCGCTTGAATGAAATGTGGGTGAAAAACCAAGATCGAGGCAACGCTGCCACACCGGGTCGTAATCGTAAGGGCTGTCCAGGCCGAGGACATCGAGCCAAGGAAAGGCGCTGGCCAGTTCGTCGGATTGGGCGGCGAGTTCCGGAATCGGTCGCTTGATCAAGCTGCCCATCATCACCGCCTTCAGCCCAAGTGTTTTGACGTGCTCGAGTTCGACGATCGCCTCGTCCGGGTCGTGCATCGGAACCACCGCCGCCGGTGTCAGTCGATCCGTATGGTCTGCGAACAGTTCGGCAGCATAGGCGTTGTAGGCGGCGCAGGCGGCGCGCCGCGCGGTCGCATCGGGGACCTGTGGCAAACCGAGACCGGAGGTCGGATAGATGACGCCGAAATCGATACCGAACTCGTCCAGCCGCTCGCGCAGCAAGTTCGGCATCATTACGGTCGCCCGGTCACGGGTATTCCGGGTCGGCAATGACCACCAGGCTTCCTGCGCCTTGCGGGATTCCCGGCGGTTCTCCAGCCCCATGGCCACTGTGCCGGCAATCTCGTTGCCGAAATGCATAAAGCCTTCGACGGCCGCAGCACCGCCATGGCGTTTCAGCCCCCGCGCCAGATGGGGACCGTACTCGATCCAGTGCCCGTCGGAATCGATTACGGGATGATCGAGACCCGCGCGCAAAGTCCGCGCATCCATGTTGCCGTGGCTCATCGAAGGGTCACTCCTTTTTCGGCGCTTCGGCGGGCTGGTCCCGCCGGCTCTATTTTGGCAAGCAAGACGCGCCTATGCCATTCCTGGCACTCAACGGTTTTAGAATTTCGACGCGATCTTCTAAACTCGCGCGCAGACGCATACTCGAACGGACCGATATTCCATGGACTATGACTTGAAAATTGTCGGCGGCACCATCGTCGACGGCAGCGGCGGTGAAGCCTATCGCGGTGATGTGGGTGTACAGAACGGCAAGGTCGTCGCGCTTGGTAAAGCGGATGGCGACGCCGCGCGGACCATCGATGCGGGCGGCCTCGTGGTCAGCCCGGGCTTCGTCGATATCCACACCCATTACGACGCGCAGGTCATGTGGGACAATATGCTGTCGATCTCGCCATGGCACGGGGTGACGACCGCCGTCATGGGCAATTGCGGCTTTGGCGTCGCGCCGATGCGCCCCGCGGATCGCCAGGGCATCATGCGCACTCTGGAAAAAGTCGAAGGCATGAGCTACGAGGCGCTGGAAGCCGGGCTCGGTCTCGACTGGCCATTCGAAAGCTACCCGGACTATCTCGGCGCGATCAAAAAGGGCGGCATGGCGATCAACCTGGCCTCCTTCATCGGTCACACGCCGGTGCGCCTCTACGTCATGGGCGACGAAGCCATGGAGCGCGAGGCAACCGCCGACGAGATCGATCAGATGGCCGCGATCGTGCGAGCGGGCATAGAGGCCGGAGCACTCGGATTCTCCACCTCGATGGCCGCCACCCACAACGCCTTCGACGGCCGGCCGGTGCCGAGCCGCCTCGCCAGTTTTGCCGAGACCGATGCGCTGATCGGTGCCATGGCGTCGACCGGCCGTGGCGTCATGCAATGCACCATCGGCAAGAAACTGTTTCATGACGAGCTGTCCGACCTGGCGCAACGCCATGGGGTACCCGTCACCTGGACGGCGTTGCTGTCGGGCATGACAGGACCGGGCTCGCATCAGCGTCATCTCGTGAAAACGGCGGAGCAGCGCGCCGCGGGCCTCGATATCGTGCCGCAGGTCGCCTGCCGGCCGATCAATTTCGATTTCGATTTCGGAGAACCCTTCCCCTTCGAACTATTCCCGATATTCAAAGAGCTGATGGGGCTCGACACGAACGCCAAAAAAGGCGCCTATGCCGACCCGGCGTTCCGCCAGAACTTCAAGGCGCTGACGGCGCCGGACCAGAAGAACCTGCTGGCGAACTGGACCGGACGCGCGGTGATCTCGACACTGCCATCAGACCCATCGCAGGATGAGCGGCCGCTCACCGACGTCGCCAGGGAACGCGGCGTTGACGCCACAGATCTGGCGCTCGACCTGTCGATCGAGAGCGAATTTGCCGCCCGCTTCCGCTTCCCCTTCATCAATTACGACCAGGATGAGGTCCGCGAACTGCTGACCGACGAGAACACGGTCGTCGCCCTCTCCGATGCCGGTGCACACGCCTCACAGCTATGCGACGCCTGCTATTCGACCCACTTCCTGGGCCATTGGTGCCGCGAGGAAGGCATCGTTTCCCTGGAAAAGGCCGTACACATGCTGACCCAGCGCCCGGCTGACGTCATGGGCTTCCGCGACCGCGGCCGACTGGCCGAGGGGTTGCCGGCGGACATCGTCATATTCGATCCCGCGACGGTCGGTGCCACGGGGCTGAAACGCGTCTACGACCAGCCCGCCGGACAAGACCGGCTGGTGTCGCAAGCCATCGGCATCCAGGCTGTTGTCGTGAATGGTACGGTGATCCGCGAAGACGGTGCGGACGCACTTGCCGAAAAGGACATGTTGCCCGGCCGTTTGGTGCAGGGTCGCTAACGGCGACCGTCAGGGGCCGATCCCGTAAATCCGGCGGGCGTTGTCGTAGACGATCTTGCGTTTGTCCGCCTGCGCGATATCGGCGAAGGTCCGGTCGATGACGGCCTGGCTGTGCGGGAAGGTGCCCTCGTCATGTGGGTAGTCGCTACCCCATAGCAGCGTCTCCGCACCAACAAAATCCAGGCACCGCAACGCGACCGGATCGTCGCTGAAGGTGATCCCGCCCTGCCGCCGGAAGAACTCGCTGGGTTTCATCTCCAGCCGCGGCCGGATCCACATATGCTTCTTGTCCGCCTGCTCGTCCAGCACTTGGAGCAGCCAGGCGAGCCAACCCGCCCCGCATTCCACGACGACGAAATTTAGGTCCGGATGGCGTTGCAATGCGCCTGACGCGATCAGTTCCGCCACCGGATACTGGCCGCGGGCCATGCTCATCGCCATGAAAATCAGTGCCCCGCCGACGCCTTCCTCCTCGCCCCAATCTTCCGGATAGTAATCCTCCGCATCGGCAAAGGCGTGCAGGCTCAACACCAGACCTGTCTCTTCGATGGCGGCCCAGAGCGGTTCGTAGTCCGGCAGATTATAGGGACGTTTCTCGACGGTGAGCGGCACCTTGATCGCGCGATAGCCCAGCTTCGCCACCCGTTCCACCTCGGCCACGGCCATCGGGATGTCGATCACCGGGACAATGCCGACCGGGGCGAACCGATCGCGGTGCCCATCGAAATTCTGGATCAGCCAGTCGTTGTAGGCGCGCGCAACCGCGTACTGATAACCGGGATCCGGCGACAGGTAGAGCGACAGCGAACTGTTCGGATAGATGACCTCACCGACAACGCCGTCGCGCGCCATATCGCTGAGCCGGCGCTCGACATCGCGGCCACCGGTCGGATCGCTGCGGAATTCCCGGTTCTGATCGTCTTCCGTGGCCCGCTCATCGGCCAGATCGACCCGCCGCGGCTTCTTGCCATCGACGATCACATAGGTCTTGCCGTCGCGGACCTCTCGCCGCGGCGCCCGGTCGCGGAACTTCGTGTCGAGCCACTCGCTATAGAGTTCCGGCGGCTCCTGAATATGGCTGTCGGCGGAAATCACCGGCATCTCGGACATGGGAATTCCCTTGCTCTGTCACATACCGGTTCAGCTTAAGGAGTTGCGCAAGGTGACGGCAAGCGCTGCCTAACGATCAATGCGATAGGGCGTCAGGTCGATATCCGGATCGCGGCCGGCCACGAGGTCGGAGATAATGCGTCCGCTGATCGGCCCCATGGTCATACCGACATGGCCGCCGCCGGCCGCGACGTAGACATCCGGCTTACCGGACACGGCGCCGATATAGGGCACACCGCTCGGCGTCGAGGGCCGGAAGCCGAGCCAGGCGCTTTGCTCCTCCGCGCGAAACCCCTTCACGGACGGCGCTACCCGGCCGATCATGCGACGCGCACGGGTGTAATCCGGCGGCGCCTCGTTGCCGCCGAGTTCGACGCCGGTCGTGAGCCGCATACCGTGCTCCATCGGCGACAGAAAGACCGAATGTTTGGTCAGCGCGATGGGCCGGTTCAGCGGTGTCTCCGGATGCGGCAGCATGACGTGGTAGCCGCGTTCCGCGTCCAACATCAGCCGCGCACCGAGCTGCGACGCCAGGCGCGCCGTCCAGGATCCCGCGGCCAAAACGATGGTGTCTGCCTTGTAGGTCCCAGCATCGGTTATGACAGTGTTAGGGCGAGATGTGTGAAAATTAGTAACCCGCTCGGCGACGACGGTGCCGCCCTTGGCGAGGAAAGTTTCGGCGAAACGCGCCACCAAACGTCCCGGATTGACGATGCCGGAATTATCATCGAAAAACAATCCCTTAGAGAATATCGGCGCGAGCCCGGGCTCGAGTTGACGGATCTCGTCGCCCGTCACCACATCGTAACGCCGGCCGGTCAGTTGCAGTAATTCGACTTCGAATCGCGCTGCCTCGAAATCCGCCTCCGTCTCGTACACCTTCATCATGCCGCGGCGGCTCACCAGCGCCTCCGCGTCGGCCATCGCGATCAGCGTCTCATAGGCCGCATGCGCCCGGTCGAGCAGGGCCGCCTTCGCCAGCGAATTGCGCCGCGCCCGGTCCTTGGTGCAGTTACGCAGGAAGGCGATGAGCCACGGCGTCAGCGTCGGCAGATAGCCCCAGCGGATCGACAGCGGTCCGTAGGGATCGAGCAGCATCTTCGGCACCCGGGCCGGAATGCCGGGCATCGCCGTCGGGATACAGCTCGCCAGGCTGATCACCCCAGCATTGCCCATGGAGGTGCCGATGCCGAATTCGTCCGGCTCAAACAGGATGACGGTGTGCCCGTCGCTCTGCAGGAAGAGCGCCGCGCTAACGCCCGTGATGCCGCCTCCGACGACGGCGATCCGGCGCGGTTCGACGCCGCTCACAGCAAATCTTCGAGTTCGTCGATGAAGCTCTCGACCAGGCCGAGCCCGCGCAGCCAGAAATGCGGATCGGTTGCGTCCAGCCCGAACGGCGCCAGCAGTTCCTTGTGCCGCAAACTGCCGCCCGCCTTCAGCATGTCAAAGTATTTGTCGACAAAATCGGGGCCGGAATCCTCGTACAGCGAATAGAGCGAATTCACCAAACAATCGCCGAAGGCGTAGGCGTAGACGTAGAAGGGGGAATGGATGAAATGGGGGATGTAGGCCCAGAAATGGCCGTACTCCACCTCGAACCGGATCGCCGGGCCCAGGCTCTCGCCCTGTACGTCGAACCAGACGTCGGAAAGCTGTTCGGCGGACAGTTCGCCTTCGCGGCGCGCGTCATGCACCTTGCGCTCGAACTCGTAGAACGCCACCTGCCGGACCGCGGTATTGATCATGTCTTCGACCTTGGAGGCCAGCATGGCGCGCCGCGACTTCGCGTCATCCGTCGCATCCAGCATCGCCTGGAAGGTCAGCATTTCGCCGAACACCGAAGCGGTCTCCGCCAGGGTGAGCGGCGTATCGGCCATCAGCTGGCCCTGCGGCCCGGCCAACACCTGATGGACGCCATGGCCCAGCTCATGCGCCAGGGTCATCACGTCGCGCGTCTTGCCCTGATAGTTGAGCAGCAGGTAGGGATGCGCCGACGGCACAGTCGGGTGCGCGAAGGCCCCGGACGCCTTGCCGGGCCGCACCGGTGCGTCGATCCAGGCATTGTCGAAAAACTTGCGCCCGATTCCGGCAAGATCTTCGGAAAAGGCGCCGTAGGCGTTCAGCACGGTGTCGCGCGCCTCGTTCCAGGGTACGATCCGGTCGTCCTCGTCCGGCGGCGGCGCGTTGCGGTCCCAATAGTCGAGCTGCTTGACCCCGAACCAACGCGCCTTCAACGCGTAATAGCGGTGCGACAGCCGCGGATAGGACTCCTTCACCGCCGCGACCAGCGCGTCGACAACCTCGTCTTCAACATAGTTCGACAGGTTGCGGGAGGAGACCGGCCGCGCGAAGTTGCGCCAGCGATCCTCGATCTCCTTGTCCTTCGCCAGGGTGTTGGTGATCAGCGAGAACAGCCGGATATTGTCGCCGAGCACCTTGCCGGTGCTCTTCGCCGCCTCCTTGCGCACCGTGCCGTCATGGTCGGACAGCAGGTTCAGTATCTCTGTCGCCGAGAGGTCGCGGCCGCGATAGGGGAAGCGCAAACCGGCCATGGTCTCGTCGAATAGCCGGACCCAGGAGGCGCGCCCGGCGACATGTTTCTCGTAAAGCAGCTTTTCGATCTCGTCGGAAAGCTGGTGTGGCCGCATGGCGCGGACATCGCGAAGCCAGGGTGCGTAGCGTGCGAGTTCCGCCGACTCGGCGATCCGGGCGTCCAGATCCGCCTCCTCGATCCGGTTCAGCTCCAGGGTGAAGAACAACAGCTTCGTACCGATCGCATTCGCCCGTTCCTGCATGGTCTGGTAGAATCGGCCGATTTCGGGATCACTGACATTGCCCGCATGGACCAAGCCTGCGTAACTCATGATCCGGCCGAGCGTCTCGTCGACACGCTCATAGGCGGCGATGGCTGCAGCCAACCCCGCACCGTCGAGCCCGACCAATTTGCCTTCGTGCGCCTTGGCGAACGCGTCCGCGTCTTCGGTCGCTCTCTTCAAATCGGCTTCAAGTTCGGGCGACTCCTGGCCCGGATAAAGTTCGTCAAGGTCCCATTCCGGCAAACTGCCGAGGGCGTTAGCATCGCTCATGGCTTTCTCTCCTGTGGCCAAATCGATATATGTCCCGGAAAAGCCGCCGACAAGCGGGAAAACAGGGATGGGGCTGAAAGATGATCGATTACGATTCAATCCGCAATTTGCCGGCGATGTTTTTCGCACGCGCTGCGCGCCGCGGCGACGAAACCTGTCTCGCCGTAAAACCCGGCGATGTCTGGGAGACCTTGAGCTGGCGCAGCGTCGCCGGACAGGTCTCAGCCCTGTCGCGCGGCCTGCGCGAACTCGGTATTGTGCCGGGTGACCGGGTCGTCATCGTGGCTGAAAATCGGCCGGAATGGGCGATCGCCGACCTGGCGATCATGGCCGCCGGCGCGATTTCGGTGCCAGCCTATGTCACCAACACACCGGACGACCATTTCCATATCCTGTCGGACAGCGGCGCCAAGCTGGCGATCGTCTCGACCAAGGCGCTGGCCGACCGGCTGATGCCGGCGGTGCAGCGGTCGCCAGAGACCAACACGGTAATCGCCATCGAAGCCGATATCGCTGAAGCGCAGGGCGTGCATGCGGTGCGGTGGGCGGACGCGCTGGAAGCCGGCCGCGCCCTACCTGACGACGTGGCCGCGCGGGTCGACGGCATCAACCGCAAAGATACGAGCTGCATCATCTACACTTCCGGCACCGGCGGCACGCCGAAGGGCGTGGTTCTGAGCCACGGCGCCATTCTCTGCAATTGCAAGGGCGCCTACGACCTGCTGCGCGAATTGGAGGATTTCGTCGAGGATGGCGAGAGGTTCCTCTCCTTTCTCCCCCTCTCCCACTCCTACGAACACACGGCGGGGCTGCATTTCGCGCTGTCGATCGGTGCGGAAATCTACTACGCGCAGGGCATCGACAAGCTGGTCGGCAACATGGCGGAGACCGCACCGACCATCATGACCGCCGTGCCCCGCCTCTACGAGGCGATCCATGGCCGTATCGTCAACGGCGTGCAGCAGGCCGGCGGACTGAAGGAAAAAATGTTCATGAAGGCGGTCGATCTGGGCCGCCAGCGCTACGAGAATCCGGCCGCCCTTTCCTATCTCGACAATGTCTTCGATGCGGCGCTCGACAAGCTGGTGCGCGCCAAGGTCGCCGAGCGGTTCGGCGGCCGGCTCAAGGCCTTCGTGTCAGGCGGCGCACCGCTCAATCCGGAGATCGGCACCTTCTTTCTGGCGCTTGGTGTGCGCATCCTGCAAGGCTACGGCCAGACGGAATCGGCCCCGGTGATCAGCTGCAACCCGGTCAACGGCGTACGCATCCATACGGTCGGCCCGGCACTGACCGGCGTCACGGTGAAGATCGCCGAGGATGGCGAGATCCTGGTGCAGGGCGAGTTGCTGATGGACGGCTACTGGAACAACCCGGACGCCACGGCGGAGACGCTGGTCGATGGCTGGCTGCACACCGGCGATATCGGCGTGCTGGACGCGGACGGGTATATCCAGATCACCGACCGCAAGAAGGACATCATCGTCAATGCCGGCGGCGACAACATCTCGCCGCAGCGCGTCGAAGGCATGCTGACCATCGAACCGGAGATCGGTCAGGCCATGGTCTTCGGCGACCGCCGGCCGCACCTGGTGGCGCTGTTGGTGGCGGAAGAGGACTTTGCCAAGAGTGTCGGCAGCGAAGAGGAACTCCGCACCAAACTCTCCGAGGCGGTGGACCGGGTGAACAAGAAGCTGAACCAGATCGAACGCATCCGCCGCTTCACCGTCGCCGATGACGCCTTCACCACCGACAACGAAATGATGACCCCCAGCATGAAAATCCGCCGCCACGTCATCACGGCAAGATACGGCGAGGCGCTGGAGGGGCTGTACGGCGGTTAGCGGACGCGGCGGTTTGATGAACGTCCGCCCGGCGGCCAGAGCGAAATTGGCGGTTAATTGAACGCCACAACCGCGAAAAGAAAAAATCCAGTGCATTTTTTTTGGGGACAATCACGAATGGACCAACCGGGTCGCGTTGCCACGGAAAAAGCAGCTCGAACGGATCGGGGCGATCGTAATTGCCGCTATCGTAACTGCGGTCATCGTTCTTTCGCTTTGGTGACAGCTGCGCACCAATTGCGAAACCGGAGGTACAGGGGCATGTTTTCTCGGTGTGTTAAACGGATTTTGTGAAAGAGCGCTGTCCTTTCAAAGAGAGCGCCGGCGGCCGATGCGGCAATGGAGTATGACGATGCGACTGAACGGGAAGACAGCACTTGTGACTGGCGCCGGAGGCGGACTTGGCGGCGCCATTGCAAAACGTTTTGCGGCCGAGGGCGCGTCGGTGCTGTGCACGGACCGCGATCTCGCGCGCGCCGACGCGACGGTCTCTGCCATCCTCGAATCGGGCGGCACGGCGAGCGCCTTGACGGTGGACATCGGAGACGCGGCAGACTGCGAGGCACAGGTCGCCGAGACAGTTGGTCGCTACGGTAGGATCGATATCTTGGTTAACAATGCAGGGGTCAGTTTGCACCGCCTGGCGCTGGAGACGAGCATCGAGGACTGGGAGCGCGTCCTGCGCATCAACTTGACCGGTTCTTTCCTAACAGCGCAGGCAGCGGCACGCCGGATGGCAGCGCAGGGCAGCGGCCGGATCATTCAGGTCGGCTCCATATCAGGGCAGCGCGGAAATATGGGCGGAATCGCCTACGGAGCATCGAAAGCGGCCGTGATGCACATCTGTAAGGTGTTAGCGGTCGAGCTGTCGGCCAAAGGCGTGATGGTGAATGCGATCGCACCCGGCCCCATCGAGACCGGTCTCAGCGTGCACGGCCCAACCCGCAAAAAGGGCTATATCGACCGAATCCCTGCCGGCGAGTATGGCACCGCTGACGCCGTCGCGAACGCGGCGCTGTTTTTTGCTTCGGACGAGTGCGAGTGGATTACCGGCCATGTGCTCAACGTTGACGGTGGATATGGTGGCGCCGGTGTCGCCTACGATCCGGCGGAGATCGCAACAAGGTCGTAGGCCAACCTCCGCTGTGGCATCCAACTGCCGACTGGCTGGCCGCCCTGGAACAAGCTTTGAACGCCGATCCGTCACAGGTGTCGGCGCGCGGAATCGAACGGGCGCGGCTTAATGACTGGGAAACCATGACGGACAGTTTCGAGGAACTTCTGTTGGAATTGGCTGGCCGTTAGTCCCGAATTCCGTTCGCTCGGCGCCATTAGTCGCACATCGATCGAAATTCCCATCTACGTTAGGACATTGCCGCCGAAAAGGACCCAGAGGAAGCGAAGCATGGTTCAAATTTTCAATGATGTGCGTTACCTCTCGGCGGCGCAGCTCGATCAGCTGGGTCTCACGATGGCGCAGATCATCGATATTCTGGAAGCGGCGTTCCGCGCCAAGGCGGAGGGCAAGGTCATGATGCCGCCGAAGATATTCTTCCATCGCAACGGCCCGCGTTTCTACAGCTCCATGGTCAGCGCGAGCCCGGCGCTCGGCTATGCGGGCTGCAAATGGCAAAGCGGCGATCCGGCTAACCCGGCCCAAGATCTGCCCTATATCCAGGGGCTGTATATCCTTACCGAAGATGCGAGCGGCCAGATGCGCGCGATCATGGACGCGGAATGGATCACGGGACGGCGCACGGCCGCCGCGTCGGGACTTGTCGTGAAGTATCAGGCCCGCGCCGACGCGGAAACGCTCGGGATACTCGGTTGCGGACTACAGGGACGGCGGCATCTGGAAGCCATAAACGCAGTACGGCCGGATATAACCCATTGCGTGTGCTACGACATTCAGCCTGATCGGCAACGGAAGTTCATCGACGAGATGTCCGGCGCATTTGGGTTTCAGGTGGAAGGCGGCGCGACCGCGGAAGCCGTGACACGCGCTGCGGATGTGCTGATCACGGGAGGACCGATCGAAAGCGACCGCAATCCGAAGATCCTTCCAGATTGGATAAAGCCGGGCGCGCTGGTCGTCACGATCGACTATGACAGCTATGTCACGGATGCGGCCATTCAGGCGATGGATCTGGTACTGACGGATGATGAAGGGCAGATCGCAGATGCGCGTCTCCATGAGGGCAAATTCCCCGGCGTTACGCGGGTCGACGCCACGGTCGCCGATTTGGTGACATCGCGAACGGGGCGCCGCACCTCGGAGGCGCAGCGCATTCTTACCTTCAATCTCGGTATCGCCCTGGAAGATCTCGCGACGGCAATCGAAATACTCGGCCGCGCCGAAGCGCAGGATATCGGGACAATGCTGCCGGTGCGGAACGCAGCCGCTGGTTAGTTACGGCAGGGCGTCCCAAGGCTGGCCGATACGGTCAAGGGAAACGAAATCGCGCAGCTCCCCGCGCCCGACGGGCCCGAAATTACCGAGCGGATAGCCGATCGGAATGATCGCGTAGGAATGGGTACCCTCCGGCAATCCCAGCGCTTTCTCCGTCTCCGCTTCGTAAAACAGATGCCGCGTCGTCAGGCTGGCCCCAAGACCGAGCGCACGGGCGGCCAGCAACATGTTCTGCACCGCGGGATAAATCGAGGCGCCCGCGGACCGGTTCGGTGGAATCAGCGGATTGTCATGCTTGATACAGGCGACGATCCAAACAGGCGCCTCATGGAAGTGCTCCGTCAAATATTCCACCGCCAGATGCTGCCGGTGATATTTGTCGGCGTTCGAGCCGGCCGGCGGAGCGCTGGACGCGTAACGCGGTCCGACGATCTCATCCAGCGCCTTCTTGTACCAAACCTGCACTGCCTTCTTGATGGACATGTCCTTGACGACGATGAAATGCCAGCTCTGGCTGTTCGCGCCGTTCGGCGCCCGGGTGCCGGCTTCCAGGATTTTGACGATCAGGGCATCCGGCACCGGGTCCGGCTTGAGCCGGCGCATCGCCCGCGTCGTGCCGAGGATATCGAAGAGATTTTTCGAAGTGAGATCGATCTGATTGTCCGCCACGATGAA
>CAJWOT010000107.1 GCA_913044215.1 uncultured Rhodospirillaceae bacterium | reverse complement strand
TCGCCGCAATTGATGTCCATATCCTCTTCCATGCGCTCGAACATCGGCGTGTTTGTGGCGAGCTTGATCGACGGGGTCGGCTTGGCGCCGAAGCAGGAGCCGCGCCCGGTGGTAAAGGCGACCAGATTGGCCCCGCCCGCGATT
The DNA here is from genome assembly GCA_913044215.1 of uncultured Rhodospirillaceae bacterium. Classification (GTDB taxonomy): domain Bacteria; phylum Pseudomonadota; class Alphaproteobacteria; order UBA8366. Next base: position 13,364 of record CAJWOT010000107.1, on the reverse strand, counting down.
TGTCCCGTGGCAGAAACTGGATCGAAGCCGGGTGAGTCCATGAAAACAAAACCCTTCGTGGTCACCGGCTCGGCGTATTTATAGACCTCCATCAGCGGCCCCGTGCCGCCCTTCATCGATGATCCCAGTGACTTTTCCAGGATATTGGCCAGGCCGCCGGTCTGATTGCCAGGGCTGACCTTACCGTTGATTTGCACGTCGCGGCCCGGGGCGTACTCGTCCTTCCACCAGCGAATCCGGTCGATCAGTTTCTTGCCGATCTCCGGGGTCGCCGCGCGGGCGGTCAAGGTGTGCTCCACGCCGTAAATTTCCGGCGTCTCCGACAGGATACCCGTGCCGCCATGTTTGGACAGCAAATCGACCGCAGCACCCAGGGCCGGGTTGGCCGTGATCGACGAAAACCCGTCTGACCCACCACATTGCAGGCCGACCGTGATATAGCTGGCCGATACCGGCTCGCGTTCGCACTTGTTGGCCGCCACCAGCATCTCCTCGACGATGGCTATGCCCATCTCGATGGATTTCCGGGTGCCGCCGCTTTCCTGCATCACCATGGTCCGCAGCTGTGGGCCTTCGGTCAGATCTTGCGCACCGAACAGCCCGCCCACTTGGCAGCGCTCGCAGCCGAGACCGATAACGAGCGCGCCGGCAACATTGGGATGCCGGATATAGCCGGCGAGGGTGCGCTGCAACAGATCCATGGGCTCGCCGGTCATCTCCATTCCGCAGCCAAGCGCATGGGCAAATGCCGCGACGCCGTCGACATTGGGGAAATCGGCGAGACGCTCTTTGGTGAAGTGGTTGGCGATCTCATGCACGACGGTCGCTGAGCAGTTGACCGTCGAGACGACGGCGATGAAGTTCCGGGTGCCGGCGCGTCCGTCCGCGCGCTTATAGCCTTGGAATGTTGCGCGGTCGGCTTCCGGCAGCAGTTCCAGGGGCTTGAAGTCACGTGAATAGGCGTAGTCGCGGTCGAACTCGCCGAAAGAAATGTTGTGATTGTGGACCATCGTCCCGGCTGCAACGAATTCTGACGCGAACCCGATCTTCGTGTTGTATTTCAGCACGGGCTCGCCTTCGGCGATGTCGCGGATGGCGATTTTGTAGCCGGCCGGCACGAGGTTCCGGGCGACGATGTTGTAGCCTTCCACGTTGGATCCTGTTTCGATGTCGGTGCGCGCGACAACCACATTGTCGGCGCTGTGCAGGCGGATCGCCGGTCCGGTAACGCGTTTTTCGGTAAGGTCGAGCATTTCTAACCCTTTGATTTAAAAACACTAACTATATCAGCGTGATGCCGTGCCGCAGCCGGTCCCAATCCCCCGCGTGGTCCGCGGCCCGTTCGACGTCTTCGCGCAGCATGAAGCCGTCGGCCTCCAGTTTCTCGGCGGCAGCGACGATCGCGTGCCGGTAGGCGTCGACATCACGGTATCGCTCCAGGATCGCGGGGCGCGGATCGCCCGTCGCGTCGCGCATGCTGGCGGTTTCTGGCAGCGGGATGGTGCTGCCTGTGAACTCGTGCGTCGCGCCCGCACCATGCCCGCGGGCCCGGATGTTCCAGCCGGTGTAGGTGGCAAGCGGCGCCTGTACCATCGGCGCGCGGATGCCGGCGACATCGTTGCCATCCGCATCGACGGCGGGCACCAGGATTGTGTAGCCGGGCGTATTCGCGATGCGGGGCGGTTGCTGGTTGAGAATACCGATGTCCGCCTCCGGTCCGAAATCGAACCGGTGCAGAGATGCCGGCTCGCGCGGCGTCGCGACTCCCGGGATGGCGGGAAATTGCTCACGCCACTGCTCGATGGGCACCAGCGTGCCGTCTGCACGGGTGGGTATGCGGCTATCCGGCGGCGGCGTGCCGTCGCTGGCCCAGCGGTCCATGGCGTCGAGCAGAGCACGGAAAAACATCGAGGTGCGGACCACATTCACTACGTTCTGGCAGACACTGCGTGAAGGAGCGCCCAGGCGTGGGTTGGCGAAATGCTGGGAACTTGCCCAGAGATAGGCGCGCACATTTTCCGGCAGCGGCAAATCGTTGCCCTGTGTGTCCGTGTGCACAAGCGAACCGTGACGCTGCCAGTATTCGGTTGCGGTCTGGGTATGGAAGATCAGCGGATCGGTCTCGGGCCGCTTGCAGATCGCGTCCGTTTCGTCGGTCAGGTGGTCGGTGGATTCCGCATAGGCAAAGGGGAACCGGTCGGCGATGTTGTCGCGTTCTTCATATTGCTGCCCGGCTTGCGAGATGACATTGGCGAAGCGGTGGTTCATCCACATAAGCCCGCCGCCGGCCACATGGCTCAACGCACCGTCGAAAACCCTGCGGCCGTCCGCATCGCCGTTGAATCCGAGATAGATGGAGTCGCGTATGCAGCGCCCGGTCTGTGAGCGGCCCCAGCAATAGGCTCTCTCGATCGGGCCGCCCAAAGGGTTTTCGTTCCCGGCGGCGTCCCTATCGCCATATTTCAGGAAGCTCACCAGGTCGCGCACCGCGACATGACCGAGCCCCAGCACCTGCGGGTCGCGGCCGGTATAGACGATTTCGTATATCCAGCCAGGCTCGAAACCGGCCGGCAGATACAGGTGGGTATCGGATGGCACGACCGCCAGCTCCGCGCCCTGGTTGTCGAGACCGACGCCGCCTTCGACGCGCGCGAAGGCCCATTCATCAGCAGGGATCGGCTCACGCGGATCGTCCGGGTAGCGCCGCCGTGTCAGGCTTGCGTCCTTCGTGTCGAGAGAAACGGTGGGGTGACTGCGGGTCGAAGCGCGGCTGCTCAGCGGCATGCAGATCTGGCCCGGCGCCTCTACGATGAATTCGGACCGCACGGGCCCGGTGATCGGGGAGCCGTCGTCATTGCGCGCGACCGGCAGGTCGAGTAAAAAGCGGCCGTCGCCGGGCAATAGGTCGCCCTGCCACGCCCCGAAGACGGCGGTATAGCCGCGCCGCATCAGAAACCCGTTGCCGGCATGGTCGATTGTCGCGGGATTGTTCGAGCCTGGCGCATCGTTGAAGAACTGCAGCGCCCGAATATTGCCGCGGTTGCCGTAATCGAAGAACAGCCGGCCATTGCCGCGCGCCATGTCGGCCGGCTTGAGAATGATCAGGTCGGCGGCAAATTCGACGAGACCTTCCCCGTTGACCGGTGCCTTGTCGAGATCGACGATTCCCGCCTGTGCCGCGGCTTGCGGATCGACGGCGAAATGCGCTCGCCCCTTTATCTTCTCGTAGGCACCGCTGCCTTCGAATTCGTGTCCGCCTGCGAACGGTTCGCGCTGCGCTATGCGGATTTCGATCTTGTTCGTCACGGCTGGTCCCTCCCTGTAAGCTGATTGTTGGGGCGGCTCGGCAATCTGTCAAACGGCCTCAGGTCGGTTTCTGCCCCAAACTGCGCCGGTCGAAGGAGATGCTCTTGACCAGCGCGAAGACCGGCTTGCCGGCTTGCAGTGAAAGATCGACCGCCGCCTCGCGAGTGATGCGGGCCCGCAGCCGGCCGCCGCCGATATCGACCAGCGTTTCGGCGAAGGCGGTGCCGGACTCCTCGCGGATTTCGACGACGGTTCCGGCGAAAACATTGCGAATGCTCATCGCCGTGGGGCGTTCCGTCGAAAGCGCCACATCGCGGGCGCGGACCCGCAACCGAACCTCTTCGCCGATCTGTAGATCGACGACCGGGATCGAGAAGGTTTGTCCTTGATGATCGAGCCTTGTCAGGTTGTAGGTTTCGTCTTGCGCCGTAACCGTCGCGGTCAGGACGACGCCGGCCTCGAACCGGCCGGTTGCCGGTTGCAGATCGAGCCGTTCGAGTATGTCGACCAACGATCCTTCTGCGAGCTTGCGGCCGCCGGCCAATACGACCATGCGATCGGCGAGCTGCGAGACCTCGGCGATATCATGACTGACATAGAGGATGGGCAGGGTGAGCTCGCGGTGCAGCGTCTCGAAATAGGGCAGTAGCTCGTCCTTCGTCTGCCGGTCCAACGCGGATAGCGGTTCGTCCATCAACAGCAGGCGTGGCTGTGACAGCAGGGCTCGGCCGACGGCGATGCGCTGCCGCTCCCCACCCGACAACGTACCAGGATTGCGGTTGAGCAGATGGCCGACATCGAGCAGGCCGACAACATCGTCAAAGGCAAGGGCGTTGTCGTCCGGTTTTGCGCGGCGTGCGCCGTAGGTCAGGTTTTTGCGGACGGACAGGTGCGGGAACAGGCTGGCTTCCTGAAAGACATAGCCGATCGGCCGCTGATGGGTCCGGTGGAACAGGCCGGCAGTGTCATCCTGCCAGGTCTCAGATCCGATTTTCAGATGTCCCGCCATCCGGTCGAGACCCGCCATGCAGCGCAATATGGTTGTCTTGCCGGATCCAGAGGGCCCAAACAGCGCCGTGATGCCCTGCATTGGCGCTTCGAAGGCCACATCAAGACTGAAGTCACCACGGCGTCCGGCAAAAGCCGCGTCTATAAGCGGTTTGCCGCTGTTCATGGGCCCGGCCGCCCCAGACGTTTGTCGAGCATCATCATCGACAGGATGACAGCAAAGGCGAAGACGAGCATGCTCCCGGCCAGAAGGTGCGCCTCCGCCCACTGCAACGTCTCGACATAATCATAGATCGTGATCGACAGGACTTTGGTTTCCCCGGGGATGTTCCCGCCGATCATCAGGATGACGCCGAACTCTCCAACCGTGTGGGCGAAGCCGAGAACGGCACCGGTTATGAAGCCCGGGCGCGCGAGCGGCACGGCGACGGTCCAAAAGGCTTGCCAGGGGGAGGCGCGCAAGGTCGCCGCGACTTCGAGCGGCCGTTCGCCGAACGCTTCGAATGCGTTTCGGATCGGTTGGATGACGAAGGGCATGGAGTAGAAAACCGACCCGATGACCAGCCCTTCGAAGGTAAAGGCAAGGGACCGTCCTCCCCACAGGCCAGCAACCCATCCGCCGGGCCCGTCCGGCCCCAGCGCGATAAGCAGATAGAAACCCAAGACGGTGGGCGGCAGGACGAGCGGCACGGCCACGATCGCGGCGACGACTTCCTTCCATGATGCTTCCGACCGCGCGAGCCACCAGGCGATCGGTGTGCCGATGATCAGTAAAATGACCGTCGTGATCGACGCCAGTTCAAGTGTCAGACGAATTGGCGGCCAGAGTTCTGCGAATTCCATCGGTGTCTCCGCTGCCCGCTAGGGTCCGGCGCCGTAGCCGAACATTTCCGTGACCCGGCGGCCGCCATCACCTTTGAGAAAGGCGAGGAAGGCCCGCGCCGCCGCATTCTCGGCTCCGTGAACGAGCAGAACGGCATCTTGCGCGATGGCTGGGTGCAGTTCAGCTGGGACCACCCAGTGAGATCCCCCAGTTCGCCCGGCAATCTGGCTGAGGGCAACGAACCCGAACGCGGCATTACCCGTATAGGCGAATTGGTAGGCCTGAGCGATATTCGTTCCCCGCACCAGTCGCGGCTGAAGCGCTTCGTAGACGCCGAGTGCTTGCATAGCCGCAACGGCGGCGGCACCGTATGGTGCAATGACCGGATTGGCGATCGCGACGCGCGACTCTATCGCGCTGGAAAGTGTGGAACTGTCAATCTCGCGGGAGGTGTCGCGGGTAAACAGGGCCAGCCGGCCCTCTGCATAGGTGAACCGGCTGCCGCGAACGGCGTATCCGCGCTCAATCGCGAGCGTTGGCCGTGCCCGATCGGCCGCGAGAAAGACATCGTACGGCGCGCCCTGTGTGATTTGCGTATAGAGCTGCCCCGTGGCGCCAAAGCTGAAAATCACGGAATGCCCGGTCTGCTTTTCGAACAACACGCCGATTGCCTTCGCCGCCGCCATGAAATTGGAGGCGACGGCAACGCGTGTCTTACCGGCGACCGCGCTGGTCGCGAGAGCAAACGAACCGATGGCGCAGGCAAAGCAAATGCTGAGCGCACGAATTGTCGGTTTGAGGTGGGCATGTCTTCGCATGGGCGCAAATTAATAGCGGAATTTCGCCGGGTATTCACCGGTTGCGATCGCCTTAAGATCCCGGGGGTCGCTTGCGGCGGCGTGGGGCGGGTCCTAGGATTGCGCCCGCATATCCTGAAATCACTATAGTCGAGCCGCACCATGTCCCAAGAGATCGTCGCCCAACTGGCGCCCACCGGTGTCCTGCGCGCCGGAATCAACATGTCGAACTTCCTGCTGGTCACGGGCGAAACGTCGGATGGCGACCCGGACGGCGTGTCGCCGGACATGGCGCGTGCTATCGCGGATAAGCTGGGTGTCGGCTGCAAACTGATCCCGTTCAAGACGCCGGCGGAAATCGCCGATACCGCGGGCAAGGGCGTTTGGGACATCGGCAATATCGGCGCCGAGCCGCAGCGTGCGGCGGTGATGGACTTCACGGCCGCCTATGCCGAGATCGAGGCGACCTACATGGTCCCGGCTGGGTCGTCAATCCAGTCGATCGAAGAGGTCGATCGCGCAGGTATCCGGATCGCCCATCCGCCGCGCAGCGCCTACGGTTTGTGGCTCGAGAACAACATCAAAAACGCGGAACTGGTGCCGGCCGAAGGGTTAGCAGGTTCGTTCGAGCTGTTCGCGAATGAGGGACTGGAAGCGCTCGCCGGTCTTCGGCCTGGATTGGTCTCGGATTTGGAAAAATTGCCGGGCGCGCGCATTCTCGACGGTCAGTTCTCCGCCGTCCAGCAGGCTGTTGGTGTGAACAAGGGCAACGATGCTGCTTACGCGTTCCTCAAGGAGTTCGTCGAAGAGGCGAAGGCATCCGGATTCGTCGCCGGACTGATCGAGAAACATGGCGTTAAAGGGCGGCTCTCGGTCGCCCCGGCCGCCTAATTCGATCAGGCTGCGTCTTCCAGCACCATACGCGCCGCCTTTTCGCCGATCATGATCGACGGCGCGTTGGTGTTGCCGGAGGTCAAGGTCGGCATGATCGACGCGTCGGCGACGCGCAGCCCTTCCATGCCATGCACCCGCAACCGTTCGTCGACCACCGCTTGCGGGTCCGATCCCATCTTGCAGGTCCCGATCGGGTGATAGGTCGTTTCACCCGTTTTTATGACGTAATCCAGCAATTCCTCGTCCGATTGTGCGTCCGGGCCGGGAGCGAATTCCTTGCCCACGATGTTCTCCAGCGCTGGGGCCGTCATGATCTTGCGGACGATTCGCATGCCGGCGACCGTGATGTCGCGGTCGATCTCCGCCGATAGGAAGTTGAACCGAATGGAGGGCGGCTGGGTTGGGTCGCTGGATGCCAGATGTATGCTGCCCGTGCTCTCAGAGCGCAGCGCGTGACCGATCACCGTCATGCCAGGCTTCCTGGCAAGTTTTCGGGTTCCTTCTGCCAGGAAGGGCTGCCAGGAGATGCCGAAATCCGGCGAGTCGAGCCCTTCTCGGGTGCGGACATAGGCGCGCACCGGCGAAGCGGGCATGCCAAGTAGACCGTCACGTTTGACCGCGAAGCGCGCGATCTGCCCCAGGAGGCCGAGCCCGCGCGCGGTCTCGTTGTAGGTCAATCCCTCGGCGCGCATATGCCATTTCATGCGCGGCGCGTAGTGATCGCGCAAATTTTCGCCGACCCCGGGGAGTTCATGCTTTACGTCGATACCGAGCTCGCGCAGCCGTTCGGGCTGGCCTACGCCGGAGAGCTCGAGCACTTGCGGCGAGTTGATCGCGCCGGCGCTGACGATGACCTCTCGATTGGCGCGGGCCTCGCGCTTCTGGCCGCCGACCGCATAGCGCACGCCGATGCATTTCTTGCCGTCGAGCAGCAACGCCTCCGTTAGGGCATTGGCCTGGATTGTGATGTTGTGCCGGTCCTGCGCCGGGTCGAGATAGCAGCGGGCGGTGCTCATGCGGCGGCCCTTGCTGATCGTCATCTGCGTCATGCCGATGCCGTCCTGGGCGCCGCTGTTGTAATCGGGCGTGCGTTGAATGCCGGCCTGTTCGGCAGCCTCAATGATCGCCTCGTAAAGCGGACCGCGTTCCAGCGTGTCGGTGACCTGCAGCGGACCTTCACGGCCGCGCACATCGTCTTCGCCGCCGGCATAGCTCTCCATGTTGCGGAAGAGAGGCAGCACGTCCTTGAAGCTCCAACCGCGATTGCCGAGCTGCGCCCAGGTATCGAAATCCTGCGCTTGGCCGCGCACGAAGACCATGCCGTTGATCGCGCTGGACCCGCCAAGCAGCTTGCCGCGCGGCACTGGGATACGCCGTTGCGAGGTGTTGTCCTCAGGTTCCGACTCGTAGCACCAGTTCGCGGCCGGCAAATCGATCATGCGGGAGAAACCGATCGGAATCTTGGTCCAGAAGTGATCGGGGCGTCCCGCTTCGAGCAGTAAAACGCGATGCTCGCCGCTGGCGGTCAGACGGTTGGCAAGAACGGAGCCGGCCGATCCGGCGCCGACGACAATGTAGTCGTAGGTGTCTATGGTCATGTTCGATTACTCAATAGGTCGTGAAAATCCGGTGCAACTCTTCCAAATCGGTGGTCTTGGTCAGCGCGATCATCAGTAGGATGCGCGCTTTCTGCGGGTTGAGATTGTCGGCGGAAACGGCGCCTTTCAGCCGCATGGTTTCGCCCGGCATCACTCGGCCGCTGCCGGCGCGCGAACCCTGTGCGACGACGACGCCGGCTGCCTGTGCCTTCTCCAGCGCCGCGCATTCGTTCACCGTGCAGAATCCAGGCGCCATGCCCGCGGCGACGATGCCCTTGGCACCCGCCTGCACGAAGGCGTCGACGGCGGCGCCGTCCGAGCCGGCATAGGAATACAGGATGTCGACCCGGGGTAAATCGTCGAGGCCCGTGACATCGAATTCGGTGTCCGGCGCATGGCGTCGGACCGGCTTGCGGTAGATCGCCACGGTCCCATCGCCATCCGCGTGTCCCAGGACGCCGAAATCGGGCGAACGGAAGGTTTGCAGACGGTAGGTCGACGTCTTGGTCACCTCGCGCGCGGCCTGGATCTCGTCATTCAGCAGCGCCAGCACGCCAAGGCCGCGCGCCTGTTCGGACCCGGCGACACGGATCGCATTCAGCAGGTTCATCCCTGCATCCGTGCTGAAGGCACTGGCCGGACGTTGCGAACCGACCACGACGACCGGAATGTCTGTCTTCAAGGTCAGGTTCAGGAAGTACGCGGTCTCCTCCAGCGTCGCCGTGCCGTGCGTGACGACGATGCCGTCCGGTGGGTCGGCGCGGCCGGCGATATCGTGGATCGCGCGGACCAGTTCGAGCCATTCCGCCACGCCCATCGCGGTGCTCGACAGGGCGCGGAACAGGACCGGTTCAACCTCGGCGACCTCGCGCACCTCCGGGAAGGCGTCGACCTGCTCGACCGCATCGTATTTAGTGTTGTTGTTACCGTAATTGACCAGGTCCAGGCTGTGCTTGCCGACCGACGAGATCGTCCCGCCGGTGCCGATTACCGCGACGCGCGGCTTCCCTCCGTTGCCCATGTCGAACCCGCCGCCTACAGCAAGGGGCCGCTGCGGATTTCGTCGGGGACGTACCGCTTGAGATATTGGCCGTCTTTCTCGTCCCCGAAGAATTCGCCGTTTTCGACCATGATCTTGCCGCGCAGGATCGTGACGGTCGGCCAGACGGCGACCTCGCGCCCTTCCCAGGGCGTGTAGTCGGTGGAATGCAAATCCTCCTTGCGGACCGTGCGCTTTTCGTCCGGGTCGAGGATCGTGATATCGGCGTCGCTGCCGGCCGCAAGTGCGCCCTTGCGCGGATACATGCCCATGATGCGGGCGGCGTTCGAGGAGGTGAGGTCGACGAACCTCTCGACCGAGTAGCCGCGGTTCTCGACCATCTCCGTATACATAACGGCCACGCGCGGCTCGACGCCGGAATTGCCGCCCGTCGTATCGTCGATCTTGTCGCCCTGCACCTTGGTGGAGAGCGAACAGCAGATTTCATCGGTGGCGACCGTATTGATCGCGCCGTTCAGGGTGCCTTCCCACAAACCGTCCTGGTCGGCTTGCGACTTCAGCGAGGGGTAGGTGTGATAGATCTGGCCGTTCGGCCGTTTGTAGTCCTCGCTGGTGTACAGCATGTATTGATGCAAGGTCTCCCCATACATCGGGAAGCCCTTGGTGCGGGATTGCTCGATGGCCGAGACACCGGATGCGGCACTCACATGCATCATGTAAAGCGCCGCGCCCTCGATATTCTCCGCCAATCGGATGATGCGGCGGAAGGAGATATCTTCCGACAACGCGTTATGAACCTCGGCCAGATTATGGAAGCTGGTGCGGCCCTCCCTGAACAGCTTTTCATACATGTGCATGACGATATCGTTGTCCTCGGAGTGGATGACGCCGAGGCCGCCTTCGCGTGCCAACACCTTCAGGATTTCCCAGATGTCACCGAAATGCACCATGCGGCCCTTGCGGCTCGGCGTGATGTCCGTGGTGAAGACCTTGACCGTCGCGTAGCCGTCCTGAACGGCTTCACCGATCTCCTCGATGATGGCGGGCGGAACCGCGCCGCGCAGCATGATGTGATAGGCGAAGTCGCAATAGCATTTGTCGACCCACTCTTTGTCGCGGTTCTCTATCATCTGCTGGATCGTGTCGCCGGCCTCGCCCGAGGCGAAATCGATCATCGTCGTCGTGCCGCCGTAAAGCGCTGCGCGGCTGACCACGGATGGCGGTGCGGTATAGGTCGGCTCTTCGCCTTCCTCCAGGGCCGGGATATGCCAGGCGCAATGGACGTGCGGGTCGATGCCTCCGGGCATGACGATCTTGCCCGTCGCGTCGATCACGCGGCCCGCGGCGGCGTCATCCAACGTGCCGGGTGCCGCGATGGCGGCAATTTGGTCGCCCTTCACAGCGACATCCCACGCGCCCATCCCTTGTGGTGTGACGACCCTGTCGCCGCGGATGATCAGATCGAACATTGTTCCCTCCCTGTCTAGCGCTGCCGCTCGTGTGCTTCCGCTACCTCGGCGTCGAGCGCCTGGAGCAGATCCTCGAACCATTGTCCCGGCAGATCCTTCGTGATGAACACCAGTTTGCTGCTGCGGTCTTCTGCTGGCCAGCGATCGAGCCAGACCGGCGGATGAAACACGTTTTGAACGCCATGCACGACCGCCGGCCGGTCGGCGCTTTCCACAAGCTTGACCAATCCCTTCATTCGGAGCAAGTCGGGCCCGCAATGTTCCGCCAATATCTCCAGAAACAGGGTGAGTGCGACCGCATGGATGGGCTTCTCGCGAACCATGGCGTGGGCGGTGATGCCGTCGCCATGCCGGTTCACGTCATGCGCATGGTCGTGGGCATGCTCTTCCGCAGCAAGCCAGGCTTGCACGTCGGCCGGTTTCGCCGACGGGTCGAACACACCGCTGTCGAACAAGAGGCCCGGCGCGATATCGCCTTTGATCGCCGTGAACAGAGAGGCCGTCGGGTTGACGGTACTCAGGCGGTCCTGCAATTCCGCCGCTTCAGGGAGGTCGGTTTTTGTCAGGACGATCCTGTCGGCGACGGCGGCCTGCTTTACGGACTCCGGATGCCGGTCGAGAGTCGCCGCACCGGTGACTGCGTCCACGGTGGTCACCACGCCATCGACCTGGATGTCGCCGGCGAGCGCTGTGTCCGTAATCAGCGCCTGCAGGATCGGCGCCGGGTCGGCCAGACCGGTCGTCTCGATCACGATTCGCTCGAACGCCATGACCTCTCCACGGTCGCGCCGGCCGAGCAGGTCGAGCAGCGTGAACACGAGATCGCCGCGAATCGTGCAGCACAGGCACCCGCTGTTGAGTTGGACGATGTTCTCGTCACTGGCTTCGACCAGCATGTGGTCGAGCCCCACCGCCCCGAACTCGTTGATGATAACGGCGGTCTTCGCCATATCCTCGTGTCGCAGCAGGCGGGACAGCAAGGTCGTCTTGCCGGAACCGAGAAAACCGGTGAGGACGGAGACGGGCAGCATCGCTCAGCGATCGTCCTGCGGGCCGATGACCAATCGAGTCCCCGTTTCGTCGGCGCCAACAGCTTCCTTGACGGCCCGCAACATGCCCTGGATGCCGCCGAAAGGGAGGGGCGGTAAATCCCCATTGGGATTGGCGACCTCCCAATAAGGGTCGCCATCATCGGTGACACGCGCGATTGTAACCTTCGCTTGTTCGGTTTCGAGGATGCAGATGCCGTTGGCGTCGCGCTCGACCTGGCCGTCGATCCGCCAAATCGCCAGCGCGCCCGTCAATAAGGCTTCCAGCCGCTGTCCCCAGTCCAAGCTCTCGGACATGTCCGCTCCGTTCTTCGGGAAAACTGTAGCGGCTAACGTGGTTCCGGTTAAGGGCGCCCAGGCAATTGTTTTCCGGCAGTCTGGCAGCATAACATGGCCCTAATTCTGAAACGATATCTCGAACACCACGGCACAGGGAGGAAAGTCACATGGCAGGCAGTTGTGAATGGGTCGAATTGAGTGACGGCACGCGGGCCTATTACGGGCGCCCGGCGGGCGACGGGCCGCATCCGGCCGTTCTGATCTATATCGAGGCCTTCGGCGTCAACAGTCACTTCGAAAATCTGACGCAGCGTTTCGCCGACGCCGGCTTCGCGGCGATTACGCCGGATATCTATGACAGCAAGATTTACGAGTACACCGATTTGGACGGCGCGATCGGCCATCTGAAGGCGATGGACGACGATAAGGTGATGGCACAGTCCGCGGCGGCGCTCGACTTCATGGAAGCACGCAGCGAGGTGAAAAGCGGCGCCAACTGCGTGACCGGATTCTGCATGGGCGGCCGTTACACCTTCCTCGCCAACGCGGCCCTGGCCGGGCGCATCAAGGCTGCGGCGAGCTTCTATGGCGGCGGCATCGGGCCGGTTGAGGATTTCGCGGGCCGGAAGATCCTGCTCGACCGCTGCGGCGAAATGCAGGCGCCGATTCAGCTTTGGTACGGCAGCGAAGACCAGTCGATTCCGGCCGAAGAGCATGGCCGCATCGCCGAGGCGATGACGGCCGCGCATAAGCGGTACACGATGAATGTCTTCCCTGGCGTCGGGCACGGCTATTTCTGCGAGGAGCGGGAAAGCTACGACGAGGCGGCGACCCAGGAATCCTGGGACGCGATGCTGGCTCTATTCCGGGCTTGCACCGCCTGACCGGACCTCAGTTCTAGCGGACGGCCACATCGATCACGATGTGGCCGTCTTGGTTTACGCGTGCAGCCGATATCGAATCATCCGTAAAAAATGCCGCGAAAGCAGCACGGCTTTGTCCAAATAGGAAACGAATTTCCGTAGATTCACAGTGTCGTCGCCAGCGCGCTTGTGCCCGGCAAAGGCGGTGAGTACGTTCCGGCAAATTGCGGGCGAGGGGCATGGCGAGCGGGACCGACGATATCGAACAGGGTTGGGAA
>CAJWOT010000106.1 GCA_913044215.1 uncultured Rhodospirillaceae bacterium | reverse complement strand
CACTAATTACGGGTAGCGCTACCCTTGAATTGCACTATTAGCGTTAGGTGATATTTCGGCCCTAGAACGGTATTTCGTCGTCCAGGTCGTCGCCGGAGCCACCGCCGCCGAATCCGCCGTCATTGCCACCACCGCCGAACGATCCGCCGCTCGACCCACCGCCGTACGAACCGCCGCCGCCGCTATCACCGCGGCTGTCGAGCATTTGAAGCTCTCCCCGGAACCGGTTCATGACCACTTCGGTTGTGTAGCGGTCTTGGCCTTGCTGATCAGTCCATTTCCGTGTCTGGAGTTGCCCTTCCAGATAGACCTTCGATCCCTTATGCAAGAACCGCTCGGCAACACCAACGAGGTGTTCGTTGAAAATTGCAACGCTGTGCCACTCGGTGCGCTCCTGCATTTCACCGGAATTTCGGTCTTTCCAGCGCTCGCTCGTCGCAACGCGGAGGTTCGCCACCTTCATGCCGTTCTGCGTGGTACGGATTTCTGGATCCCGCCCCAGATTGCCGACCAGAATAACCTTGTTAACGCTACCCGCCATTTTTCGAATCTTTCACAGTAGAACCATAATTTGCGCCCTTTGGCGCAGCCCTCAGTCTAAGCGCGCAGCCATCGAATGCCCAGAAGACTCTAGCGACCAAGCCAATGTCAGGAGAGATGCGAGACATGCGCGAGTCAGACGATTAAGAGTCGATTCCCCTATGCCGGACAACTATTATTATGGCTAACGTTGCGGAAAGAAGTCCGCCGACCCGAAATACTCCGTCCAGGACATGTTGAACGCAAAATGCTGACGACGATACGCGTGCGCGGCGCGCGCGAGCACAACCTTCAGAACGTCGACGTGGATCTGCCGCGCGACAAGCTGACCGTGATTACCGGTCTGTCCGGGTCAGGGAAATCCTCCCTCGCCTTCGACACGATCTATGCCGATGGTCAGCGCCGATATGTGGAAAGCTTATCCGCTTACGCACGGCAGTTTCTCGAGCTCATGCAGAAGCCGGACGTGGACCTTATCGAGGGCCTTTCCCCGGCAATCTCGATCGAGCAGAAGACCACGAGCCGGAACCCGCGCTCGACCGTGGGCACGGTGACGGAAATCTACGACTATATGCGGCTGCTCTTCGCAAGAATTGGCATCCCCATCTCACCGGCGACGGGGTTGCCGATCGAAAGCCAGAGCGTCAGCCAGATGGTCGATATCACCATGGCAATGCCCGAAGGCACGCGTCTCTACTTGCTTGCGCCGATCGTCCGTGGGCGCAAAGGGGAATATCGCAAGGAACTGGCCGACTTGCAGAAGCGCGGATTCCAGCGAGTCAAAATTGACGGCGAACTGTATCTGATCGAAGACGCGCCGAAACTGGACAAGAACTTCAAACACGATATCGACGTCGTGGTCGACCGTGTCGTTGTCCGAGACGGTTTGCAAACCCGTCTCGCCGATTCGCTGGAGACCGCCCTGGCCCTAGCCGACGGCCTCGTGTTCGCGGAGGATGCGGAAAGCGGCGACCGGACGACTTTCTCGGCTCGGTTCGCCTGCCCGGTATCGGGCTTCACGATCGACGAAATCGAACCCCGCCTGTTCTCGTTCAACAACCCTTTCGGCGCGTGCCCGACCTGCGACGGCCTGGGCACGACCATGCATATCGACGCAGCGCTTGTCGTGCCCGATCCGAGCAAGAAATTGAGCGATGCGATCGCGCCTTGGGCGAAATCTTCTTCGCCCTACTACAAGCAGACGCTGGAAAGTCTCGCGAAGCATTTTAAGGTCAAGCTGAGCACACCATTCGAAGCGTTACCCGCGTCAGCCCAGAACGCCATCCTGTTCGGTACCGGCAAGAAGACCGTCCGCATGGCCTACGACGATGGCCTTCGGACCTACGAGACGAAGAAACCGTTCGAAGGCGTCGTCCCGAATATGGAGCGGCGCTGGCGCGAAACCGACAGCGCCTGGATGCGCGAGGAGTTGAGCAAGTACCAGACTGTCAAAACGTGCGACACCTGCGACGGCGCACGGCTTAAGCCGGAAGCCCTCGCCGTCAAGATCGACGGTTCGCATATCGGTGAGATCGCGGAGAAGTCCGTTTTAGACGCACATACCTGGTTCGCCGACATTGAAGACCGCCTGACCGAAAAACAGCAGGAGATCGGCGCCCGTATCCTGAAGGAGATCAAGGAACGGCTCGGCTTCCTGGTCGATGTCGGCTTGTCCTATCTGACCTTGGGCCGCTCATCGGCAACCTTGTCCGGCGGTGAAAGCCAGCGGATCAGGCTCGCCTCGCAGATCGGTTCCGGCCTTACCGGCGTGCTTTACGTGCTGGACGAACCTTCCATCGGCTTGCACCAACGCGATAATGATCGGCTACTGGCAACCCTCAAGCGCTTGCGCGATCTCGGCAACACCGTTGTCGTCGTCGAGCATGACGAGGAAGCCATCCGCGAAGCGGATTACTTGATCGATATGGGACCGGGTGCCGGCATCCATGGCGGCCATGTCGTGGCCGCGGGCCTGCCGGACGATGTTCTGCGTTGCCCCGACAGTCTGACCGGGCAGTATCTGACCGGTATGCGCCAGATCGAGATTCCCAAGCAACGGCGTAAGGCGGACAAGGGCTATGAGCTCAAAATAAAAGGCGCCGTCGAAAACAACCTCGACGATGTCACCGCGGCGTTTCCGCTGGGCGTGTTCACCTGTGTGACCGGTGTATCCGGCAGCGGCAAATCGACCCTTGTCATCGATACCCTTTACCGGGCACTCGCCCGTCAATTGAACGGCGCACGTCGCCTGCCCGGCGAGCACGGCGGGATCGACGGCATCGAACTGCTGGACAAGGTCATCGACATCAATCAACAGCCCATCGGCCGGACGCCGCGCTCGAACCCAGCGACCTATACCGGCGCGTTCACGCCAATCCGCGAATGGTTCGCGAACCTTCCAGAGGCCCGCGCCCGCGGCTACGCGCCGGGCCGGTTCTCCTTCAACGTCAAAGGCGGACGCTGCGAGGCCTGCCAGGGCGACGGTGTCATCAAGATCGAGATGCATTTCCTGCCGGACATTTACGTCCAGTGCGATACCTGCAAAGGGCAACGCTATAACCGAGAGACCCTGGAGATCACGTTCAAGGACCATTCCATCGCCGACGTGCTGTCCATGACGGTCGATGAGGCGGCGGAAACCTTCAAGGCGGTTCCGGCGATCCGTGACAAGATGGTGACCTTGCAACGGGTCGGGCTTGGTTACATCCATGTCGGACAGCAAGCCACAACCCTGTCCGGCGGCGAGGCGCAGCGGGTCAAACTTGCGAAAGAGCTGTCGCGACGGGCGACGGGCCGTACGCTCTACATTCTGGACGAACCGACCACCGGCCTGCATTTCGAGGATGTCCGAAGACTGCTCGACGTTCTGCAGGCGCTCGTCGATCAGGGCAACACGGTCATCGTCATCGAGCACAATCTGGAAGTGATCAAGACGGCCGATCACATTATCGATCTTGGGCCGGAAGGCGGCGGCGGTGGCGGCCGGATCGTCGCAGAGGGTACGCCCGAAACGGTCGCCCGGGTTCCTGAGAGCCACACCGGGCGGTATCTGACAGAGCACCTGCCGGGCCTGCGTTCGGCCCAAACACGCAAGAGCGCTTGACGGGCAGTTTAAAGGGTTGGCCGGTGAGAGCCGCTGAACGTGGCTGCACTTCCCACCTATGCCGTCATGTTCTTCAGCCGCCGAGCGAACTGCGTCTGGTGGTTGGCCGAAGCAATGCAACGGCGAATACCTCCAACCCTTCGGGCGCTCTCTATCCGAACGCACGCACCTGGGGTGCAAAAAATCAGCGCTGCCGTTTTGTTGCGCCGGTTCCGCCGCATAACTAGGCTTGCTGGAGCGTTTCTGAACCCATTCGTTATCGCCGCACCAGGAGACCGTCCCGTTGCTCGTGGCCCATCATATCGCGGCGGAGGTACCGTCCCAGGACCTCGTCGCGTGCCGCGATGCGGTGAAGCGGCGGCCAAAATCCGGATCGGCACGGCTGGACCTGGCGCGCGCTTCGCTGGCCGCGGACGATCCCGCAGAGGCGGTCGAACAATGTGCCAAAGCATTGGAATTGAAACCCGGTTTGCGCGACGCCGCCTGGTTATTGGCCTCTCTTCTGCAGCGCTACGAGATCAACGAAAGCATCGACGTTTCAACGCGCGGTCTGCGCGCGGCATTGCAGTTCGTCGATGTGGACAAACAAGCGCTCTGCACGGCGGCGATCGCCACGCTGAAGCACGCGTCCCCTTTGTCAGATGCTGTCGCGGTAGGCCGCGCGGAGGGTTGGCCGGAAGCCGCCCGTACCGTGCTCAGCGGAAAAGGCCGGAAACTCCTGCAGGACAGGCTGTTCCGCGCCGCATTGACCAGCGGCATCAACACGGATGTCGAAGTCGAATTCCTGCTCACCGCGTTGCGGCAAGCCCTTCTCGAAGCACCAGAGCGAATGCAGGACCGGCCGGTCTACGAGTTCGCCTGCGTCCTGATTCAACAATGCGCCAATAACAGCTACGTGTTTCACGCGACTGAGACTGAGAAGGACCGGCTTGCCGCCTTGCCGGTCAACCCGGATGCTCTCTTCGAGGGTAAGGCCGCGTCGGCCGGCGGTTTCATGCTGGCAGCACTGTATAAGCCGCTAACCAGCCTTATCGATCCGGCTCTCGCAGCGCGGGGCACCGAACGAATTCTGCCGCGCGCTCTGCGGCCGGTTATTGCGTTGGCCATGGAGGCCGACAGGGAGGAAGCCGAGACAGCCGCCACCCTTCCCGCATTGACGCCGGTGACCGATGGCGTCTCACAGCGCGTCGCCGATCAGTATCGCACGGCGCCCTACCCGCGTTGGCTCAGCCTGCAGGTACCGCAACCCGGCTCGGCGCGCCGATTTTTGGCCGATTATTTCAGCGACGCGGAAACCGAGCGCTTGGAAACACCCTGCGACGTGTTGATTGCCGGCGCCGGGACCTGCCGGCAGGCGGTGCACGCCGCCATCGCCTATGGTGCGCAAGCGCGGGTGCATGCCATCGATCTGAGCACGCCGAGCCTCGCCTATGGTGCCCGCATGGCGCAGCGGCTTGGCGTCGAGAATATTCGCTTCGCGACCGCCGACATTCTGCGACTTGGAGAGACCGAAGAGACGTACGATGTGATCGAATGCGCTGGAGTCCTGCATCACATGGCGGATCCTTACGCCGCCTGGCGCATTCTGCTCGACAGGTTGAAGCCGGGCGGGCTCTTGCAGATCGGACTCTACAGCGACGTGTCACGCAAGACGATCGCCGCGCTGAGCGACGATCCCGAGTGGCCGGGCAGCGACGCTTCCGACGATGCACTGCGCACCTTCCGGCACCGGCTGATGCAACGGCCAAAGGGCGCGGTCGGGTCCGAGCTTACCGCATCGATCGACTTTTTCGCGACAAACGATTTCCGCGACCTCGCCCTTCACGTGCAGGAACAGCGCTGTGCGCTTCCCGATATTCGCGATTTTCTTGCGGACAACCGCCTCGAATTTCGCGGCTTTATCCTACCGCCTGACGTGCATCGAATGTATCGCGACATGTTCCCCGACGACGTCAAACCCGGTTCGCTTGATCATTGGTGGCAGTTCGAACAGCATCATCCGCGCACCTTCGACGGCATGTATATGTTCTGGTGCCGAAAATCGGAAAGCGGCAGCTAGCCTCCGCACGCGTGTCAGGCAAGAAAGTGCTGCATCCATCGTGAGATACGCCGTCCCGCCCGAACAGGTAAGCCGTGTTGCCATCGGCGCGGCACTTTTGGGTCTCGTTTTCGCCTGGGGCGGCTCCTGGCCGATCATGAAGACCATCGTCGGGGAATTGCCCATCTATACGTTCCGGATGATCACGGCCTGGGGCGGCGGCGTCTGCATGCTGCTGGTCGCCTTTTGGTCGGGAAACCGTTTGACCCTGCACCGGCACGACGTCGGCGCAACGATGCTGTGCGGATTCTTCACGATAACGGCCTGGCTTTATTTCACTGCCCTGGCACTGACGCTATTGCCGGCCGGCCGCGCCGCGGTTCTGGCCTATACGATGCCGTTATGGTCGGCTTTGGCCGGCACCTGGCTGCTGCAGGAACCCCTGACGCGCCGGCGGGCCGTCAGCCTCGGTTTCGGTTTGCTGGCCGTGCTCGTCCTGGCCGGCGACGATCTCGGCCGTCTCGACGCCGCCCCCTTCGGCGTGTTGGCGATCCTCGCCGCAGCGGCCAGTTGGGGCCTGGGAACCGTCATCCAGAAGCGAACGCCCTGGAACACGCCTCTGTTCACCGTTGCGGCCTGGCAACTTCTGTTCGGCGGCGTGCCGCTGGCCGTGCTGGCGTTCATTCTCGACGAAGACCCTTACGCGGACTTCACGCTGAAAGGCGCGTTGGGCATGACCTATGTCGTCCTGGTCGCGACGGTCATTGGCTACTGGTTGTGGTTCCGGGTCATACAGATGGTCCCCGCCGGCATCGCCGCGCTGAGCGTTCTGCCGGTCCCGCTTATCGGGCTTTCGCTGAGCACGATCTTTCTGGACGAACGGTTGGGATGGCCGGATCTGGCCGCGCTGATCTGCATGACGATCGCGCTGGCGATCATCCTTCCCTTGCCGCGGTTCCGCCGCCGCTAGCCATTCCGGACCAGGCCCATGAAATTGTCGTAAAGGATCCGGGCCGTGCGGTTCAGCCCGGGCAGCGCCGCGGCCATCTCCGCGTCGAGCCGTCCCAACGCCCCCGCACCCATCACGGTTTCAAGCGACACGGCATAGGCCGGTACGCAGCCCCATTCGGACGCGGTCAGACCCGTGACCTCTATGTGGAACTGCAACCCGTAGGCGGCCCGGCCGACGCGAAAGGCCTGTACCGGACAAACCGGGCTACCGGCAAGCAGTGTGGCGCCCGCCGGCAACGCGGTCACGGCGGCCGAATGCCATTGCATGCAGGTGAGGGTTTCCGGCAAACCGGCGAAGAGCGGATCGCCGCGTCCGGCGGCCTCCAGGCCAACATCCATGATCCCGACTTCTGACGCCGCGGCGGGCCCAACCGTCCCGCCCAGCGCATCGGCCAGCAGCTGATGCCCGAGGCAAAACCCAAGAAATGGCCGGTCCTCCGCCACCCATTCCCGGATCGCGCGCTTTTCCGCAACCAGCCAGGGATGCGCCGCTTCCTCCCAGACATCCATCGGACCGCCCATGGCGATCAGGATGTCATAGCCATCCAGCGCCGGGATGGCCTCCCCCTCATCCAGTTCGACCGTATCCCAGGCGACCTTGTCCGCGGCCATGAAGTCGCGAAAGATGCCCGGATGCTCGACGGCGATATGTTGCAGGACGAGGGCGCGCAAACGGCTAGATCGGCCCCGCGCCGAAGCCCATGCCGCCGCTCCAGAACCGCTCCAACCGCAGCAGGATCGTGTTCGCGTGGCTGAGTTCCTCAACCGGCACCGTATCCGAGCCCAGTCGCTCGGACTGGCGGTCGAACATCGTGTCGACGATGTTGCGCAATTCTAGGCCCTTGTCCGCCAGTCGCACGCGGATCGAACGCCGATCGTGGGCCGAACGCTCCTGGATCAAATAGCCGTTTTCGACCATTTTCCGCTCGTTGTAGGAGACGTTCGAGCCCAGATAGTAGCCGCGGTTGGTCAATTCGCCGACCGTCAGCTCATCCTCGCCGATATTGTAAAGAATAACGGCCTGAATGTTGTTTATGTCCTGCATTCCATGCCGATCGAGCTCGTTTTTAACGACTTCTAAAAACTGTCGGTGTAGACGTTCGATCAGACGGATCGATTGCAGGTAATCGGCCTTCACGGCCATGTCGTCATCTCCGCCGACTTAGATATTCGAGCCAAATTTTACGACATGTTACATACTTTTATATTTTTGCAAGATATTCTTCTAATTTCCCCTAATCATGTTAATGATTGCGGAAAAATCGCGAGAATCGTCGTTTGAGTTACAGAATAAAGCAAACATCGCTTCTGCTGCGGCCCCCATCGGCGTCGAGGTGTCGGCGTCCTGCGCAGCGCCCTGCGCCAACCGCAAATCCTTCAGCATCATGGCCGCGGTGAATCCCGGTTCGTAGTCCCGGTTGGCCGGCGAAGCCGGAGCCGGTCCGGCGACCGGGCAATAGGTGTTCAAGGCCCAGCACGAGGACGATGAGGTGGAACAGATGTCGTAGAGCGTCTGCGCGTCGAGCCCCAGCTTGTCGGCCATCACGAAGCTCTCGCTGACCGCGATCATCGTCGCGCCCAGGATCATGTTGTTGCAAATCTTCGCAACCTGCCCGTTGCCGCTGCCCCCGGTGTGGACAATGTTCTGTCCCATGATGTCGAGAATTGGTTTACCGCGCGCAAACCCCTCGGCCGAGCCGCCGACCATGAAAGTCAGCGTCCCCGCCTCGGCCCCTCCGGTGCCGCCGGACACCGGCGCGTCGAGCAATTCGAAACCACGTTCCGCCGCCAGCGCGGCCACGGCACGCGATGTCGCCACGTCGATTGTGGAGCAGTCGATCAGCAGCGCGCCTTCGTCGGCATTGTCGAGGATCGACTCTGTGTAGACCGTCCGTACATGCTTGCCTTCGGGCAGCATCGTGACAACCACATCGACCCCGCGGCAGGCCGACGCGGCATCGTTGGTCGTCTGCGCGCCGGCTTCGGCTGCGCGGGCCATCGCATCGGCGGAAAGGTCGAAAGCCTTCACCTTGTGACCGGCCTTGACCAGGTTGACCAGCATGGGGCCGCCCATATTGCCCAATCCGATGAATCCGATATCGGTCATTGTCTCACTCTCCCTATGATTATTGTTGTCGCCCGTCGCGGGCCTAAAACGTCAAATCAGCTTCGTCCAGCGGTGCGAAAAAACTGTCAACCGCCGCATCGTCTACGCCATCCAAACTGCCCGGCTGCCACGCCGGTGTGTTGTCCTTGTCTACGATCAGGGCGCGCACCCCTTCGAAGAAGTCGTGCGCAGCCATGGTGTGCTGGCTGAGCCGATACTCCATGACCATGCAGGCATCGAAATCCTTCGCTGCTCCTTCCTGCAGCTGACGGCAAGCAACCTTCTGGCTGGTCGGCGACTTTCCGGCCATCGTCTTCAACGTCTTCTCCGCCCACTCGCCGCCTTCTGCATCGAGCGCGGCCAATACGGCATCGACGGTGTCTCCCGAGAAGGTGCGGTCGATTGCGTCACGCAACTCTGACAAAGGCGCGGGGCCGGCATCGCTTGCCAGATCAGCCACGGCTGTGTCGAGGGCGACACCTTCGCGCAGCCGCGCTATCAACGCGTCGTGCGCTGTTGTCTCGACATAATGGTCGGCGATCCCGGCGTAAATGCAATCGGCGGCTCGCAGGCGCGCACCGGTCAGCGCCAGATACATCCCGATCGCGCCCGGGCAGCGCGGCAGAAAGTACGATCCGCCGACATCGGGAAACAAACCGATCCCCGTTTCAGGCATCGCGAACATCGTCGCTTCGGAGGCGACACGGGTGCCGGCATGCACGGAAAGTCCGACACCGCCCCCCATCGCAATTCCGTCAACCAACGCGATGTACGGTTTCGGATAATGGAAGACCAAATGGTTCAGGCGGTATTCCGTGCGAAAGAAGTCCCGGGTCAGAGGGCCTCCCACCTGTTTTGCGTCGTACAGCGCCCGTATATCGCCGCCGGCGCAGAAGGCCCGGTCACCCGCCCCGCGAATAACAACGGCGCGGACCGTATCGTCGGTGGCCCACCCGGTCAGGCGATCGTAAAGCACTTGCGCCATCTCCAGCGTCAACGCGTTCAACGCCGCCGGCCGGTTCAGCGTGATCTCGGCGACACCGCCCTCGACGGTGAACAAAACGTCTTCGGTCATTCGCGCAGCAGCCTCCGCGCGATAATCACGCGCATGATCTCATTCGTGCCTTCCAATATCTGGTGAACCCGAACATCGCGCATATAACGCTGGATCGGATACTCCTTGATATAGCCGTAACCGCCATGGATCTGGAGCGCTTCGTTGCAGACCTGAAACCCTGTGTCCGTCGCAAAACGTTTTGCCATGGCGCAATATTGTGTCGCTTCGGCATGACCGCTATCGAGCGCGCCGGCCGCGCGACGGACCATCAACCGCGCCGCTTCCAACTCGGTGGCCATGTCGGCCAATTTGAACTGCAGCGCCTGGAAGTCGGCAATCGGACGGCCGAACTGGCGGCGTTGCATCATGTGGTCGCGCGCCGCTTCCATGCAGGCCCGCGCACCGCCAATCGAACAGGCCGCCACATTCAACCGGCCGCCATCGAGCCCCATCATCGCGATCTTGAAACCGTCGCCTTCTTCGCCGATGCGGTTGGTGACCGGCACCCGGCAATCCTCGAAAACAACCGCCGCTGTCGGCTGGCTGTTCCAGCCCAGCTTGGCTTCTTTCTTCCCGAAGCTCAGCCCCGGCGTATCCTTCTCGACGACGAGACACGAAATGCCGGACGGGCCTTCGCCGCCGGTGCGCACCATGCAGACATAAACGTCGCTGGTCGAACCGCCAGAGATGAATGCCTTCGCGCCGTTCAACACATAATGATCGCCGTCACGAACCGCCTTGGTTTGCAAAGACGCCGCGTCCGAACCGGCGCCAGGTTCGGTCAGGCAGTAACTGGCAAAGTGCTCCATCGTCATGAGCTTCGGCAGATGGGTCTTGCGCTGCTCCGCATTGCCGAACCGGTCGATCATCCAGCATGCCATGTTGTGAATCGAAATATAGGCCGCGGTGGACACGCAGCCATGGGCCAATTCCTCGAAGATAACGGTCGCATCGAGCCGCGACAGATCCGACCCGCCATGATCCTCGCCGACATAGATTCCCGCGAAACCCAGCGCCGCTGCGTTGCGCAGCGCGTCGACCGGGAAAATGCAGTCCTCGTCCCATTGCGCGGCATGCGGTTCGAATTCAGACACCGAGAAATCACGTGCGGTTTCCTGAAACGCCCGTTGGTCCTCGCTCAGATCCAGATCAGCGAGTGTCATCCTATCGCCCTCCTTCGCCGGCGCGATGATATGCGGCGGTTGGGGCGAGTCAATTGCGCAAGATCGCCGCAGCTCCGTTGCCCCTATCTCGCACCCCGCGTAAAATCCGGCAACGCCTACAGTCAGGAGCACGCCATGTCCGGGCCGAAGATCGTGACGCCGCCGTTCGGGCGGAGCAAACAAACACAAGACTCGCCGGCGGCGACCGAGACGCCGGGCCGCTATCCGACAACCCGCATGCGCCGCAACCGCCGGGACGATTCCGTCCGCCGGCTCGTGGCCGAAAATTCCCTTTCGGTGGATGATCTGATCTGGACGATATTCGTCGTCGATGGCGAGAATGAGCGCGTGCCTGTCGACTCGATGCCGGGTGTCGTGCGCTACACGACCGATGTCATCGCCGAGGCGGTGAACGAGGCATACGAGTTAGGCATTCCCGCGGTCGGACTGTTCCCTTTTACCGACCCGGACCGTAAGACGCCGGACGGCGCCGAATCCCTCAAACCGGACAACCTGGTCTGCACCGCCATCCGCAATATCAAGGAGCAGGTGCCGGACATGATGGTGGTCTGTGACGTGGCGCTGGACCCCTACACCACGCACGGTCACGACGGCGTCATGGATGGCGAGACGATCCTCAACGACGAGACAGTCGAAATCCTCGTCCAACAGGCGCTGAATCAGGCAGAGGCCGGCTGTGACACGATCTCGCCCTCGGACATGATGGATGGCAGGGTCGGCGCGATCCGCCAGGCGCTTGACGCCAACGGGTATGACGATGTGCGGATCATGGCCTACTCGGCGAAATATGCGTCCGGCTTTTACGGCCCGTTCCGCGATGCTATCGGCACCAAGGCAGCATTGATCGGCGACAAGCGCACCTATCAGATGGACCCGGCCAATTCCGACGAGGCGTTGCGCGAGATCGCCCTCGACATCCAGGAAGGTGCCGACATGGTCATGGTCAAACCCGGCATGCCCTATCTCGACATCGTGCGCCGGGTGAAGGACAGCTTCGGCATGCCAACCTTCGTGTATCAGGTCTCCGGCGAGTACGCGATGATCAAGGGTGCCGTCGAGCGCGGTTGGCTCGATGAGAAAGTGATCCTGGAATCGCTGTTGGGATTCAAGCGCGCGGGGGCAGACGGCGTCCTCACCTATTTCGCCGTCGAGGCGGCGAAAAAACTAAAGGGCTAATGCGCGCTAAAGAAGTCGGCGGCGCACCGGTCGTGCCAGGAGGCGCGGTGCCCCGGATCGTGGAACCCGACATGACCGCCGGTGCGCGGCAGTAGCGGCGTCAGCTTGTCATTACACGACCAATCGTAGGCAAGATAGGGCGTTGCCGGGATCCACGGGTCATTGCAGGCGTGGATGATCAGCGTCGGGATCGGCACCGCCTCCAGGAATTTCGCGGCCTGGGTCTCTGCGTAGTAATGATCCGCCCCGTCGAAGCCGTGCCGCGGCGCCAAGAACCTGTCGTCGAACTCGTAAACTGTCCGAACCGCGCCCAGCGTTGCGCGGCCGTCAGTTCGGAGCCCCCGCAATCGATTTTCATGCGCTTCAGCAGCCAATGGTGATACAGGGTGTTGCGCCGGCGCATGACTGTCCGTGCCGAAGCCGCCAGATCTATCGGCGCGGACACCGAAGCGGCAGCTCGAATGGAGAAGTCCTGGCCGTACTCGGCGAGAAACTTGATCATGACATTGGCGCCCAGCGACACCGCGGAGAGATATATGCCGTTCCGCGCAATCTCAGGCAGCGTTTCGCGCAGCGATTCCAGCGCGTGCGCCAGATCGACGCTGCACCCGGCATGGTAATCGCCGCTGCAGGTTGCCCGTGACGGCCCCGCTCCCCGCAGGTTAAGGCGCACAATGGGGTGCCCCAATCCATGATGATAGACAGCGGCGCGCGCCATATTCATGGACGTCTCGCAACCCGTCAGCCCGTGGATCAAAACTATCGGCGACTTGTTTCCTGCCGCCGGTGTGTACAGGACCGCGAGCTTGTCACCGCTGCCATCGCGCAAATCTAGATGCAATCGCTCGCCATCGAGACGCGGCCGCCCGCCGGACCGGGCGACGAAGTAGTTGCGGAGGGTCTGCAAATCCGGTCCCCACCACGGTGCCCGTGGCCGGAACCGGGGGAATTCAAGCGCCGAGCCAGTCATCGATAACCTTGACCTGATCCTGGTCCATCAGGGCCGGTGCATGGCCACAGCCGGCGATTTCAATCACTGTCGCCTTTGGCCCGCGCGCGGCCATCTCGGCCGCGGTCTCTGGCGACAGCAGATCGGAAGTCTCACCACGCAGGACGAGGACCGGACAGTGGATTGCATCCCACAGTGCCCACAAATCGGCATCGCCGACCGGCGGTACGGCATTGCAAGGCACAGCTATTCCGGGATCGTACGCGAGTGCCACCCCTTCCTCGACAGCCCGCCCGCCATGGCGGGCGAGATGCTGCCACTGCTCATCCGTCAGTGGACCGAATGAACCATGGACGTCGCGCAGAT
>CAJWOT010000105.1 GCA_913044215.1 uncultured Rhodospirillaceae bacterium | reverse complement strand
TGCAGCTTTTTCAAACTGACCTCGTCAAACGCCTGAGCAGCCGGGCCAGCCATAAGCACCACGGCGGCAAATAGAACAGCAAACCGGAACATAAGAAGCCTCTTCTAAGCCCATCCACGTCAATAGGATGGCCGAGGCTGATCCGTTACTCAACCACGATGTGAGGTTTCCATGATCACGTCGCGTCATACGGCGCCGCCAAAATGCTGTCGGTTCGCGACCTGATGATCGTGGTCGACACCAATACCCCGACAGCGCTGAAACTTACCGCACCTATCGTGCCGAACGAAAACATACTTCAAGGGAAAACCAATGGAGAACGGAATTTAAAATTTGATTTTGAATCCAATTAATAAAGTACTTAGGCAAATATAATGGCGGAGGAGTGCCGTCCCCTGAACCGGCGACCTGAAATCTGGAGTTTCAAGTCCCCAGCAAGTCCCCGTAGCGAATAATTGGTACTAAAGGCTGGCTGCATCTAAAAAATGGCCGGAACCAAAGGGTTCCGGCCAGTTTGAACAGGGAGGCTTCACGTCTGGGAGACGAAGAATCTTGCGATCCTTGCAACCAGGCACGCATGCCTGGAAGCAGAAGCGTGTGTTGTTGCAATGCAACAACCAGGTGTTAGACAGATAGGATTTCGCAGACGATTTCGCTAACGGGATTTTATCAATTCAGCCATGCAGAAATTGCATACCCGAGAGTTGTTCCAAAAAAACCCATTAACCTTTTAATTTTGCTATTTTTTGTAAAAGGAAGTCGCGGAAGACCGCGATCCGCTTGGAGTGGCGCAGCTCTTCCGGATAGACGAAATAGGCCTGGATGGTCGGGCCCGCCAGATCCGGCAGGACCTTCACCAGATTTACATCTTCGGGAATCATGTAGTCCGGCAGGCTGCCGACTCCGAGCCCGCTGCGCACCGCCCGGTAGATTCCGTAGACATTGTTGACGTGCAGCGCCGGGCGCCGAGGTTTTTTCGCGTCCGCGCCGGCTTCCAGCAACCAATTGACCGAGGGCACCGGCGGCGGCATGTCCTGGCCGTAGACGATCAGTTTGTGGTCGTTCAGATCCTGCGGCGTCTTGGGCACGCCATGGATCTCGAGATATTGCCGCGACGCGTAGATATGCGTGCTCAACGCCAGCAAATGGCGCTGGATCAGGTCCGGCTGACGCGGCGGGGTCAGGCGGATTCCGATATCCGCCTGGCGCATGCCGAGGTCGAGCTCGGCTTCGGTCAGGATCAGATGAAAATCGACTTCGGGATAGGTTTCGACGAACTCCTTGATGCGCGGTGTGAGCCAGGTGGACCCGAACGACACGGTCGTCGTCACCCGCAAAGGGCCGGACGGATTTTCGCGCGTCTCGCTCAGTTGCGATTCGACCATCGCCAGCTTGTGAAACACGTCCTTAACCGTCTGAAACAGCAGCTCGCCCTGCTCCGTGAGGATCAGGCCCCGCGCATGCCGGTGGAACAGTTTAATGCTCAAACTGTCTTCCAGCGCGCTGACCTGGCGGCTGACAGCCGACTGGCTCAGGTTCAGGGTCGCGCCGGCATGCGTGAAGCTGCCGGCTTCGGCGACATCATGGAATATGCGTAGTCTGTCCCAGTCCATAACGAAACTTGATCGAGCTAAAGCGAAGTCCGGCCCTTTGGCGGGCTCGAATTCATTCGGCTAGAAGCCGAACATGTGATCCAAGCTGAAGCTCTCGCCCCCGTTCTGCAAACCATGATAGCCGAAAATGCGACAGGTTTGATCGCGAATTATTATGTACCCCTCTGCGCCGGCGGCGGCCTTTTCCGCCGCGTCGAACAGCTCACCATAACACCAATGCAGAGAGCCCCCACAAGGTATTTCCACCTTACGGTCAACGACCTCCGTTCCGGCGCCATCGTACAAGAGTAAATGGGTATCGGAGGCCGCATTCCAAGGCATGGAGGCGGGATAGATGAGATGGCACATCGTTTCCTGCGGCGCGGCGCCGAGCCGCAGAAACAATCTCGTGCTCAATCCCGGGGCCGGCCCGGAGTAGGATTGCGGCTCGTTGCGATAGGTCAGCACCGTGTTGAAGATATGCGCGCCGAAGCTGGTATCCGCGCCATGGCCGGTCGCCCTGTCCTCGTAACGGAACAGGCCGTGCAGCCACCCGTCCGCCGTGCCGCCATCCGCGAAATCATAAACCAGCTCGACATGGCCATAGCCGCTTTCGAGAACCGCGGCCGCCGACCCGTTCAAGACGGAGTCGATTTCAAGCAGCGCACGGTGATCGCGCGGCAGGTTGCCGAACGCGTGTTCACCAATTTGGCGCCCCCTTGAATCGTACAGCAAGGCCGTGACCGGTAGGCTCTTCTGCGCTGTCGACATCGGTGTGGGCAGCACCTTGGTGCGAAAGCGGCCGATCGGAAGTATCGGGGCCGGCAAGAGATAGCCCTTGCCCAGCAAATTGCCGATCTCCGCGATTCCCGGATCGGCGGAAAGATCGGTTCGCTCCACATTGGGGTGGGAAATTCGGACGCGGCCGGTGGGCGAGCGAACCTCGTAGCGGGGCCGCACGAAATGTTTGCCGGCCCGGATTTCAACCTGCGCCGGCCATTTCAAATCGGGCAGCAGCGTCTCCACATCCAAAGCGAAGCTTCCGAAAGCCGGGATCTCTCGGTCCAGCAACGCGAATTCCTGCTGGCCCATCTGACGTAAGCCGATACTGCCCGCCGGAATTGGACAGGGATGGCTGTTCTGCACCCACAGCACGACCTGCCCGCCCTCTTCCGGCGCGGGAAGACCGGCATAGAGATCGGCCGGCCAGGCGTTGGCGTCATGGGTGCAGGACAGCACTGATTCTTGATCGCCATAGGTATCGAGCGCGTATTTGACGACGTCGTGTCCCGCGCCATTCACGACATGTATGAACAGCTGACCGGTGAAAGGCGGCAGGTCGAAGCGCTTTCGCACCGCGCGGCTATCGACGGTGACCGACCCCACCCCGTCAGGCAGGTCCTGTTGCCACTCCGCGAGCGTCTGACCGGCGTCATCGAAAAGACGGAACCAGATCCGCGTGTTTCGCGCGCCATAACCGGCCCAGTAGTTCGCGGTTACAAGCCGCGTGTGGTCGGTGTCCGAATCACGAAAGAAGGCGAAATTGGTCGCGAAATTGATCGGATCGAGATAGTGCCGCGGGCGGGTCAGCATCGCGTCGTCCAGACGGGCTGCGTCCAGACTGGCAATCTCGACCCCATCGGAAACCAGGTGGCGGATGTGCTCGATCAGACGGTCCGCGTCGAAAGCCAGCACGAGCACGCTAGCGGGTTCGTCCTCGCGCAGGGCCGTGACCGGTTGCGTCGGACGGTCGAGGACCACACGTCCCAACGCGCCCAAATCTTGCACGTAAACGCCGCCGATCGGCAGCGCGGCCATATCGTGCAACGATGCGAAGGCGCTCGCGTGACCGGCGGGATCGTACAGTGCGACCGGGCCCTCCAACCGATCCAGCAAGGCCCGGATTTTCGGCGCGGCAAGAGGATGACCGACGGCTTTGAAAAAGCTGAAACCGCCGGACACGTTGCTGAATGTATCTATATCGAGCGCCATTTTCCTTCCCGGCGGACGCATGCGATGGGCGCCGCAATCTTGCTTGTCTTGGCCGGAACCCGGCGATTCAAGATATAGGGATTCGCCGGAATCAGGCAATCGCGTTCGGGTGATGTGGCGCTATGCCGCGCGTCCCATCAAGCGGCAAATTTCGGCAGCGGCATAGGCCGTATCGTCGAAGGGTTCGTAGCTCCAATCCTGCGGCTGCCCGGAGAAGGGCCGCGTGATGCCCTCCTCGCGAAGGGCCTGATGAAACCGCTGGAACTTGGCGCTGCCCCCCGGCAGGTCGAAAACATAGACCGGTTTTCCGGTCGCGCAGGCTTCCGAGACCATGCTGACCGAATCGCAGGTCACGACAATCTGGTCCGCCTGGGCCAGGTAACCGAAATAAGGGTTGTCACCAGTACCATCCCAAATCTCGGCACGGCAGCCCTGCAAGCCGTCCTGCAATGCCGCTATATTTTCCGCTCCGCTTCGGCGCGATGGCGTAACGAGCAACGTACCGCCGCTCTCCGCAACGAAAGAGGCGAGCTTTCCGGCAAACGGCGCAACGATGTCTGGAGTCATCCTGTAAACCCGGTTCGGCCCCCCGACCAGAACCGCGATCAGTGGCCGGGGTAAATCGGCCAAGATACGATCGTATTGCGCCGCCGCATCGCGCAGGCGGGCTTGCGTAACCCGGTGGATCGCACCCTTGGTCACGACGACATTGTCGCCGGTCAGCGCATCATGGGTGCCGGCAACGATCAAATCGAAAGCATTCGACCGCACATGCGGGTTTTGGATATGGGCACAGAAACTGCGGCCGCCGCTCGCCCGCTTGACGGCGAGCGCGGGTCCAATCGATTTGCGGCCGCAGGAAATGACCAGGTCCGGCCAGGGCGGCGTCAACGGGTCGCTGGACGAATCCAGACCAAATACGCCTGGCGGCCATAACCGGGGTGGCAGCCAACGCCAGGGCGCCTGCAAACTTATGGTCTTTTGCTCGAAGGGCATTCCGACCGCTTCGGCCAGCCCGACGGCTTGCGTGACCATGCCGGCCATGCCCTCGGTCAGAACCCAAGCGATGCTGTTTGTCATTGATCGGCCGCACATGGAATCAGTGGCGACGGACTATGGCGATATGCGGACTGCGGGGCAAGCGGGCCCCTTGCGCCCCCTTCGCAACCTTGTAATATTATTACCCACTCATCCTGATGGGAGCATCCATGCGCCGCGTGAAACTCGACCGTATCGACCGCCGAATTCTGCGCGACCTGCAGGATGACGGCCGGATCACGAATGTCGAATTGGCGCGCCGCGCGGGCATTTCCGCGCCACCCTGTCTGCGACGCGTGCGGGCGCTGGAGGATGCGGGCTATATCCGCGGCTATCACGCCGACGTCGATCCGGAACTGCTCGGCTTTGGCGTAATGGTCTTCGCCCAGGTCGGTCTAACCAGTCAGGCGGAATCGGATCTGGTCGCGTTCGAATCCCTGGTCGCGAGCTGGCCGGAAGTGCGGGAGTGCCACATGCTGGCCGGCGAAACCGACTTCCTGCTGAAGATCGTGGCCCATGACTGGGACAGCTATAACCGCTTCCTGACATCGCAGCTGACCGCCGCCCCAAATGTCAGCCACGTGAAATCGGCCCTGGCGATCAGGCTATCGAAACAGGATTTTGGTGTGCCGATCGATGTCGATGGCGCGCCGGTCGAAAGCGACGATTAGCGCGAACTACTTGAATTTCACCTTGACGATTTCGTAGTCCTTTTGGCCCCGCGGGGTCACGACTTCAACGGAATCGCCAACCGATTTGCCGATCAGCGCGCGCGCGATCGGCGCGGCGACGGACAGACGACCATCAGCGATATCGGCCTCGTGCTCGCCGACGATCTGGTAGGTCGTCTCCTCGTCGGTTTCCTCGTCCGCGATCGTGACGGTGGCCCCGAAACGCACGGTCTTGCCGCTCAATTTGGAGACGTCGATGACGTCGGCGCGGCTGATCTTATCCTCGATTTCCGCAATGCGTCCTTCGATGAAACTCTGCCGGTCACGCGCCGCGTGATACTCGGCGTTCTCCGACAGGTCGCCATGCTCCCGTGCCTCGGCAATCGCTTTGATCACCGCCGGACGGTCATTCGTCTTCAGGGTTTGCAGTTCGGACTTCAGGCCTTCGAAACCACCTGTTGTCATGGGAACTTTATCCATCGCTATCACTCAACGTTCTACAAACAACTGTCTTGTCACGGGAAACGCCACCTAGCGTATCGTCCGCCCGATTCGATATTTCGTCAATATGTGAGGAAATGGTTAAGAAAAACCGGCAAACGATCCAAGAAAACTAGAAGGCGCTGCTAAAATAGGATTGCAGCGGCGCAACATCAAGGGAATCGGTCTTCAGCGCCTGAATCGCGCGAGTCGCGGCGCGCGCGCCGGAAACCGTCGTGTAGTAGGGGATCGAACGCATCAAGGCCGTCCGGCGCAGACTGAAACTGTCCTCGATCGCCTTGCGCCCTTCCGTCGTGTTGAAAATCAAATCGACTTCGCCGTCGATCATGGCATCGACGATATGTGGTGACCCTTCCAAAACCTTGTTGACCTGACGAACCCCCAGCCCCTGCTTGTCCAGGAACCGGGCCGTCCCGCCGGTCGCGACAATGTCGAAGCCCATCGAGTCGAGTTCGTGGGCAAGCGGCGAAATCGCTTCCTTGTCCTCGTCGCGCACCGAAATGAACACCGTTCCTTGCTGCGGCAGGACGACGCCGCTGCCGAGTTGAGCCTTGGCGAAGGCACGCGCGAAGTCGCGGTCCAACCCCATGACCTCGCCCGTCGATTTCATTTCGGGGCCGAGCATGACATCGACACCGGGGAACCGGGCGAAGGGAAACACAGCTTCCTTGACGGCGACGTGATCGCCGACGACCCCGCCATCGAGGTTGAAGTCCGCGAGTTTCTCGCCGGCCATGATCCGCGCAGCGATCTTGGCGATCGGCACGCCGGTCGCCTTGGCGACGAAGGGTACCGTCCGACTGGCACGCGGGTTGACTTCGATGATGTAGACATCGCCATCCTTGACCGCATACTGCACGTTCATCAGACCGACGACGCCGAGCCCCATCGCCAGCGCTTCGGTCTGCCGCCGAATTTCGGCGATGATGTCTTCGGACAGGGAATAGGGCGGCAGGGAACAGGCGCTGTCACCGGAGTGAATGCCCGCTTCCTCGATATGCTCCATGATGCCGGCGACATGCACGACTTCACCATCGCACAGGGCGTCCACATCGATCTCGATCGCGTCGCGCAGGAACCGGTCGATCAGCACCGGATGATTGCCGGAAACCTGTACCGCCGTCGCCATATAGCGCTGCAAGGCATGCACATCATGGACCCGCTCCATGGCCCGGCCACCGAGCACATAGGAGGGCCGGATCAGAACCGGATAGCCGATCTTTTCCGCGATCGCTTCCGCCTGGTCGACGGAAAACGCGATACCGTTCGGCGGCTGCCGCAGATCGAGATCCTGCAACAGCTTCTGGAACCGTTCCCGGTCCTCGGCCAGATCGATCGCATCGGGTGCGGTGCCCAGGATCGGGATGCCCGCCGCGTCCAGCCCAGCCGCCAGCTTCAGCGGCGTCTGCCCGCCGAACTGCACGATCACCCCATGCAACGTGCCTTTCGCCTGCTCCGTGCGCAGCAGCGACAGCACGTCCTCTGTCGTCAAAGGCTCGAAGTAAAGCCTGTCCGACGTGTCGTAGTCGGTCGACACGGTCTCCGGGTTGCAGTTGACCATGATGGTTTCATAACCGGCTTCGGCCAGCGCGAAGACCGCGTGGACGCAGCAATAGTCGAACTCGATCCCCTGGCCGATCCGGTTCGGCCCGCCGCCCAGAATGACCACCTTCGTCCGGTCCGACACATCCGCCTCGCACTCCGCCGGGCCACTGCCATCGCCTTCATAGGCGCCGTACATATACGGCGTCAGCGACGGGAACTCGGCCGCGCAAGTATCGATACGTTTGAACGAGGGCACGACGTCCAATTCGCGCCGATGGGCGGCCACCGCGTCTTCATCCATGCCGCACAACTCACCGAGACGGGCATCGGAAAAGCCCATCGATTTCAGTTTCAGCAGGCGCAAATGATCGTCCGGCAGCCCATCCACACGAACCGTCTCTTCGACCCGCACGATCTCCGCGATCTGTTCCAGGAACCACGGATCGATCTTGCAGGCACTATGGACTTCCTCGACGGACAGGCCATGGCGAAACGCTTGGGCCACGGTCAGGATCCGGTCGGGCACCGGCTTCGCCAGAGCGGCGCGCACCGCGTCGCGGTCGCCATCGGCGGCGTCTTCGATGTCCACCTCGTTGAAGCCGTTCAGCCCTGTCTCCATCGACCGCAGCGCCTTCTGCACACTCTCGGCGAATGTGCGGCCAATCGACATGCCTTCGCCGACCGACTTCATCGACGTCGTCAGATGCGGTTCCGCACCGGCGAACTTCTCGAAGGTGAAGCGCGGCACCTTGGTCACGACGTAGTCGATCGTCGGCTCGAAGCTGGCCGGGGTAATCTTGGTGATGTCGTTGTCGATCTCGTCCAGGGTGTAGCCGACCGCCAGCAGGGCCGCGACCTTGGCGATCGGGAATCCGGTGGCCTTCGACGCCAGCGCCGAGCTCCGCGAGACCCGCGGGTTCATCTCGATCACCACCAGCCGACCGTTCTCCGGGTTGACCGCGAACTGAACGTTCGAACCGCCGGTATCGACCCCGATCTCGCGCAGGCACGCGATCGAGGCGTTGCGCATGATCTGATATTCCTTGTCGGTCAGAGTCAGCGCCGGGGCGACGGTGATCGAGTCGCCGGTATGGATGCCCATCGGATCGACATTCTCGATCGAGCAAACGATGATGCAGTTGTCGGCGCGGTCGCGCACGACCTCCATCTCGAATTCCTTCCAGCCGAGCACCGATTCCTCGACCAACACTTCGGTGGTCGGTGAGGCGCGCAACCCGCCGTCGACCAGCGAGGCGAATTCGTCGCGGTTGTAGGCGATGCCGCCGCCGGTGCCCCCAAGGGTGAAGCTCGGGCGGATGATCGCCGGCAGGCCGACCACCTCGAGCGCCTCGAAGGCGGCCTCCATATTGTTGACCAGCACCGAGCGCGGACACTCCAGCCCAATCTTTTCCATCGCCTCGCGGAACTTCAGCCGGTCCTCGGCCTTGTCGATGACATCGCCCTTGGCGGCAATCATCTCCACACCGAGCTCGGCCAGCACGCCTTGCCTGTCGAGTTCCAGCGCCGTGTTCAGACCGGTCTGGCCGCCCATGGTCGGCAGCACCGCGTCAGGCCGCTCGCGCTCGATGATCTTGCGCACCGTGTCCGGCGTGATCGGTTCCACATAGGTCGCGTCCGCCAAACCCGGATCGGTCATGATCGTCGCCGGGTTCGAATTGGCGAGGATGACCCGGTAGCCTTCCTCCTTCAACGCCTTGCAGGCCTGGGTGCCGGAATAATCGAATTCGCAGGCCTGTCCGATGACGATCGGCCCGGCGCCGATGATGAGGATCGATTCGATATCGGTGCGTTTAGGCATTGGCTTCCATCAGCGCGACGAAACGGTCGAAGAGGTAGTGGCTGTCCTGCGGGCCGGGGGAGGCTTCCGGATGATGCTGCACGCCGAAGACCGGCCGGTCGGTTACTTTCAGCCCCTCCGGGGTACCGTCGAACAGGGACTGGTGGGTCAGCACGACATTGTCCGGCAGGGTCTCGACATCGACCATGAAACCGTGGTTCTGGCTGGTGATCTCGACCTTTCCGGTCTCCAAATCTTTCACCGGGTGGTTCGCACCGCGATGGCCGTGATGCATCTTCTCCGTCTTGGCGCCGAGCGCCAGCGCGAGAATCTGGTAACCGAGGCAAATGCCAAAGGTCGGGATGTTCTTTTCGATGACCGCCTGTACCGCCGGAATCGCGTAGCTGCCGGTCGCCGCCGGGTCACCGGGCCCGTTCGACAGAAAGACACCGTCCGGTTCGTGGCGCAATATGTCGTCGGCACTCGCCGTCGCCGGCACCACGGTTACCGCGCAGCCCAGTTCGGCAAGGCAGCGCAGGATGTTGCGCTTGGCGCCGAAGTCGACCGCGACGACCTTGAACCGCGGCGCGCTCTGCGCGCCATAGCCTTGACCCAACGCCCAGGCGGTTTCCGTCCAATCGTAGGATTGCGTGCAGCTCACCTCTTTTGCCAGGTCCATGCCTTCGAGGCCGGGCCACGCAGCGGCCTCCGCCACGCAGGCATCGATGTCGAACGCGCCATTGGTAGCGTGTGTCAACACGCCGTTCGGTGCGCCAAGATCGCGAATGCGGCGGGTCACCCGGCGTGTGTCGATACCGGCGACACCGACCAGGTCGTGGCTCTTCAGCCAGGCATCGAGATGCTGCACGGCGCGGAAGTTCGACGGGTCGGTGATATCGGCGCGCAGCACGCAGCCGCGCGCTGCCGGCGTCACGGTTTCAATGTCTTCCGGATTGGTACCGACATTGCCGATATGCGGGAAGGTAAAGTTGATGATCTGACCCGCATAGGATGGGTCGGTCAGGATTTCCTGATAGCCGGTGATCGAGGTGTTGAAACAGACTTCGCCGACCGCGTTTCCGGACGCGCCGATGCCGCGGCCCCAGAACACGGAGCCGTCGGCCAGAATCAACGCCGCTGTGCTGCCTTCCGGCGGCGTGGCGGACGTCGTCATGGTCTTCGGCATACTAAAGGACACAATCTAACATATGGCACTGATTCGCCTGGACAATTTGCCGAACCGTGCGGTTACGCGTCAATCGATCATCGATAAATCGGCGGAGTTCTAAGCAAATCATGTGCCAGGGTCAAGCAAATTAATCTAATTTTATTGTTTGTTTTCAACAAGTTACAAATTAACCCAAAGTTGCCATCGGAAAAGGGATCGGGTACCGTTTCTTATTAGTCTTTCCGACGGGGCAATTTCGGGGCCGGAAATGTTGCGTAACGCGTTGAGCGAGTCGCTCAAGGAGGCCATGCGATCGCAGGACAAGATCGCCATCTCAACACTGCGCCTGGTCCTGGCGGCACTCAAGGACAGGGATATCGCGGCGCGCGCAGACGGCGAGGCGGCCGATCTCGGCGACGCGGAGATCCTTTCGATGCTGGAGACGATGGTCAAGCAGCGGCGCGAAAGCATCAAGATGTATGAAAAGGGCGGACGGCCGGAACTGGCCGAGCAGGAGAGCGCCGAGATCGCGATCATCGAAGGGTTCCTGCCCAAACAGCTCGACGAGGGCGAAATCGAATCGGCAGTCACCGCGGCGATCGCCGAAGTCGGTGCGGACAGCTTGAAACAGATGGGCAAGGTAATGGCGAGCTTACGCCAGAACTATGCCGGTCAAATGGATTTCGGCAAGGCGGGCGCGATCGCCAAACAGCGTCTGGCCTGATCGCAGCGGCAGCCTATGCTGCCAATAGAACGATAAAGTAGCGAGGCGTGCCCGTTGGCATTTCCGAACAGGCTTCTGGAAGATATTCGAGCGCGGGTCGCATTGCCGGATGTGGTCGGCAAGCGGGTCAAACTCACGCGCAAGGGGCGCGAACATTCCGGCCTGTGCCCGTTCCACAACGAGAAGACGCCTTCCTTCACCGTCAGCGAGGATAAGGGCTTCTATCACTGCTTCGGCTGCGGCGCGCATGGCGACGTGATCTCCTTCGTCATGAATACCGAGGGGCTGTCCTTTCCAGAGGCGGTGGAACGGCTGGCCGCGGACGCCGGACTCGAAGTGCCGGTCGAGACGCCGGAAGCACGGGCCGAAGCGGAACGCCGCGCCGACCTGTACGATGTGGTCGAAGCCGCCTGCGTCTGGTTCGAGACGCAGTTGCGGGAACCGGCCGGCCAAGCGGCACTGGACTATCTGCGCGGCCGCGGCTTGCGCGACGAAACGATCGCCCAGTTCCGGCTCGGTTACGCGCCGGACCGCGGCGCCGGTCTGTCCGTCATGCTGAAGGCGAAGGGCGCAACCGAAGATCAGACCGTGGAAGCGGGATTGCTTCGGCGGCCCGACGACGGCCGGTCGCCCTATCCGTTCTTCCGCGACCGGGTCATGTTCCCCATCGCCGACCGGCGCGGCCGCACCATCGCTTTTGGCGGCCGATTGATGGGCGACGCGAAAGCGGCGAAATATGTCAACTCGCCGGACACGCCGCTCTTCGACAAGGGACGCAATCTCTACAATTTCGGGGCAGCGCGCCAGGCCAGCTTCGACTCCGGCCAACTTGTCGTTGCGGAAGGCTATATGGACGTGATCGCCCTATCGCAGGCGGGCATCACGGCCGCGGTGGCCCCCTTGGGCACCGCGTTGACCGAAGACCAGATTCGGGCGCTGTGGCGACTGGCGGCGGAACCGGTACTGTGCTTTGACGGCGACACGGCGGGGCAGCGCGCGGCGGGCCGCGCGGCGGAACGGGTCCTGCCCCTGCTGCAGCCCGGCAAGTCGCTGCGCTTCGCCTTGCTGCCGGCGGGCGAAGACCCGGACAGCCTGATCGGACGCCAGGGTGCCGGTGCGATGCGCCAGCTTTTGGAAGCCGCCCAGCCGCTGTCGGACGTGATGTGGCGGCTAGAGGCCGGCGCCGGCCCGGTGGACACGCCGGAACGCCGCGCCGACCTGCAGGCGCGCTTGATGAAACGGGTCGGCGAAATCGCCGAGCCGACCGTGCGCGAATTCTATCGCGACGCGATCCGCGATCGCCTGCAGGCCGCATTCCGGCCGGACGGCAATCGACGACGCGGGGTCACCGCGCGCGGCAACTCCGGTGCCCATATCCGAAACCGTATCCAGCAGCAGAACCGCCGCGAGCAGCAGGCCATCCTGGCGGCGCTGATCAACCACCCGCCGCTGCGCGACATTTTCGACGAAAGACTGGCGGAAATCGCCTTCGACCCCGACCTTGACAATCTTCGCCAGCAACTTCAAAACCTCTTCGCGGGGAGCGCTGACCTTGATCTTGCGGCCATTCGGGCCCACTTCTCCAATAGTGGCGACGAGACACTGCTGGATGGCGTGCTCGACAAACAGGTCTTGATGTTGGCCCCGTTCGCCGGTCCGAAGACGGATGTCGAAGATGCACAGCGTGCGTTGGAGCACCTTATCGGGCGGCGTATACAGGAGCGCCTCA
The DNA here is from genome assembly GCA_913044215.1 of uncultured Rhodospirillaceae bacterium. GTDB lineage: Bacteria > Pseudomonadota > Alphaproteobacteria > UBA8366. Next base: position 788 of record CAJWOT010000105.1, on the reverse strand, counting down.
GGCAGGAGGTAGTGGAACTCGGGCGGTCGGCGAACGCATCGGCGGATGAAGCCGGATTGGCAAGGGCCTTGGCGGCGAAACGTGACGCGATGGAAACGGACCGGCAACTCGCGGATATCGACGAATAATATGGTTACCTTTTTTAAAGGATATTTGCTCTAATCTACCGTCGCGTGGGCGATTGCGCGTCGGAGAACACCGGAGACGAAACTGAATGGCTACCAAAGCAGCGACAGCACAAGTCCAGGCAAACGATAATTCAGAAAAGAGGCCCGACGGCCCCCTGATGGATGGGGTGGCGCAGGAGGTCAAAAAGCTGCTCGCCAAGGGTAAGGAGCGCGGCTACATCACCATTGATGAGCTGAACGCGATCCTGCCGCAGGACCAAGTATCCTCGGAACAGATCGAAGATACGATGACCATGCTTTCGGAGATGGGCATCAATGTCGTCGACGGCGAAGAGAACGAGGAAACACCGGCGGCGGCCGAAGAGGCACCGGCGGCAGCCGGCAACCTGGCCGATGAGGATATCGGCCGCACCGACGACCCGGTGCGCATGTATCTGCGCGAGATGGGCAGTGTCGAGCTGCTGTCGCGCGAAGGCGAGATCGCCATCGCCAAGCGTATCGAGGCAGGCCGCGAAAAGATGATCGGCGCCCTGTGCGAGAGCCCGCTGACCATGCAGGCGATCACCCATTGGCACGACGCGTTGACCGAAGGCCGCATGCTGCTGCGCGACGTCATCGATCTCGACGCGACCTACGGCGGCACGCCGGAAGACGCCAGCG
>CAJWOT010000104.1 GCA_913044215.1 uncultured Rhodospirillaceae bacterium | reverse complement strand
GGGATATAGAAGTACTCAAGAGCTGGGGCGCGCCGTGCAGCCCGTCCACCTAGAGGCGTTACCCGTACCGGGCGTGGAGGATGTAGTGCGCTGCTGAGCAGATTGAGTTATCCGCGGCGCATTCATCGGCCGCACCCGTCGCAACTAAGGAGCGATCATGCGCATTGAAGCGATTGATTTCCAGATCCTGGAGCGCGAAGCTGTACAACCAGAATGGCGACCGCTCAGGACGATGCGGGAATATCCCGAATCCCACAAGGTGCGCTTCGGCCACCAGCTATTCGATGGGGAGGGCATCCAGCTCGAGGCCAGGCCCGCCTATGCGTGCGTGCTGCGCATCCGCACAGATGAGAACATCGAAACCTGCGGGATGTTCTCGTCCAGTTGGGGACGCGAGCATCTGGAGTGGGAGGCGCGCACCTTCAAGCTGCAGTGGGAACCGGAACTGGTGGGAGCAGACGCTTTGAATCGGGAATACCTCTGGCACAAGATGTGGATGGCGCGACGGTATTTCCACATGCCCTCGACCGCCCCCATAGCCCTAATCGACGCGCTGCTCTGGGACCTGGCCGGTCTCTACGCCAAACTACCGGTGCACAAGTTGCTCGGGGGCTTTCGCGATCGCGTGCCGGCCTATTTGACCGAGACGGGCATGCCCTTCGCAGACACGCTAAAATCCGCGCAACGCGCAAAGGACGAAGGCTTCAAGGGCTTCAAGGACCATTCGATGCTGGGGGTCGATACCAACCTGGCGCTGGCGCGGGAAATTCGCAACCTAGTCGGGGACGACCTGGTGCTGATGCACGATCCGGTCCAACAGTACTCCGTCGAAGAGGCAATCGCCGTCGGCCGCGGGCTCGAAGAACTGGATTATCTGTGGATCGAGGAACCCTTGCAGGAATTCGACCTCAACGGGTTGAAACGGCTTACCGATACGATCGATCTGCCGGTAATGGCGCTGGAATCCATTCCCGGAAACCCCTATCTCGCAACGCCGTATCTCACCGCCAATGCGATAGATATCGTGCGTCAGACCGGGCTGGGAATAACGGGACAGATGAAGCTGGCCAACCTCGCCGAAATGTTCGGCAAGAATTGCCACGGCGGCAATCCGCACGTCGTCGCGGCGATTCGCAACGACGACTGGTGGGAGGTTTCTGCCTGGCCTCCGACGAGCAGGGATCGCTCGCTCGACGCCGCATTCGCGGATATGATCGTGGACGCGACCGAGGTCAGGGACGGCTATATGTACGTACCGCAAACGCCTGGCTTGGGGCGGGCGATCGATTGGGGGCAGATCGAGGAGCGTACGGTGGCGAAAATATAGTAATAGACGCCACTAGCCGTCTTGCGGAAAGCGCAGCCCGATCTCCGCCCGCCAGGCGTCGAGCAGCCGCATATTGCCCTCGCTATCGGCCCAGGTCATCGGCTGGGCCTGGCGCGCATCGATATATTGCGCGACCGCGTCGGCCTCGTAGGTAAAGAGGTCGCGGTCGGCCTCGACGACGATGGTCTCGGTCTCCCCTTTGCGCGTGAGCAGGATCTCGCTCGGCGGGAAGGTCGTGTCGAGGGGTAGGGCATCCCGAGCGGTGCGGCAAGGGGTCGAGGGCAGCCACGGGTTGGGCACGACGAGCGTGCCTTCCGAGCCATACACGCTAATATCGTTGGACAGCCCGCAGGCCACGCCAGTGCCGATTTCAGCGACGATGTCGTTTGCGAATTTGAGGACTGCGGCGGTGTAGTAGTCGACCCCGGAGGCACCGATAACTCCGGAGGCTTTGACTTCGACTGGATCGAGAAAAGTCTCGCCTGCGGCCGCGCCGGCCACGCGCCGCGCTGCCGAAGCCGGATAGCAGCCGACATCGAGGATGCCGCCACCGCCCAGCTCGCGATTGTAAGAGCGGATATCCGGGTTGAAGGGGGCGTTGAAGCCGAAGGCCGAGCGGATCACGCGCACCTCCCCGATCGCGCCGTCTCCGAGCAAGTCCGCCATCTTCTGGATCTGAGGATGGCAGCGGTACATAAACGCCTCCATCAGAAAGACGTCGTTGGCGCGCGCCGCCTCGATCATCGCGCCCACCTCGCCGCTGTTCATGCCCATCGGCTTTTCGACCAGGATGTGCTTCTTGGCGGCGGCCGCCCTCCGGACGAGGTCCAAATGCGCAGGATGGATCGCGGCGATGTAGACGGCGTCGACCGCCGGGTCGGCAAGGAGCGCGTCGTAACCGTCGTGCACGGTCGCTATGTCGAACATCCGCGCGAAATCTGCCGCCTTTTGCCGCTCGCGGCTGGCCACGGCGGTCGCCCGGCCCGTTTGCGAGAAGCGCAGTCCGTTGCAGAAAACCCGGGCGATACCGCCGGGTCCGATGATGCCCCAGTTGATCATGATCTTCCCCAATGATTGCAATGATGGCTATGTCTGATGGTCCGATGGCGGCACATGCCGCCTACTCGCCCACTGCGTGACCTTCCTGTGCAAGCACCCAGTCCGATGCCTCAGCCAGATCGTCGGCGATGTAGTCCACTCGTCTGTGCTGCTCCGAAGTTAACCTGGCGATTTCCTGCGGACCGTGACCGGTGCGCAGGAGCACAACCCGGCATCCCGCCCTCAGGCCCGCCTCGGCATCCGACCAGTGATCGCCGATCATGTAGGAGCGGCGCAGGTCGATGTCGTGATCTCGCGCGGCCTCGGTCAGCATGCCCGTACCGGGCTTGCGGCATTCGCAATCCGTCTTGTAGGCGCCAATGCCTTCGATGGGATGGTGGGGACAGTAGTACATCCCGTCCACGTATGTTCCCTCTGCCCGCAGCAGGCCCTGGAACGCGTCGAGCACGTGTACGAGCTGCGCTTCGGTCATCAGGCCTTTGCCGACCCCGGCCTGGTTGGTAATCAGCGGCAGGCAAAAACCGGCCGCGCGCAGCCGCTGCATCGCCGCGATCGCCCCAGGGATCAACTCGAACGAATCCGGGTCGGAGATATAACCCACATCCTCGTTGATCGTGCCGTCCCGGTCGAGAAAAACTGCTCGATTCATATCGCTCTATAATGGTTATTGATTCATCGGGTCGAAAAACTCGCCGCTCTCACTTTCCGGGCCATTCCCACGCCACCAGATCGTCGCTCCACGCCAGTGCCAGACTCGAGTGCCCATGCGTCTCTTGCAATGCGCACCCCTCGGGCGAGCTCCCGTGGAAAAACATGACGTATTTCCCCACCGCCGGTTCGTCCCGCAAGTCGAGTACGTGTCCTGCGGTCAGGCGGCCCTGCGCCCAGGGCCAATCCGCTTGTCCCAGCGTCAGCAATCCATGGTCGGTCCAATTCCGCAGATCCGGTGACCGCTTGATCCCGACGCCGTTCTTTGGCGAGTGAAACAACACGTAGTCGTCCTCTTCTATCAATAGACACACATTCTCGCCGGCATCGACGCGGCCCGCATAGGTCCACCTCTCCAGATCAGTCGACCACGACATGCTCGCGCCGTTCTGCTTGTAGAAGCACCACCACTTGCCCGGTTCGTCCTTGTCCTCGATCAGATAAGGGTCGATCATGCGCCCCATGTCCACGCGCGCGACATCGGGGCCCTTCACCGCGATCAGTTCCGGCTCGTCCCACTCGACGAGGTCGTCGCTGCACATCGCAAACACCCGCGCCGTTTCATCGCCAATGCGACCGCCGTCCGGCGTCGGATAGGTCTGCAGGCACATCACCCACCGGCCGTCATAGCGGATCACATTGCCCGGACTCGAGTAGTTCAACCGCCTGTCCAGCGGCGTGATCACCCGCGGCTGCGTCCAGTTCGCCAGATCGCGGCTCTCCACGACCCCCGTCGCGGCGACCCAATCGCCCCCCGCCTCTCCGTGCACCTGCGTATGCCACACCCGGAAAACGCCGTCGTGGTAGTGCCCACAGGGGTCGCGGTAGGCAATCGTCGCATCCCCGGCCAGAAACACCGGCCGCCTGATGCTGTTCCACTCGATAGGCATTGCGCGACTCGTTGGCAGCGAGCTTGCAATCTGCCGCGCTACAGCGGTTGCACTACGAGATTGCGGAAGCGGATCTTCACGTCGGACAGACCACCCATCCCGGCGTGGGTCTGCAGACCGATGTGTCCGGCGCGCGGCATCGTCTTCCACGCGTATTTGAACTTGTTGCTCGACCCGTCGGGATTTTGCCCCGGCGTATCGAACAGGTCGAGATCGGCATCCACGACCTGCACGCCATTGAGTTCGACCGCAACCTGGGGCCCGTCGCACCGCATCCGCATCTGGTTCCACTCGCCCGCCGGTTTCAGCGCATTCGCAGACGGCGCGATCATATCGTAGAGGGCGCCGCTATCGCCCCTGTCCAGCGGCAGTTCCTTGCCATAGGTGTCCAGGATCTGGATCTCCAGCCCGGTGTGCACCTCGTCGTCGAGGTCGGATACGCGCAGAAACACCCCACTGTTGACCTTGGCGTCGGCGTTGTATTCGAGACGGAGCTCGAAGTCGCCGTACTGGGCCTGCGTACTGAGATTGCTCATTTTACCGGCCTCGGAAATGCCGACGATCATGCCGTCCTCCACCGTCCACAGGTGCGGGTTCTTGTGGTCTTCCCACCCGGTGAGATCCCGGCCGTTAAACAGTTCGATAGCTTCTGTCATCAGATGTCCTTTCCCGTTGCGACACGCGGCGTGCTGGCAGCTTGTGCACCAGCGCAAGTAGCCGATAATCAACGCACGCGACGCCACCGCGTCCAGTGTGGCACGTAACCACAGCGGGTGTTTTGCGTTGAGATGAATTAAAGTGCACTATTCCCGCACCAACTTAAGCCGAACCTCGAGAAATTGATTCGATTTGCAATATGTAGCGGCATTTCAGGGCAAGACGGCGGCGCGGCGCAAGACCCGCTGTGCCCGCGCTATGACCGGGGCGTCGACCAGTTTGCCTTCGTGGGCGAAGGCGCCCACACCCGTGCTCGCCTGCTGCTGGTAGGCCGCGACCAATGCTTCGGCTGCGCGCACTTCAGCGGGCGAGGGACGAAATTCGCGGTTGAGGATCTCAATCTGGTTCGGGTGAATGCAGAAACCACCTTCAAAGCCCAGGGACTTCGCCCGGCGTATCCACTCGCCAAAGCGGTCGGTGTCCCTGTACACGGTAATCGAGCCTAAATAGCCTATCGGAGTTACCGCGGCTTCCCGCGCCGCGTACAGCGTCTGCATCGCCGGGAAGTAGAGCGCGTCCGCCCCGACCGCGCCGCCCACGTCGGCAATCAGGTCTTCCATGCCGAGGCCCAGCGCTGCGAGTCGCGGGGTCGCGCCGGCGATCTCGCGCGCATTGAGCACACCGCGGGCCGACTCGATCTGCGCGATGAGCCGAATGCCGCCCGGCGCCAGCCCGCGCGCGGTCTCCAGCTGCGTTATTGCCGCGTCGATTTGGGCCAGCATCGCGCCCGTGTCTACTTTGGGAATTGTCAGCGCCGCCAGGCCCGGATAGACGACGGCTTCGAGATCTGTCCCCAGCAACGGTTCTTCGCCATTGACGCGGACGGCGGCGACCCGGCCTGCGGCAGCGATCTGCGCGACAAAAGAACGAGCGCTGTTTCTGGCCCGTTCCTTCTGCGCGGGCGCGATCGCGTCTTCGAGATCGATTTGTATCACGTCGGCTGTGCCGCGCAGCGCGCTGCGCAGATAGCGCTCGTTGCCCGCCGGCACGAAGAGCAGCGAGCGGCAGATATCAGGGTCAAACATCGTCTGCACCTTTTCAGATCAGGGCGAGGATCTCGTCGGTGTATTGCCCCCGCTCGGGCGCCTTGCGCCGAACCAATCCCGAGGTCCTATCGAGCCGCGGCACCAGCGCCTGCAGTTGCGCGTATCCCGTAAAATTCGCGTCTTTTTAATCTATCGAGACAACAGATTCTCCGCGACCTGGAGCGCTGATGAGCGAAGAATACGAGAAAATCGCCGACCATACCCAGATCGGCCAGCGCCGCATTTCGACGCGGCACCTGCCCGACGGCGTGGTCCTGCGCGGCCCGTTGGGACTGGTCGCCAGCGTCTATGTCGACGGCCAAGTAGTACACCGTGCCCGCGACCCGGAGCGCGGTCTTTTCGAGTGCCGGGCCGAAATCATGCCCAATGGCGACTGGCTGTTGCTTTTCCCCGACGGCGGCCACTACGGCCGCGCCGCCGAAAAGGTCAATGATATGCTCGCCTATCGGTCCCGCGACGGCGGCCGCACCTGGGCGGGGGAGGGCATAGCCTTCGCCATCGACTACAACCAGCACGGATTTGTCCCCTTGGTACCGCGCGGGTCGGCGCGCGTCTACGCCTTCGGCACCCAGCCGGTCTGGGATGAGTTGCGCATCAACGGACTCAGGGCTGAAGACGGGCTACACGAGAATGTGCCGATCGGATTCCGCCATTCGGACGACAATGGACAGAGCTGGTCCGAGGTGACGCTCATCGAGCCAATCAACGACCCCGGTTTTCGCGGAATGTCGGTAATGCGGATGTGCGAAACCGAGGCCGGGACCTGGCTCATCGGCAGTCACGAGGGCGATTGGTCCTACCGGCCGCTGATGACCCGGCAATACGTACTGCGCTCGGAAGACCAGGGCGAGAGCTGGACGCTGGGTCCCCACAAGCGGCACGGCGGCTGGTGCGTACCGCAATTCAACCGCATGGACGAGGGGCGGCCGATCGATCTTGGCGGTGGTCGAATTTTTATGATGACTCGGACCTGCGCGGGGCATCTCTGGGGCTTGTGGAGCGAGGACGACGGCCGGACCTGGTCTGCACCGCGTCCGACGCCGCTCGTCCACCCCGACGCACCGCCGATGCTATTCAAACTGTCCGACGGCGAGACCCTGGCGGCCTTCCACCACAACCGCCACAGCGATCGCGACTACACGGGCTTGAGCGGCGCCAAGGCCGAGATGATGCGCGACCGCTCCGAGATCTGGCTATCGATTTCGGCAGACGGCGGTCACAACTGGAGCGCACCGCGCTTCGTGTTCGCCAACGCGCTGGGCGAGGCCTTTGCCAGTCCGTTCAGGAATTACCAGTGCTCGTATATGGACTGCATCATCGAGCAGGGCGTGGTACACCTGTTCGTGCCGCACCGCTGGCAGCGGGTGCTGCACCTCACTATCGCCGAGGCCGATCTAGTCAACTTACCGCTGGCCGCAGACCTGGCATGATCGAGCGTACCCTTGCCGCAAGATATGCTAACATCATCAGGATCCGAGAGGGCTAATATGACGAATCAAATCGCCTGTAATGAAGCCGGTATGCCCGTTCGTTTCTTGGGTAACACCGGCCTTGAGGTTTCCATCATCGGCTTCGGCGGAGGACACTCCGTGCGGCCGGATATCGACGTGCAGACGACAGTGCGGTTTATTCGCGAGGCCATTGACAACGGCGTTACTTTCATGGACAACGCCTGGGAGTACCACCAGGGCGAAGCCGAGCGCCGGATGGGACAGGCGCTGGAAGGGCGCCGCGATCGGGTTGTCCTGATGACCAAGGTCTGTGCCCGCGACCGGTCGACAGCGGAAGCGCAGCTGCATGAAAGCCTGGCGCGGCTGCGAACGGACGTAATCGATGTCTGGCAGTTCCACGAGATCAACTACGACAACGATCCCGAATGGGTGTTCCGCACCGAGGGCGCCCTAGAGGCGGCCCTAGCGGCTCGAGAAGCTGGCAAAATCCGCTATATCGGGTTTACTGGACACAAGAGCCCGCACATCTTGCAGCGCATGCTGGACATGGATTTCGCATGGGATACGTGTCAGCTGCCAATCAATGTACTCGATGTCCACTACCGCAGCTTCCAGAAAGAGATCCTGCCGGAGCTCAACCGCAGAAACATCGGCGCGATCGGGATGAAATCCCTGGGCGGCCGCGGGCAACTCGTAAGCGATCTCGGCCTGACCGCGCAACAGTGCCGGCGCTATGCGCTCTCCCTACCCATCAGCACCCTGATCTGCGGCATCCAGTCGCAGGAAAACCTGGAGCAGGACCTGGCCATTGCACGGGACTTCAGTCCGATGTCTGTAACAGAGCGCAAGGCACTGGCCGACAGCGTCTATGAGGAGGCCGGTGACGGGCGTTACGAGTGGTTCAAAACCATGCAGACGTACGACTCACCGTATCACAGAGAGCAACACGGTTTCCAAGAAACGGGCTAGTAACCGGTGCAAGCGCATCGGTCGACCGGTCCGCAGCGCGGATAACGAGGGAGGTACTATCTGTGCCTTTTGCAGAGCCCCTAGCGCCAAGATCTGACGAAATGATGGCGGCAAAGACGTGGATGGCGGCCAATCTCGGACCCGATGAGGTGCTCACGCCCTTCTCCTTCCGCTACGACGGGGAGGCCTGGAACGATGGGCGAACCACATGGAACGTCGATCGGGTTGCGACGCGCCTGGACAAAGCGCGAACCCGGCACACCCTCACCTACTTTGATGGGCATACGGGCCTCGAAGTACAGTGCGTTGCGACGGAATACCACGCTTGTCCAGTCGTCGAGTGGGTGGTGTATTTCGAGAATAAAGGCCACTTGGAGACCCCCATTGTCGAAGCGATTCAGTCGGCGGATGTGATCTTTGGCGGCCAGGGGCCCTTTGTCTTGCACCATGCCGACGGCAGCCACGCCGAGACCACCGATTTTCAACCGCGACAAACGGAACTCGTTCCGGACCAAACACAGCGGTTTGCCCCGTACGGGGGCCGGTCTTCGGACGGCGTCTTGCCTTTTTTCAATATTGTTATGCCGCAGGGCGACGGGATTATCGCCGCGGTCGGTTGGACGGGTCAGTGGGCGGCATCGTTCACACCGCGCGGCGAATCCGGCCTCAACTTTGAGGCTGGCCTTGAACGGACCCACCTGAAGCTATTGCCGGGCGAACGCATTCGCGTACCCGCGATACTGCTGTTGTTCTATATCGGAGACTGGATACGCGGACAGAATCTGTTGCGGCGATTTCTTTTGGCCCACGCTACCCCGACGCCGAGCGGCGGCAGGGTTGATCCGCCGGTTGCGGTGTCGCCCCACGCCGCGATCGGTTTTGAAATGACCACCGAAGCGAATATGCGTGAAACCATTGCGCAGATCGCCTCGCATAAACTGCCCGTCGACACCTTCTGGATCGATGCCGGATGGTATACCTGCCCCGACGCCGACACCGGCGAACGAAATTGGGCCAAGGGGGTGGGCAATTGGGACGCCGACCCCGAGCGTTATCCGAACGGAATGCAGCCCGTGGCGGCTGCGGCGCACGATAGCGGTCTGCGGTTTCTGCTCTGGTTTGAGCCGGAGCGGGTCATGCCGGACACATGGCTCTACGATAATCACCCAGACTGGCTGCTCGCTCCGGCGGACTTCCCCGAACAACAGCAATACCAGGCCAAAGACGGCTTCCATCTGCTGAATCTCGGACACCCAGAGGCGTTGGCCTGGCTGAAAGACAAGGTGTCGGGCATGATCGGTGCGATAGGCGTCGACATCTATCGCCACGACTTCAACCTATACCCTTTGCACTATTGGCGACGTGGAGAAGCGCCCGACCGGCAAGGGATCAACGAAATCCGATACATTACAGGTTTATACGACTTTTTCGATGCCCTGGCAGCCGATCATCCGCACCTGCTTATCGACAACTGCGCCAGCGGTGGCCGCCGGCTCGATTTTGAGATGCAACGCCGGTCGCTGGCGCTCTGGCGCAGTGACTTATGTTGGGAGCCAACGGCCGAACAGTGCATGACCTATGCTCTATCGTTCTGGATGCCGCTGCACGGCGTCGGCTCGATTTCGCTCCAGCCCTATGATTTCCGCAGCGGGATGGGCAGCACCTTTTCTCTGGCACTAGATTACCGCAACCCTTCGATCTGGATGGGCGCCACCCGCTTGCTCGAGGAATACCAATCTGTCAGGCACTTCTTTGCCGGGGATTTTTATCCGCTGACATCGTACAGTGTAGACGATGCGGCGTGGATAGCATGGCAGTTCGATCGCGCCGACCTGGGTGCAGGCATGGTACAGGCGTTTCGCCGGGCGCAAAGCGATAGGACTGCGCAGGTGTTTCACCTGCGCGGATTGGACGCGGAGTCCGTATACGAATGGCGGGATTTGGACAGTGGGGCCGCGGGAGAAACGCGTGGGAATGGGTTGATGGAGAACGGCTTGGAGGTGCAGGTCAACGATCGGCCCGGTGCTGCGATTATCACGTATAGGCGCATCCGATAAGCCACCAATCTGAAGAATTGAGCCATAGCATGATTTATTTTTTGACGAAGCCGCCGTCGCAGCGGCACACAACCTAGAGCCGGTGCCCGGGCCGGTAGAGGAAGTGGACTTTGTCATTCGGCTGCGCTCCAATCATTGGATCGAAACAACGGATACGCGCCGCCGCCATTTGGCATTGAATACGCGTCAGCAAAAGAAAAATACAACCTGGCACTATGAAAACGCGCTGCGGTATGGTCGACTGAGGGTGCATATTGTATGCCATCGACCCGCCAAAGGCGAGCGGCTTTTCCTCGCAACCCATCGCGCCGATCTGGGTCAAGTCGTCTCGTTGTATAAACTGCGCTGGCCGATTGAAACCGCCTTCGGTTTTCTCAAATCCAAGGGCTTTGATCTGGAATCAACGCGGCTGACCAAGCCCGAGCGGATCCAGCGACTCATCGGTGTCTTATCGATCTGCCTACTCTGGGGGCTACTCGTTGGAGATCGGTTACAACAACAAAAGGCAACCAAAATTAAAAAGCATGGCCAACGGGCTATCAGTCTGTTTCGGCGCGGCTTGGATCATTTACAACACCTCCTCGTAAACGGCGAGGAGAAAGCGCAGCAACTACTCGATGCTACGCGACTTTTGGTGTCGTGTAGATAGGGCAGCGACTCATCCGTGGTGAGCAGGAGGCTCTCACTGAGCAGCAGCCGTTGTTAGCGGCGCTGGCGGCGTCTATACAAGGTCCGTTTGCGACGGGACTGCGGGCGGGCGGGTCGGCTACGACGCCGACCACCGCCGATTACGGCATCACGGATCAAAGGTCGGCCGAGGTGGGTCCGCCCAATAGCCCTCGGGGTCCGTCCCGCGGCAGATTATTCCTTTCGCTCGCAAGGACGAATCGGCACGGACATCGATTGTTGCATAGCGGATCCCGATGCCGCATCGCCTGCGGTCGGAGTGGTTAGCGTCCGATCCGTGCAGCAGCAGGCAGGAATGGATGGAAGCTTCGCCGGCCGTTAACTCGAGGCATTCCGGGGTGCCGTACTGGCTGATATTGTCAACAGTTTGGTTCAAGACATTGTTTTCCTGGGGGTCGCTTTCGCGGTATGGCAGCAGGCCATGTCGATGAGATCCCGGCACTACTTGAATACATGCATTCTCTCGATCGACGTGGTCTATGGCTACCCAGATGGTTATGATCTTTGCCCGGTCCACGGGCCAGTAGGTAAAATCCTGATGCCAGGATACCACTTTGGGGTCGCGCGGCAATTTGCAAAAGTAATGGGCGCCGATCGCGGAAAAGTTAGGGCCGAGGAGATCCTCGGCCAGATCGAGGATCTGCGGTCTTGTGACCAGGTCATAGACCCCGCCATATACCACATGGGAGCCGCTGATCGAATAACTGCTTTTACCTTGAGCAAGGGCATACGCAAGAAGGCCATCAAAGTATGCTCTATTGACCGCGGCTTGTTCGGCATCAAACAGCGGTATGCCTTTCAGGTAGCCATACTGGTTGTAGGATTCTACCTGGTCCGCCGTCAGCGATTTGAGACTGGAGTCGGTGCTGGGGTAAAACGTAAAGTCTTTTTCCATCGATCTTTCTCTTACTAGGTTAACGAGCTATAGGCAGGGATTTCCGCCGTTGCCAAGCCCCCCGTCCGAATGTGCGGTCGTTTGTCGCCAAAAGGATGAGCCGGTCTTGAGTATGACGATCCATTGGGGCGTTCGCAATGAAGAAATCGCCTCCGACCATATATAGGGCCTTTGTAAAGATAACGGTATTCTGCATGCCGCCGATCGTCTGACGGGGCACGCGATTTTCGCCTAACGAGCACCAGGTCCCCAAAGTATAGCCCATTAACTTCGACTGCCGGGTGCTCGCCAAGCCGTTGCGGGATGCGACCTAAACGGGCCTTTATAATTCCTACACAACCGCGATTGCGTGTGCCTGCGGATTATTCGGATCGGGACTGCTTTGCCAGAGCGTCCAATTTGTACCGCACCTCGTCGTGCCGGGCCTTGGTAATCGGAAACCGGAACAGGAACAAAGCCCCAAGAGCCATCAGCAAGGCCGGCAAAGCGCCATAGATCAACATCAGACGACCTTGAATCTGCAAAGGGATCGCGACCTCAGAGGGCAAATAGCCAGCAAGGGATGGGAGCACCGTTGCAAGGACGACACCCAGCGCAAGAGCAAGCTTGATCGCCATCCCCCACACGGCGAAGAAGAGCCCCGACCGCTGCTCGCCGCTCTCGAGGGTATCGACATCGATGACATCGGCAGCAATAGAATTCGCGATAAAAAGAATCGAGGCAAAACTCGATCCTCGAATGACGATGATCGCCGTCAGCAGGTTCGCATCGCCCTCGCGCAGAAAAACCAGCGGCAAACTCCAGACCGCCAGCCAGAGCGCAGCCCCCATCAAGGCACGATGCTTCCCCAACCGAACCGACAGAGCGAGCCAGGCCGGGACTGCCACCAGGGTGCCCACATTTTCCAGCAAGATCATGAGGGAGAAGCGGCCTTCATCCAGCATGACATCAGCCAAGACAAGCCGGTGCAACGTACCCTGCACGGCAACTCCGGAAACAAACAGAAGGACGCAGCCGAGCATTCTCAAAAAAGCGGGATTGCGAGCCACAATCGCAAGCCCAGCCCAGATACTCCGATGCGGATGAACGTAGTATTCCGGGGGGCGCTCTTGGACGAAAAATACGCAGAGGCCTAGCAGCAGTGGCAAGATAAATACCACGGCGATGGCGATAACATGCAGTTGGGTTGAGGCAGCTTCGATCCCGTCAGCTGCCAGCCAGACGAGGCCAGCCAAGAGGGCAACTTGGCCTGCGGTTGCAATCGCCTCTCGCCAACTCGTGATTCGTGTCCGCTCATCGTAGTCTGTTGAAATTTCAGCGCCCCATGCCTTATGGGGCAAATCGATCAGAGTAAAACCGAGGTAAAGAGCCGCAGACCAAAAGAGCAGATATGCCGCAGAGACTTCCGGCCCCGGCACGAAAATCTTCCACAGCGAAAAAAGAAAGAGAGGCGTCCCGATCATCATCCAGGGCTTCCGACGCCCCCCAGGAATACGAAGTCGATCGCTGAGAGAACCGATCAAGGGGTCAGTGACGACATCTAACAGCCGGGAAAGGGCGATGGCTACTCCCACCGACGCCAGAGGAACCCCTAAGTCTCCTGCATAAAATGCGGGGACGAAGAGGGCCATGGGCAACGCGGCCACCGATGTGACGAGGGATGGAGCAGAGTACGCAATCAGCCTCGGCGCAGAGAGTCTCATTGATGCTGATCGGGTAGCATAATTGTATCCGTTTAGGCTGAGAGGTTTTGATCTAAGATAAA
>CAJWOT010000103.1 GCA_913044215.1 uncultured Rhodospirillaceae bacterium | reverse complement strand
TGCTCGACAGCCTAGCCGGACGAAAGAAACAGCGCAAAACCGGCGCCCTCTATAGACGTATTTCGGACCTAGAGGCATCGCCGCCGGTTCCTAGACAAGACAGAACCGCGCCGACATGATGCGCCGCAAGTGTTCGAGAGGAAGACTTTGTCCAGCATTCAGGCATTTGCATCGCACATTCGCGAAAACGTTCAAAACATCATCGTCGGCAAGCAACAGTCCATCGATATGATCGCCGTGGCGCTGTTGTGCCGCGGGCATGTCCTGATAGAGGATGTGCCGGGCACCGGCAAAACCACGCTGGCAAAGGCACTCGCAGCCTCGTTGGATTGCGACTTTCGGCGTGTCCAGTTCACACCGGATTTGGTGCCAGCCGATCTGATCGGTTTCAATGCCTATTTGACGGAGACGGCGGAGTTGGCCTTCAAGCCGGGGCCGGTCTTCAGCCAAATCCTGCTTGCCGACGAGATCAATCGGGCCACGCCGCGGACCCAGTCGGCCTTGCTGGAAGCCATGCAGGAGCGACAGGTTTCCGTGGACGGAGCGACGATGGACCTGCCGCAACCGTTCATTGTGCTGGCGACACTCAACCCGGTCGAGATGGAGGGTACGTTCCCGCTCCCGGAAGCGCAGCTCGACCGCTTCCTGTTACGCGTCTCCATGGGCTATCCGACCCGGGAAGAGGGTCTCGAAATGCTTGAGCGATTTCATGGTACGGCAGAGGGCACCAAGCTGACCCCCGTCGTCGACGCAATGGAAATCGCCGCACTGTCGGACGCAGTATCTGCCATTCGCGTCGAGCCGATGGTGCGCGAATACATTCTCACGCTGGTAGAGCGGACCCGGGCGCACGAGGCGATCCGTCTTGGGATCAGTCCACGCGGGGCGCTCGCCTTGCAACTGAGTGCGCAAGCCTGGGCCGGGATCGCCGGCCGCAACCATGTGCTGCCGGACGATGTGAAGGCGATGGCCACACCCGTATTGGGCCATCGTCTGATCCTCGATGCGTCGGCAGAGCTGCGCGGTCAGACCAGCGCGGCGGTACTTGCCGAAATTCTGAGCGAAACGCCGGTTCCTCTGGCAACCTGACATGCAGGCGAATGCGCGCGTCTCCGATGTGATCATGGCGGTTATGGCCGTTGTGGTGCTGCTGGGGGTCCTCGTCGATCACCCCTCGCTCATCGCGCTCGGCGCGACGGTTGCGGTTCTGTCGCTGATCGGCCGCGTCTGGGTTCGGTGGTCGCTGTTCGATATCGAGACCGAATACCGGACGACTTACAGCCGCGTTTTCGAGGGCGAATCCTTCGAACTCTCCCTCACGGTGGAAAACCGCAAGGCCCTGACTGTCCCGTGGATCGGTATCACGGAATTCGTGCCGAAGGGGCTAACGGTACATGAAACCGGTGGCGAGACACGCCCACATCTGAACGGGACGAATATCGTATCAGCCACGGCGCTCGGCCCCCACCAGAGCATTACGATGTGTCACCGCTTGTACGCGGCCCGGCGCGGCCGTTATCGCTTTACGCCGACACATCTGCGCAGCGGCGATCTGTTCGCGTTCTATACAAACGATCGCACCATCGATGTGCCGCAACCGGACTTCACGGTGTATCCAAAAATTGTACCCCTGCCCGCGCTGCGGTTGCCATCGGCGCAGCCCCTAGGCGATGCCACCAGCCGCGTTTGGGGCGTGGACGACGCAATGCGTCCGAACGGTCTGCGCGAATACCGCAGCGGCGAGCCGGCTCGGCATATCGACTGGAAAGCAACGGCGCGGCGGGGCGAACCCTTCGTCCGGTTGTTCGACCGCACGGTGACGCAAAGCGTCGTCTTGATCGCCGAGTGCGATATCCGCCGCGCTGCACTCTCAGGCGCACGTGGTCCGTTCCTCGAACGAACGGTCGTCGCGGCAGCTTCAGTCGCGGTCGATTGCGCCCAGCGCGGCTACCAAACCGGCCTGATATGCAACGGTGTTCCACGCGGCGAACGGGTGCGTCCCTACATCCCGCCTGGACGCGGGTCGAGCCAACTACCGGTCGTTCTGGAAACCTTGGCGGTTGCCGGCTCGGCAACCACCCAGGACATGCCCGGCCTGATCGAGAGGATCGGGGCAAAGTCGATACCGTTCGGCGCCACGGTGGTTTGCGTAACGGCGAATTTCGATCCGCCGACCGAAGCGATACTGCGCGCGCTGCAAAGCCGTGGCAATCCGACCGTAACCCTGTTTGTCGGGCCGGGCGCAACGCCACGTGCCGCAAGGCTCGATATCAGGGATTTTCGGCCCCTCCTCACCGCCGCCGTGACGTTAGAGGAAGACCCAGCTCGGGAGGCGTTGAATGCCTAATCTCTCCGCCCTGTTCTTGCGCACGGCGATTCTGATAACGGACAGCGCCTCGATGTTCGCAGGCTTCGCCATCATCGGCTTTATCGCCGATCAGGCGACCTCGCCGCTGCCTTGGCCGATCATTTTCGGCGTCTTGACGGGCGGGACGCTCGTTTTCCACACCTTTCATCGATTCAACGGGTCGGGTTCCGGGACGCTGACCCTGTATGGTGGTGTGGGGTTTATTGTGTCCTATGGCACCGTGGCCGGCATGACGGACTTGGGTTGGCTGGCGGCGATCTTGCAGGGACGATACGGCGTTTCGGAAGCTCTCCGCATCAGCTTCGCGTTTCTGGCAAGCGCCTATCTCTGGGTCCATGCGGCAAGCATGCTTATGGAGAAAGACCTCACACATAGGCTGGTCCGGCGCTTTCGCTTCGGGATCGCATGGTTCGTCTTGGCCATGATCGTGGAGGTCGGCAGTGCGCGCGATCTGCAGGTGGGGAACCTGCTGTGGCCATTCCTTGTCGCTGGTCTCGCCGCGCTGGCCGTCAATCGCTTCGGCGGCGGACTCGCGGCCTCATCGTTTCGGCTGCGCCTGGCCGCCTTCACGGTTCTGTTTGTCGTCGGTTTCGGCGCGGCAGCGGGCGTGGTCGGCGACAGCGTCAGCCGCGGGCTGTGGACCGTTGTCTTAACGATTTTTCGGTGGCCCCTGGAAATACTCCGAGATGGATACCTCTGGGCGGTGAGCAGAATTTTCGACCCGATAATTGGCAAAGATTCCAGTCTCAGGGAGGTTACGGACCCGCTGTCATCTTTGGAGGGCCTGGGCCACAGCGAATACGATCCCAATGCCAGCGCCATCGATATCGAATGGCAGGGCTGGGCAATTCTGGCGATTGTTATCTTTCTCGCTTATCTGATCTATCGTTTCTATCTCGGCCCGAGCGACGATTTGGACGAAAGACAAAAGCTCGACCGGGAGACGGCCGATGTTTCCATTCCATTTGTTGGCGATGCTGCCCGGCTCGTTCGGGGAATGGCTTCACGGCGCCGCAAAAGTTCCCGGACAGTGATGTCGGCCAGATCGACGGGAACCGACGGCCAGCGGGAGACTTTCGAACTGTATCGCCACTTGGTTACGGTCGCCTGCGACCGCGGGCATGCGTTCAACGAAGCCGAAACGCCGAACGAGCGGGCGTCCGATCTGGAAGCCGTTCTGCCACAAGCGCCGATCGCCAAACTGACCGGATTGGTGAACACCTCATGCTTTGCCGGACAGGATGTCGATACCGCAACAGTCGACGATATGCGGCAGGAAATTGAAAAAGCCTTGCATAACAGAAGTACTTAAACCGATAGGTCGGCTTTTTTTGCGGCGTTGCCATCGCCCCCTATAGTGGCGTGCAAATCATCTACAGGGAGGATCGGAGATGGAACTGGGCTATATCGGATTGGGCGCCATGGGCGGGGCGCTGGCACGGCGACTGATGCTGTCGCACAAGCTTCGCGTTTACGACTTGCGGCCAGACGTCGTATCGGACTTTGCAGAGAACGGGGCGATCCCGGCACAGAGCCCGGCAGCAATGGCACGGGAATGCGATGTCGTCTTGTTGTGCCTGCCGCGATCGGCGGATGTGCGCGAAGCGATCTTCGGCGAAGGCGGCTTGATCGAAGGGTTGGAGCCCGGCAAGATCGTCGTCGATCAGACCAGCGGTGACCCGGACGAAACCCGCGCCATGGCCGCGGAACTGGCGGAAAAGGGCATCACCATGGTGGACGCGCCGGTGTCCGGTGGCCCGGCCGGCGCACATGCAGGCACAATCGCCATCATCGCCGCTGGGCCGATGGAAACTTTCGAGAAGGTCAAACCGGTCTATGAGTCGATCAGCCCTAACGTTTTCCATTGCGGCGAAATCGGCAGCGGCCACGTCATCAAGCTGGTCAACAACACGATCGCAGCGTGCAACCGCATGGCGGCACTGGAGGCCGCCGCAATGGGCCGCAAATACGGCCTGTCGCTCGCCAAGATGACCGAGGTGATCAACAAGAGTTCCGGCCGCAACAGCACCACGGAAGGCGCCTTCCCGAAAATGCTGGAAGGTCAGCCGACGTCCGATTTCGGCATGGCTCTAATGCTGAAAGATGTCACCTTGGCAACGCAGCTCGGCGTCAAATGCGGCGCACCGATGCTCGTTGCCAACCTAGTCCGCGGCATGCTGCAGACCCACCTGCACGACCAAGGACCGGATGCCAAGATGGACAACTCGACGCCTTGCATTGAGAAAGCGGCCGACATGAAGTTCTTGGATTAGAGCTTCGGGTTTATCCGCTCTTATCCATCCCACCGGGATTGACCACGGTGGGATCGTAGCCACGCATTATGTGGACATCGACCAGCGCCTGCCCGCCAGCGGCGACGGTGGCCACGGCGTCAGTCATCGCCTGCATCAGGTCGTCCTTCGTCGCCACCGCATCGGGCGCCGTCCAGCCGAAACCGCGAGCCAATGCGGAGATATCCGGAACGGGGTCCTCGAGACGTTGCCCAATCCAGCGGTTTTCCTCCGGCCGGCTGCGTGTGCGGGCGATGCGTTCCTGGTGCAGTTCGTCGTTGAAGTAAGAGCGGTTGTTGGCAACGACGATAAGCAACGGGATCCGGTACTTTGCCGCCGTCCACAGCGCATTGATCCCCATCGTCGTATCGCCGTCACCGAGGATCGCGACGGGCACACGTCCGCTTCCTTTCAGTGCCAGGGCCGCGCCGATCGCGATGCCCGGCCCGGATCCGATACCGGCCCCACCATCGCCGCCCAAATAGTCTAGCGGCTCGTTGATCGGCCAGGCGTAGCCAGGCCAGCCGATCGGCACGCCCGTAATGGTCGACTTGCGATCTCCCAACGCGGCGGTTAGCGCGTTGGCGATATCCTGATAGTCGAGCGCGTCGCCCCCTGAGCGCTCGGGCGGCTCGGCCTCGATCGTGCCCCAAGCGGCATGTCCGGCACCGTCACCCAGTGCCTCGAGCAGTGCCGGGACCAAACTGTCCGGCCGGCACAGTATGCGGATATCGGCAGCCGGCAGGATGTGATGATCCATCGACCAGCCATTGTGCAGATAGGGATCGACGGTGCAGTTGATCAGCGTCGCCTCACTCTCGGTTTGCCCCAAAGCCTGCTTGAACGTTCCGGCCAGATCGATCCATTCCAGCGCGAGGATCACGTCCGCCTCGGCAATCATCGCGCACGCCGCCTTACTCGGCCGCTTGATCGGCGGCAGTGGATGCAGAACGTGGTCGGTCGGGAAGGCCGCACCGGCTTTCAAGTCGGTCAGCACCCGCGCATCGAGCCGTTCGGCCAGCCGGATGCGATCAGCCCAGGCTCCGGCCTCGCGTGATACCTTGCCGCCCAAGATGAGCGGGCGCTCCGCATTTGCAAGCAATTCGACAGCCCGCGCCAAATCGGCCAGTGCCGGCGCCGGATCGCCGCCCGGCTCGTACCGGCTCACATCCGGGATCGCGATCGGCGCGTCGAGCTGTTGTTCCTGTACACCCAGATCCATGCAGACATAGACCGGCCCGTTCGGCGTGGTGCGGGTGATCTGCCACGCGCGCAGCATCGATTCCACGGCCGCTTCCGGCGAGCCCGGCTGGTCGTCCCATTTCACGTAATCGCGGATCAACGCGCCCTGATCCTTTGCAGTGTGAATCCATTCGATCCAGGGCCGGCGCTGCGCGGCATCCACCGGTCCGGTTGCACCGAGAATCAGCATCGGCACCCGGTCGCACCACGCGTTGAAGATCGCCATGGTCGCATGCATCAGCCCGACATTGCTGTGTACCGCGACCGCCATCGGTTTGTCGGTGACTTTTGCATAGCCATGCGCAATGGCAACCGCATGCTCTTCATGCATGGCGACGAGCATCTGCGGATCGCGGTTGCCGAGATAGTTCACCAAGCTGTCATGGAACCCACGATAGCTGGCCCCAGGGTTGAGCGTGATGTAGTCGATACCGAAATCGCGCAACATCTGCGCGATCACGTCGCTACCCCACCCCATTTCGAACTGGCCACCCTGGACCGGACGTTCTTTGCCCTCGCTCATCGCATATCCTTACCGGTTAGATGACTTCCTGATCGCGCAGGCCTTGAACGTCCGCTGCGGTCATGCCGAGCAGTTCGCCCAGCACCTCTTCATTGTGCGCGCCGATTTTCGGGCCGGGCCAGCGGACACGGCCGGGATCTTCCGGCACGCCTGGCACAATTCCGGCCTGCAACACCTGTCCGAACAACGGATCTTCGACCTCCTGCACCATGCCGCGGTGCCGGTATTGCGGGTCCGCCGCGATATCTTCCGCGGTGTAGACGAGCGAACTCGGAATGTCGGCATCGGCCAGAATCGCCAGCAGCGCGTCCGCATCGTGCTGCCGCGTCCAGTCCCCGATGATCGCGTCGAGATCCTCGACATTTGCGACCCGTGACCGGTTGTCCCGGAAGCGCGCATCCTGCGGCAAGTCCGGCTGGCCCATCGCCTTCGACAGCCGTGCGAACAACGGGTCGGAATTGCCGGCGATCAGGACCCACTTGCCGTCCTTCGCCAAATACCCGCTGGTCGGAGCGGCCGTGGCGATGCGTGAGCCGGTCGGTTGCTTGATATCCCCCATCACTCCGTACTCGGGCAACATGCCCTCCATCATGCTTAGGACGGATTCGCTGAGCGCCACATCGAGGCTCCGCGCTCGCGCATCGCCACCCTGGCGATCGCGCTGCCACAACACCGCCATCACGCCAAACGCCGCGTAAAGGCCGGCAATCGAATCGCCAATGCTGACACCGACCCGAACCGGCGGCAGATCCGACATGCCTGGCGCGTGGTCGCTGAGATGGCGCAAACCACCCACCGATTCACCAATCACACCAAAAGCGGCCTTATCGCGGTAGGGGCCGTCCTGCCCGTATCCCGATACATGCGCGATAACGAGATCCGCACGGGCTTCACGCAGCACGTCAGGCCCGAGCCCGAGGCGTGCCAACTGACCCGGACGAAAATTTTCCACCACGGCGTCGCTCTTTGCAGCGAGGCCGAGCACAATCTCTTTCGCCTTGGGGTGCTTCAAATTCAAGGTGATGCAACGTTTGTTGCGGCCGTGCTGCGACCACCAGGGCGAATTGCCATCAATATGGGTACCCCACTGCCGCACCGGGTCGCCCGCCGGCGGCTCGACCTTTATGACGTCAGCGCCAAGATCGCCCAACAGCCGCGTGCCGAAGGGCGCAGCGATAAAGTGGCCAACCTCCAAGACGCGCAGCCCCGTCAGAGGGCCAGCCCGTTTCGTACTTTCCATAGTTCTTCGCTTTCGATTTTCCGGTCAGGACTTGCGGCCACGCATGTCCTCGCCTTTGAATTCCTTGTTCACACGCCGGCGGTCCGGTCCGAAATAACTCTCCACCTGAATGAACGCGCGCGGATTGTTGATAATTGCGGCAACACGGCTTCGCAAACTGTCGACGGAAAAAGGCCGGATCAGGAACTCCGAGACACCGACGTCGCGTGCTTCCGTGACATCCTGCAAGCTCGGTGCCGCCGTGACCATCAAGATGGGAACATGCGGATCGGGGCTGTCCGACGCTGTTCGAATCATCCGTGTCAAATCGATCCCGCCGACCGGTTCCATCTTCCGTTCCAGGATGACCATGTCGAATTCGCGGTCTCGCCACTCCCCAAAAGTGCGGCCACCGTCACTGACGGTATAGACCTCAGAAATTCCGATCGTATCCAGCATATCGCACGTCAGATTGCGCAACTCCTGATCGCTGTCGACTACGAGAATTCGAAGATTCCCGAAATTAACCGGCATCGCTTGCGTCTCCTCCCCACGCATATCAACCGGGCAATTGTATCCTGCCGACACCTGTTTGAGCTCAAAAAATTTCTTTTCCTAAATGTAAACCGAAATCATTCCGAGGCGTTTATGCCGTTAAAACGGACATGATTTAACTTCGCGCACCGTCGCAAGCATACTCAACCCACTCGCGTACGCACCCCTCGACACCACCTTTCCTAGGAGGTTCTGAGCATGCCACGCCTTCCCAGACTGATTGTTGCCCTCGCGGCATCGAGTGCCGGTATGTTGCTGGCGGGAACCGGTCACGCTGCAACCCAGGCCCTCGCGCTGCTTGAGACCAAGGGCGCGACGGCCTTGCACTGCGACGGTGAGATATGCCGCGCGGAGTTTTCGACCTTTTGTCTTCAGGAGGAACGCGAATTGCCTCGGTCGGGCGATCCGTACCGTCTTGCTGCGGGGAGCCAATTGACCCTCGTCTTAACGGGGCAAGACGGAAAGACGCAGCGCATTCCGGCGGCTGATCATATTCGCATCACCGCCGCACGCAGCGGCCATACGGCGGTGACCATTTCGGTCGTGCAATCGCGTCTTGCTGCGCTGGGCGCCCGGAAGGCGGCGATTGCCGCGGGAGAGCAAATTACGCTGTTCCCGCATCCGGTCGCAGGCGATGACAATCCGCAAACCGAGCAGGACAAGCGGATCGCCGCCGGACTGCTGCGCCAGTTGGGTGCCAAGATCGTCCATCGCGGACAGCATGACGTTGAGCGCGTGCAGGCGTTGAACGGCCTCATTAACGCGTTGCCGGATCAGATCGATCGACGGCCTGACGCCCGGCAAAGCCTGTGGCGCAGCGCTGCCGATACCGTGCTGCGCGATGCACCGGATGACCGGATAAAGCGGGCAAAGCAAGAGTACGCCGCCTGTTGGCGAGACCGGGTCGTTCAACTCGGCGGCTATTCCGTGCGGCATTGCTTGCAGAGCCGCCACGACCGGCTGATGTGGCAACACGTCAAACGCTATTGGGGTGCCGTCGGCGCGGGCAGCTGACGCTTACGCTGCCGGGCCCGGCCCCTCAATCACGCCGCAGTGCAGCCCACACCCGTTCCGGTGTAGCCGGCATGTCCATATGGCTGGCACCAGTCTCGCGTGCCAGGACATCCACGATGGCGTTCATGATCGCCGGGAGAGCACCTGTACACCCGGCCTCCCCACAGCCCTTCGCGCCGAGCGGGTTGCTGGTTGCGGGTACCGGATGGGAACGGAACTCGAACACCGGCAAATCGTCGGCCCGCGGCATCGTGTAATCCATGTAGGAACCCGAGACCAGTTGACCTTCGGCATCATAGGCGGTGTCTTCCATCAAGGCCTGACCCAAACCCTGAATCACACCGCCATGCACCTGGCCCTCGACCAGCATCGGGTTAATCAGAGTGCCGAAATCATCGACGATGACGTAGCGGTCGACGCGCACCGTACCGGTCTCCGGCTCAATCTCGACTTCGGCAATGTGGCAGCCATTGGGAAAGGCCGATGGCGGCGTATCCTCGGCCAGCTCCGCGTCGAGGCCTGGCGGCAGATCGTCGGGCAGACCGGCGCGCGCACGTTCGGCCAGATCAAGGATCGAGATCGTCCGGTCCGTCCCTGCGACGGTGAACTGGCCGGCTTCAAATTCGATATCGGCCACCGCCGCCTCAAGCACATGGCCGGCGATGGCGCGGCCGTTTTCGATGACTTGATCTGCCGCATGCAGCAGCGCCGTGCCAGCCGAGATCACAGTTCGCGAGCCACCGGTTCCGGCACCGGCGATCAGCGCGTCG
This sequence comes from uncultured Rhodospirillaceae bacterium, assembly GCA_913044215.1. Lineage (GTDB taxonomy): Bacteria > Pseudomonadota > Alphaproteobacteria > UBA8366. The sequence goes on along the minus strand of CAJWOT010000103.1, from coordinate 3,712 downwards.
CTGTCGCCCTGAATCAGGTTGAAGCGATCGATTGGAATGCCAAGCGTCGCAGTCAGGATCTGCGCGAAGGTGACATGATGGCCCTGCCCGTAGTTCAGCGAGCCGGACACCATGGTGACAGTACCGTCTTCCTCGAAACGGATACCCCCCATCTCGCGCGCCGGCGGGCCCGTCACCTCCAGATAGCTGGCGAGACCCAGGCCGCGCAATTTGCCGCCGGCTGCCGACGCCGCACGCCGTGCCTCGAACCCGTCCCAGTCGGCGGCGTCGAGCGCATCATCCAGCACAGCCGGAAAGTCACCGCTGTCATAGGTCAGTTCGGAGACCGCGTGATAGGGTATCTCGTCCGGCCGGACCATGTTGCGCCGGCGCAGTTCGACCCGGTCGATACCCATTTCACGCGCCGCAGTATCCATCAGGCGCTCCATGTAGTAAACGCCCTCCGGCCGCCCGGCACCGCGATAGGCACCGATCGGCGTGGTGTTGGTAAAGACCGCATGCGAACGCGCGTTGAATACCGGAAGCCGATAGACGCCGGGAAAATTGCGCGGGATATTGCGCGTGCTCATCGACGGACCGACGGCGCTCAGATAGCCGCCGAGATTGGCGTAGCTGATCACGCGGCCCGCCAGAATGCGGCCATCCGCATCGAAAGCAAGCGACGCTTCCGCCCAACTGTCGCGGCCATGCTGATCGGAGAGGAAGCTGTCGCTACGGTCGTCGCACCATTTGACCGGACGGCCCAACAAGCGCGACGCGATCAACACCGGCGCGTACTCCGGATAAGGCGCCGACTTCATACCGAATGAACCGCCGACATCGTAGGTGCGTACCCGCAGTTGCTCACGCTCGATCCCAAGGACCTGTGTCGCCATGGCGCCGGTGAACCCAAAAACGCCCTGGGTCGGAACATGCAATGTGTAGCGGCCGGTTTCAGCATCGTGTTCGCCGACCGCGGCACGCGGCTCCATCGGTGAAATGACGACCCGGTTGTTGCGCAGGGTTTGGCGTGTCACGTGATGCGCTTGCGCGAAGATGCGATCGACTTCGTCACCATCGCCGAACTCCCAGTCGAGCGCCTGGTTACCCGGCGCTTCCCCATGCAGCTGCGGTGCCCCCTCGCGCAGCGCTTCCCGCGCATCCGTCACCGCCGGCAGAGCCGACACATCAAGCTCAATGAGGTCCGCGGCATCGCGGGCCTGGCCCGTGCTTTCGGCAACGACCAAGGCAATCGCCTCGCCACGGTGCCGGACACTGTCGGTCGCCAAGCACGGCCTATCCGGCTTGATCAGCGGCGTGCCATCCCGACTTTTCGCCGGCAAGCGGCATGGCAAGGGTGAAACACCTTCGCGTGCAAGGTCGTCGGCCGTGAGGACCATCAGCACCCCGTTCGCCGACCGGGCCGCTGAAACATCCAAAGACTCGATTTTGCCATGCGCATACGGGGACCGAAAAACATAGGCGTAAGCTTGACCGGGCAGATTGAAGTCGTCCGTAAAACAGCCTTCACCGCGAAGCAGGCGCGGATCTTCCGTCCGCGCCACCGATTGGCCGATAGCGAATTTTTCGAACTCTGATACTGACAATTCCTGATACCCCTTGGTCAACGCCGGCAACTCCAACCCATGTTTGTAGTCCACGCCTTTCCGGTCAATAGCCGGCGGTTGCAAGAAGGCGTTTGTTGCACTAACGAAGCCCGGCAGAACCAGAATCCGAACGACGAAGGGGGGACAAAGATGGCTGGAAGGCTGCAGGACAAGGTTGCGATCGTCACCGGCGCGGCGTCGAGGGACGAAGGTGTCGGCAATGGGAAGGCCATCGCGCTGCTGTTCGCCCGTGAGGGCGCGCGCGTCGTCCTCGTCAACCGATCGCAAGATCGCGCCGATGGCTTGCGCCAGGAAATTATCGACGAAGGCGGGGAGGCGATTGCCGTTGCCGGCGATATGACTCGCGCCGCAGATGCCGAGGCGGCCGTCGCGGCCGCGGAGAGCACCTTCGGGCGCCTGGACATCCTGTGCAACAACATCGGAATCGGGGCACCGGGCAAGGTCGCCGACGTTACCGAAGAGCAATGGGACAAGGTCATCGGGACGAATCTGAAGTCTGCAATGCTATGCACACGCGCGGCTGTCCCGGCGATGCAGCGCACCGGGGGCGGATCGGTCATCAATATCTCTTCAGTCGTCGGGGCCGGTGGGCTGGCGAGCGAGACCGGCGCGATCGCCTATGCAACGTCCAAAGCCGGGATTCACGGGTTCACGCAATCCGTCGCGGCGGACCACGCAGCGGAAGGTATCCGGTGCAACTGCATCGTGGTCGGTACGGTCCACACCCCGATGGTTGCCTGGCGCGGACCGGAATACCGCGAGCGCCGGCGCCAGCTGGTCCCGTTGCAAACAGAGGGGACCGGCTGGGACATCGGTTGGGGGGCGGTTTATCTGGCCAGCGATGAAGCCCGCTGGATCACCGGCCTGCTGCTGCCGATTGATGGTGGCCTGATGGCCATCCGTCCATGGCCTCAATAAGTCGACAGTAGCAGATCATTCCTGACCCCACACTCAGCCACAGACCGGTCCGGGACGAAGATATCTCGTTGATTTGCAGCTTTCCGGCAAACTTTAAAGAAGTTTCCTTCATGTTCCGGAACCCGGCCTACCCCCTGCCACCGGAGCGTTTGCGAGCGGCGCTCCGCGAACGCGAAGCGTCAACCGTGGCGCTGGTAGACGGTTCGGTGGCCGGTCTCGCAAACTTCTACGATTGTAAAATTGGAGAGAGCTGCTCGATCGGTAACGTTATCGTCGACCCTAAACGTCGAGGGCTCGGTGTCGCACGCTACCTTATCGAAACGATGATCGGGATCGCCGCTGACGAGTATCGCGCACGGCAGGTGACACTGGTCTGCTTCAATCGGAATGTTGGCGGCCTGTTGCTTTATACCAAAATGGGCTTCGAACCTTACGTAATCGAAGCGCGGGAAGATCCCGCCGGATCGCAGGTCGCCGCGATACGCATGCGCTTTCGGTTAGAGGGGTAGCCGCAGCCGATCGGCCTTGTCGGACAATTCTGCTGGAGCGTCTCAGCGACGCGAGTTTCCTTGGGCCGCTATGCGCGCTCGACGATCCGCGTCGACGAGGCATGAACGCCATAGGTCTTCATTGGAACTGTGCCGGTAACCCGGAACCCGTGCTTCACGTGGGGCGGCAATACAAGCGTCGTCCCCGGTCCAATCGCGATGACACCATCCGTTCCATCCATCCAGGCTTCGCCTTCACCTTCGATGATGCTGACGACCTCCATATAGGGATGCGAATGTGTGCCAGTGGAATAGCCAGGCGGTGAAATCTGGACACCTACGCGGACCGGCGTCGAACCCGCCTCGTCGCCCACGACCGTCTGGTAGGTCGCACCGTTTGGAAATTGCTGTTTGGGAACGTCCTTCAAATCGACGATCGGCATCTTTTCACCCACGCTAAAGGTTGGAAAGTCCTACTAGAAAAACTACGCCGGAATGCGCTCAAACGGAACAGGTTTTCCCTTTGCTGCCCCAGATCACCTAAGCCTTTTCGTTCTTTGTGACAACGAAACCGGAAGCGCCTTTTCCGCGCGCGACGCACCGTGTAACCTTGGTTACCCAATCGAAAATCTTGGTCGTCGTCCAGGGGCGTCAAAAGTGCCAGCAACTTCTCGGCGGTCGGATCCGGCTTTTCCACGG
>CAJWOT010000102.1 GCA_913044215.1 uncultured Rhodospirillaceae bacterium | reverse complement strand
GCGCGCGTGAACGGCGCCGCCGATCCGGCCATATCCACGCACCGCGTGAGCGTGGAACCTCGATCCGCTCAAGACGGCAATTAAATCACTTGCATTAATTCATATGATTTAATACGGTGCCGACATGGATGGGACAGGCAAGGGATGCTCCGGGACGCCGCAAGGCGGGCCGGAGACGCCGGACGGATCGGACACGCGGGCCAAGCTGGTCGCCGCGGCGGAGCGCCTGTTCGCCGAACGCGGGGCGAACAACGTCTCGCTGCGCGAAATCAACCGCGCGGCCGGGCAGAAAAACGTGGCGGCGCTGCATTATCATTTCGGTTCCCGCCGCGCCCTCATGCTGGCGATCTTCGAGCGCCGCATGGCCGGCATCAACCAGCGCCGCCTGGCGATGCTGGACGAGATGAGCAAGGCCGGGCTGGACGGCGACTGCCACAGCATCGTCGAGGCGATGATCCTGCCGCTGGCCGAACAGCTCGCCGACCCTGCGCGCGGCGGCCACTATGTCCGCTTTCTAGCCCAGGCGGTCGCCGACCCCGACGTCGATATCGGCGACCTGATCCGCGGCCGTTTCGACCACGGGTTTGCCGCGATCCGGCGCCTGCTGCGCACGATCCTGGCCAAACTGCCGCCGGCCATCGTGGAACAGCGCATCCGCCTGGCCAGCAAACAGATGGTCTACGCGCTGGCCGACCGGGAGCGGCACATGGCGACGGGCGACGGCCGCCCGGACGATCTGTGGCTCTTCATCGACAATCTGATCGATTCCACCGCGGGGATGCTGACGGCCCCCGTTTCGAACACCACGCGCGCGCGTCTCGACGACCGCAGCAAACTAACTGCCTAGCGAGGATAACAGCATGACGTACCAACACATCACGGTGAAGCCGATGGCCGGCGCGATCGGCGCGGAAATCTTCGGTGCCGACCTGTCGCAACCTTTGGCGCCGGAGATTCTGGACGAGATCCACCAGGCCCATCTCGACCATCTGGTCGTCGTCTTCCGCGACCAGGATTTGACGCCGGACGCCCACAAGGCCTTTGCACGCAATTTCGGCGGCTGCCATATCAACGACTTCTTCCCGACCGTCGAGGGCCACCCCGACGTCCAGCTGGTCGCCAAGAACCCTGAGGACACGCGAAATGTCGGCCATGTCTGGCACACCGACGTCTCCTACGTCGCCAAGCCGCCGCTCGGCTCCATGCTGTACGCGCTGGAGGTGCCGGAGTCCGGCGGCGACACCATGTTCGCCAGCATGTACGCGTCATACGCCGCCCTGTCGGACGGGATGAAGGAACTGCTGGAGGGGCTCAACGCCGTGCACAGCGCCACGCAAAGCTTCGGCGTCAACGCAACCGGCCCGGAAATGCAGGCGAAGAACAAATCGATGAAGTTCAAGTATTCCGAGAACGCGGAACAGGACGCGGTGCACCCGGTCATCCGCACCCATCGCGAGACCGGCCGCAAAGGCCTTTATGTGAACCGGTCCTTCACCAAACGTTTCGAGGGCATGACGCCGGAGGAAAGCGCGCCGCTACTGCAGTTTCTTTACGACCACATGGCGCGGCCGGAATTCACCTGCCGGGTGCGCTGGGAGAAGGGCACGCTGACCTTCTGGGACAATCGTTGCACGCATCACAACGCGCTGAACGATTATCAGGGCCAGCGCCGCGTCATGCACCGGGTCACCGTGCTGGACGACAAGGAAGCGTGGCCGGCTTTGACGGAAAGCGCCGCTTAGTCCACTCTCTGTTCCGGTTGGAATTTGCCGCGACACAGTGATTGCAGAATCATCTTCATGTCGTCCCGGCCAAGACGCTTTGCGTCGCAGAGCCAGGACCCAGTGATACGCCACGATTGGCATAGAGGATGGGCCCCGGTTCAGGTCCGGGGCGACGGGGATGACGTATGTGTCCTGTATCGCATCAGTTTTCAAAAACGCGGTGTGAGGCGCGCCACACAAATTCGAATTTTCGACACTGAACACGGAGAACGGCGATGAAACTCGGACTCGCAATCGGCTATTCCGGCGCCACCATGAACCTGCCGGTCGAACGGGTGCAGCTGGCGGAGCGGCTGGGATACGATTCGGTCTGGACGGCCGAGGCCTACGGGTCGGATGCGGTAACGCCGCTCGCCTATCTGGGCGCGGTCACGGAACGCATCAAGCTCGGTACCGGAATCATGCAGGTCTCGGCCCGGACGCCGGCGAACGCCGCCATGTGCGCGGGCACGGTGGACGCCATGGTGGGCGGCGGCCGCTTTCTCGCCGGGCTCGGCGTGTCGGGCCCGCAGATCGTCGAAGGCTGGTATGGCGAGCCCTGGGGCCGCCCCTATTACTGGCTGAAGGACTATGTCGAGATAATGCGCAAGATCTTCCGGCGCGAGGGCCCCGTCAGCCATGACGGCAAGCAGCTTCAGCTGCCTTATGAGGGCGAGGGCGCGGCCGGCGTTGGCAAGCCGCTGACCTCGATCCTGCACATGAACCCGGACATCCCGATCTATATCGGCTCCGGCAACGAGGCGACGGTCCGCCTCACCGCGGAAGTCTGCGATGGCTGGCTGCCGCTCGGCTACACGCCCGGCACGTTCCACGAATACAAGGGCTGGCTGGAAGAAGGCTTCGCCCGCGCCGGCAACGGCAAGGGCTTCCACAATTTCGAGATCCAGGCCTCCGTCCATGTGGAAATCGATGAGGACGTGTCCGCCGCGCTCAACCGGCTGAAGCCGCGCGAGGCGCTCTATATCGGCGGCATGGGCCACAAGAACAAGAACTTCCACAAGGAGATGATGATCCGCCGCGGCTATGCCGACGCGGCCGACCGCATCCAGGAACTGTTCCTGGCCGGCCGCAAGAAGGAAGCCGCCGACGCGGTGCCGGACGAATGGGTCGATTCGAAATCGCTGGTGGGACCGAAGGCCCGGATCAAGGAGCGCTACAAGGTCTGGGACGACTGCGAGGCGACGAGCGTCACCGTGCGGACCCAGCAGGATGAAGCCGTCATCCTCATGGCGGAGGCCGCGCGGCTCAACCCCACCTGACCCCGCGCGCAGGGATAACGCGAGCAAAATCAGAGACTTGACCGATACCGAGCATTCGGGCATTTCCGCCTCTTGTACGCGGACAGAATCGTCTTATCTCAATTGGTAAGGTCGACGGATAACCGTCGCACGTGGCGCCCCGCGCACCCCCTCCCCAATCCCCCTGCGCGGGGCGTCATTTTCTTCCCAAATGTGGAACGCGGACGCTGCCTGTGGTGACGCGCCTTAGCCGTTCTTAATACATGCCGCGAAGCGGTCGTCCGTGCCTACTTCTTGCGCGGCTCCAGCAGTTCGACCTCCACGAAGGCGCACTCGAAATCGTTTGCATTGATGACGTCATGCTCGACACCGATTTCACGAAAATAGGGAACGCCGCTCTTCATCGGTGCGCGGGTTCGCTCTCCGTTACCAAGGTCAATTTCCAACGCCCCATCAAACTGAGGAACAACAATGTAATCATAGGCATGTCGGTGCCACCCGGTGTTGTCACCGCGTTTCTTAAAGCGCCATTCGGTGACTTTGACCCGATCATTCTCGATGAAAACCGTTGGGATGGCTGTGCCGGCGGCCTTGGTCATTTTCATAGATCCTTTGTTTCTATCGCCGACCCAACATATCAAATTCGTCAAGGCGGCAGCGCGAATTCCGATCGGCTACGAAGCCACACGGGAAAAGATCTCCGGGAGTTGCGGAATCCTTGTCGCATCAGCAATCGTGCTTCGGATTGGCCCAGAATGACATTCGGTCCAACAACCGCTATCCCAGGCGCCGCGAAGACATTAGTGGCGCGCGCACCCAACTCAATCTTCAGCAGGCGGCAACCATGTGAGAGAGGCGTGGTGTAACGAGATGAGAACGCGTCCCTCTAACTTATGATAGGCGAACGTATAGTCCGCTTGGATCGTATTACCGTCCCCGTCCACGAAACTGTATTGGCCCATATCCATATAACCGAGGCCCCCTGCCGTTAGAACCGGACCAGCAGCGCTCTGAAAATCGACGCTGTCTAGACAGTCACTTTGCGTCTAAGACAGCACCTTCTTGGTCAAGTTTGCGGCTAAAACGATTCCTTGAAACCTCACAAATATGACAAAGACGCGGGTTGTTGCCCGGGGCAGAAAGCAAATCGGTCATGCGAAAATTACCAGAAAGTATCTAGCTTTTTCCATCCGATACAAATGCCTTACCGCTGCCATAGCCTTTGTTGAATTTCGCCAGAGCCTCGTCCATTTTCTGGTCATCCAGAATGACGGCACCCCCGGCGATCAATGTGCGCCAATAGACTTCGCAGAGCGTTTCCACTTCCAATGCCATGGACAGAGCCTGTTTCAGGCTGCCACCGACAGCAATCTGCCCATGATTTGCCAACAGACAGGCCTTGCGTCCCTCCAAGGCCTGTACGGCAACATCGGATAATTCTTGGGTGGCGAATGTCTCATAAGGCGCACAACGGATCGTCTTCGCGCCCGTCACCCCGATCATATAGTGAAATGGCGGCACATCCTTCTGCAGACAGGCAATGGTCATAACCGCCTTGCCATGGGTATGAACGATGGCTTCGACATCTTGTCTGGCAGTAAATATATCTTCATGGAACCGCCATTCGCTTGAAGGTTTGCGCAGTCCATTCGGGCTCGCATATTCGCCACCGAACTTCTTGAAGACAACGTCATCGGGCGAAATGTCTTCATAAGCCATCCCAGACGGCGTAATCAGATAACCGTCCTCTGAGCGCACGGCGGCGTTTCCGGACGTCCCTTGGTTGATCCCCAACCCGTTCATTTTAAGAACCGTTTGGATCAACTCTTTTCTCAGCTTCAGGTCATTCATTCCGTTAAGCCTTCCCGCATTCAGGATTGGTGCGCCCGTAAGTTCGCGGCCGGGCGACTATAAAGTCTCTTCGACGCGCGCGCAGACGCTCTTACCCGCCGAGAATGATGACGCTTAGTCTGTGGCCACTGACTGCATTTGCAGCCGTTGTTACCATCATAATCTATAATACTGTGCCGCTGCTGATCTGCAGCGAATGACATAGATGATGAATTTGCGAGCGTCGGCCCACGTCGCTCTCTCTGATGTGAAGGTGCGGGAGACACAACATGAGCAACGCCGATATCGTCATCTTAAAGAAGGAAGAACATGCGTTCGACCCGTCGAACAGTCTTTCGGCCGTGACATGGAGTTCCTTCGAAGGGCGACGGTTCAATGTCAAAGTCGAAGCCACCTATCGCCGTGGGGCAATGGTCCGGGACGGAACTGAAATCAAGAATGAAGCGGGCGGCGACCACAGATTTCTCCGGCCGACGCTTGTATCGAAAGCCGTCTGAAATCCACGCTGCCATCGTGAATGAAGATAGCCCGCTGCCTGGACACCACCGACGATGGGCCGAGAGTCCTAAATAGCAGCGGCCGGTCGATTTGCGCCTCTTTCCGTGCCGGGTTCCGGCGGGCTGCTACGCCGCGTCCGTGTCGCCATAGAGCAGCGCGTTCATCACATCCGGGTCGGCGATCGCGGCGGCCAATGTATTGATGGACTGATCGACCGCATCGACGAACTTCTCCGCGCCGCCAAACCGGGCCAGTGTTTCCGGTGGGATGAATTTGAACAGGAGGGCGGAAGTGCCCGGCGGCAAGGCCGCGAGGTGGACAGACAGGATGCCATGATCGCGCGCCATCGCCATGGCGAAGCCGGCGGTGGCCTCGATCGGCATAGCCGGGCGTTCGCTGATGCCGGCCCGCTCCATCGCCATCTCCAGGATGTCCTCGCCCTTCAACTGGGCAGTCACCGGTGTCTCTGACACCCGGTTGCCGAAACGCGCCTTCATTACCTCGGCGACCTGCTTCGTCGTGGCGACGAGGTCGCGGACGCGCTGCGGCTTGTACTGTGCCAGGGAATGCACGACCGCGGGATAGAGCATCGGCCGGGCCTCCACGCCGAGCTCGAAACCCGTCGCCCGAATGTCGGCCACCAGATCCGCGTCCCCGGCGAGCAGGCCGAGCCGTGGCCCGATCGTCCCGTACTTGTCGAGCCCGGTCGACGCGATATCGACATCGAATTCCAGCGATTTCGGCTGGTCGAAGATGGCCGGGCCGACCCGGGCGCCGCCCGCATCGTCGACGATGATCTTCGCGCCGGCGGCGCGCGCCAGGGCGATGATTTTTTGGATATCACGCTCGGGCATGATCTCGTAGCTGACCGCCAGGCGAGTCAGGGCGACGACGGACAAATTTTCGCCCGCGGCACGGGCGGCATCGAGAGCGTCGCCAAACGCTTTCACGCCGACCGTGTCGACGAACTTCGCGCCGGCCCGCTTCACCGCACGGACGACGCAGGGATGGCTGTAGGTCGGCGAGGCGCCGATCACGGTGTCGCCGGGCGCGACCATGACCAGGGTCGCGGTGAGGATCGCCGCGGTCTGCCGGTTGAACATCATCATGTCGTGGCGCGCCGGGTCAGCGCCCATATGGTCGAGGCCAAGGTCGCGCAGCCGGTCGTTCAGCAGGGCCGGAGCCAGCTCGTCATCGAGGGGCGTGGTCTCGCCCGCCGGCATCTCGAAGCGGCGCTCCAGCCCGCTGAAATTGAAGACCTCGCCGTCCGAGCCGCCGCCGATGCGCTTGCGGATCATCGACCAGGCGTGACCCAGCTTGCGCAGATCGTCCGCCGTGCTGCCGACGAAATCACCGCGCGCATAGGGCACGCCCGCCGCGAAGGGATTGCCGAACCGGTCCTGTTGCACGTCGCTCATGACACCTCCACCATCCGCAAGGTTCCGATGCCGCCAGTTAAGCGCGAATGCGGAGGACGGGAAAGCGTTTCGTCAGCCGTCGATGAAGCGGTCGAAATAGCCGCGGTAGGTCTGCGATTTCGGCTTGTCGCGATCTTCCGGCAGGACATAGGTGATCGAGCTCTTGCCTTCCAGCGCGCGCGGCAGGATGGAGACGCGGATGAAACGACTGTCGCGCGCGGCGTCCGCCTGGGCGAAGACCGGAATCGGCCCGGCCTCGAACCAGGGTTCGCCTGGCCCGTAATGGTGCGACTGGCCGTCGCTATCGATGCGGATCGTGCCCTCCCGCAGGCACCGGATACCCGGCCCCTTATGGGTGTGGGTGTAAGCGCAGCCGCCCGGCGGAAAGGCGACGCTATCGCAGCGCATCATCAGGCCGCCCTCGGGCGGCAGGGTGGTGAGCGGCGACTCCAGCAGCATCACGGAACGGCCGTCCGGCAACAGCACCGGCTCCGCCGCCGCGGACGCGAACTCGCAGCGCCACAGCGTCGCGCCGGCACCTTCCAAGGTGACCGGGCCGTCGCCGAACCAGGCCTCGTCCTCCGTGACGGTGGTACCATCCACGCGGACCGAGCCGTTCCGCGCATAGATCGTCCGCACGTCGGCGGGCAGCGCAAGCGAGCCATACCCCGGGCCGATCTCATCCCGGTAGAACCGGAGCGCGAAGCCGCTCACAGCACGGCTTCGGCGATGGTGCGCATCGACTCGCGGGTCGGGCGGCGGACCACCATCGTGTCGATATGGCCCTTGGCGCCCGCCTCTTTCCACACGCCGATGCGCTCCATGATCCGCTCCTTCGGACCGACCAGGGCGACCGCGTCGACCAGTTCGTTCGGCACCGCGGCTTCCGCCTCGGCCCTTCGTCCGGCCAGGAAATGATCCTGGATCTCGACCGCCGCCGCCTCGAAGCCGAGCTTCTTGGCGTAGTCGTTGTAGTAGTTCTTGTCGCGCGCGCCCATGCCGCCGATATAGAGCGCCATCTCGCGCTTGACCGGGGCGCGGCAGGCCTCGATATCGTCGCCGACCTCGACTGCGACGAAGGGCGAGACCTTGTAGTCCGCCAGGCTCTTGCCGTCGCCCACCTTGGCGAAGCCTTCGCGCAGCGGGTCGCCGATGATGTCGAACTGGGTCGGGTCCATATAGATCGGGAAGCCACCATCGGCGACCTCGCCGCTGACCCTGAGCCCCGCCGGGGTGATCGCCGCGGTGTAGATCTGCATCGACGGGTCGCCATGCATGATGCTCTTCAGCGGTTTGCCCAGCCCCGTCGACCCGTCGCCCTTGAACGGGATCTGATAGTGCCTTCCCTCATGGGTGAGCGGCGCTTCACGCTTCAGGATATCGCGGATGATCTCGACATATTCCCGGGTCCGGGCGATCGGCCGACCGAAGGCCTGACCGTGCCAGCCCTCGATGACCTGCGGCCCGGAGGGGCCGATGCCGAGGATGAAACGGCCGCCGGACAGATCGTGCAGGGTCATGGCCGTCATCGCCGCCATCGACGGGGTGCGGGCCGCCATCTGGATGATCGCGGTGCCGACCTTCAGCTTGGTCGTGTTCGCCAGGATCCACGTCGCCGGGGTGATCGCGTCATTGCCCCAGGCCTCCGAGGTCCAGGCGGAGTCGAAGCCAAGATCCTCCGCCTCGCGCACCAAATCCATATCGATGTCGTAGCGGCCGCTGAACTTACCGGGAAGCAGACCGAGTTTCATGAGCGCGTTCTCCTGTGTGAATTCTTAAGCGCGCACCCTAACGCGTCACGGGCGAAGACGAAACGGATCGGGTCCTGAATTCACGCCCTGACCCGTTGCCGACGGCGATGCGCCGCGGCTGCGCCGTGCCAAACGAAAAGGGGCCGCAGCGTGCACTGCGGCCCCTCTCTAACAAAGCCCGATCCGCTCTAATGCACGTCGGCCCAGACGCGCTTCTTGACCGCGATCAGGATACCCGTGAGCACGATCAGGAAGATCATCACCTTGATGCCCATCTTCTTGCGCGCTTCCATATTCGGCTCGGACGCCCAGGCGAGGAAGGTCACGATGTCTTCCGCCTGCTGGGCGACGGTGGCCTTCGTACCGTCCTCATACTCGATGCCGTCCTCGGACAGCGGCGGCGCCATGGCGATCTGATGGCCCGGGAAGTAATTATTGTAGTTCATCCCTTCCATCATATCGGTACCGGCCGGCGCATCGGCATAACCCGTCAACAACGCGTAGAGATAGTTCGCACCGCCCGGTCGCGCCTCTACCATCAGCGACAAGTCGGGCGGCAATGCGCCATTGTTACCGGCGCGGGCCGCATTGTCGTTCGGGAACGGCTTGACGAAGCGGTCCGAGGGGATGGCGGCACGCGTATACATCTCGCCTTCGTCGTTCGGCCCGTCCTGCACTTCGTACTCCGCGGCAAAGGCCTTCGCCTGCGCCTCGGTGTAGCCAAGGTCGGTGAGGTTGCGGAAGTAGATCAGGTTCAGGCTGTGACAGCCGGAGCAGCTCTCCTTATAGATCTGCAACCCGCGCTGCATCGAGGCCCGGTCATAGGTTCCGAAAACGCCTTCGAAGGACCACTCCCGTTCCGGAACTTCCACGCCGCCGGCCGCCAAGGCCGAACCGGATAACGCCATCAGGACGGCTGCCGCCGCGCTCATCATCGCTTTACGCATTACGACTTCTCCATCTTGGCAGCTGCAGCCCCGGCGGAAGCGCCGCCCCCGCCCCCTGTCACCGGTTCAGCGATGCTCGCCGGCAGCGGCAACGGTGTTTCGATCTTGCCCAGAACCGGCATCACGACCAGGAAATGGATGAAGTAGTAGAAGGTGCCGATCTGCCCGATAATCAGGGCCGTGCCTTCCGCCGGCTGCGCCCCGACCCAGCCCAGCACGATGCAATCGATGAGGAAGACCCAGAAGACGTACTTGTAGATCGGCCGGTACTTGGCGCTGCGCACCCGTGCCGTATCGAGCCAGGGCAGAATGAACAGGATCAGGATCGATCCGAACATCAGGATGACGCCCATCAGCTTCGCCGGGATGAACAGCACGTCGAAAGTGATCGACCGCAGGATCGCGTAGAACGGCAGGAAGTACCATTCCGGGACGATATGCGCCGGCGTCACGAGAGCGTTCGCTTCGATGTAGTTGTCCGGATGGCCTAGATAGTTCGGCGCGAAGAACACGAAGAAGGCGAAGAAGATCAGGAAGAAACCCATCCCAACCGAGTCCTTGGCCGTGAAGTAGGGATGGAAGGGCACGGAATCCTGCGGCCCCTTCATCTCGATACCGTCGGGATTGTTCGACTTCGTGATGTGCAGCGACACCACATGGGCACCGACCACACCGACAAGCACGAACGGCAACAGGTAATGCAGCGCAAAGAAGCGGTTCAACGTCGCGTTATCGACCGCAAAGCCGCCCCACAGCAAGGTGACGATCCATTCGCCCACCAGCGGAATGGCGGAGAACAGGTTGGTGATGACCGTCGCACCCCAATAGCTCATCTGGCCCCAAGGCAAGACGTAGCCCATGAAGGCGGTCGCCATCATCAGCAGCAGAATGACCACACCCAGCATCCACAGCAATTCGCGCGGCGCCTTGTAAGAGCCGTAATAGAGGCCGCGGAACATATGGATGAAGACGACGATGAAGAACATCGACGCACCATTCATATGGATGTAGCGGATCAGCCAACCGTAATTGACGTCCCGCATAATCCGTTCGACGCTGTTGAAGGCATGATCGACATGCGGCGTGTACTGCATCGCCAGCATGATGCCCGTAACGATCATGACAACCAGGACGATCGACGCCAGGGCGCCGAAGTTCCAGAAGTAATTCAGGTTCCGCGGCATCGGGAACTGGTTGTACTCATGATCCATATAGGTGAAGATCGGCAGGCGCTCATCGACCCACCGGACCACCGGATTCTTCCACTGCGGCGCAGTACTCATCGACGCCCCCTACCCAATCAGAATTGTTTTATCATCGACGAATTTGTACGGCGGCACCGGCAAATTCGTCGGCGCTGGGCCCTTTCGGATACGGCCCGACGTATCGTAGTGAGATCCGTGGCACGGGCAGAACCAACCGCCGAACTCACCCTTCGGATCGGTCCCTTTCTGGCCAAGCGGGATGCAGCCCAGATGGGTACAAAGGCCGATCATCACCAGCCACGTATCGTTCTGCACGCGATCGCCATCTTTCTGGGGGTCACGCAAATCCTCGCCGTCGCCCTTCTTGGCCGCAGCGACCTCGTCCGCGGTCCGGCGGCGGATGAATACCGGCTTGCCTTGCCAGACGATCGTGATCGACTGACCTTCCGCAATCGGATCAATATTTACTTCGACCGTCGACAGCGCCAAGACTTCCGCCGAGGGGTTCATGGAATCGATCAGCGGCCAGGCAAAGCTCGCCGCACCCACAACGCCCATGCCACCGGCCGCGAGCGCTAGAAAATCACGCCGCCCGGCGTCTTCGTCACCCGTTTCGGGCGACGTCGCAGTATCTGCCATTATGTACCCCCTCAGTCGTACGGACCCGCGTCGAAACGGGGTTCCCGCCGCATCATAACTCAGCCGACTCTACTCGCAAAAACCTTACGAAACGCTTGACCCTTCCCGCCAGCCCGTACGACGCGACAATTCGTCGCGAGAAAGCCTAGGAATTCCGCGGCTGGAGCGGGTGCGGAAGCGTGACCAGTCGGACCGCTACCGTATAATGCGATTCGGACGGCTTGCAAAGCCGCGAACGCGAAATTGCGGAAATTTTACGGGCGATTCATGCGCTTAGCTCTCTTTCAGCCCGATATTCCCCAAAATACCGGGGCGATTTTGCGGCTCGGCGCGGCGCAACGGGTGCCCGTCGAGGTGATCGAACCGTGCGGCTTCGTCTGGTCCGAACCCCGCATGCGGCGCGCCGGCATGGACTATATCGACCTGGCGTCCGTAACCCGGCACCCGTCCTGGCAACGGTTCCGCGACTCCCGGCGCGAGCGCCTCGTGCTGCTGACAACCCAGGCGGCGGTGCCGTTCACCGACTTCGCTTTCGATGCCGCGGATATCCTGCTGCTCGGGCGCGAAAGCGCGGGCGTACCGCCCGACATCCACCAAGAGGCGGACGCGCGTATCGTCATTCCGATGGCGTCCAGCGCGCGATCGCTCAATGTCGCGCTCGCCGCGGCGATGGTGTTGGGCGAAGCGCTGCGCCAGACCGGTGGTTTTTCAGCCCTACACGGAGAAGAAGCGACAAACGATGGATATTGAAGCCAGAAAGACCGACGCACAGACCTGGTTCCGGACCTTGCGGGACCGCATTTGCGCCGAATTCGAGGCAATCGAGGATGCCGCGACAGGCGATGCCGCGGCCGGCCACTTCGAGCGCAAACAGTGGGAACGCCCGACCGAGGACGGCAGCGACGGCGGCGGCGGCGAAATGTCGGTGATGCGCGGCCGCGTGTTCGAGAAGGTCGGCGTCAATATCTCCACCGTTTCCGGCGTCTTCTCCGAACAATTCCGCAAGGAGATCAAGGGCGCTGCCGGCGATGGCCGGTTTTGGGCCTCGGGTATCTCACTGGTTGCGCATATGTGTTCGCCGCGCGTGCCGGCCGTGCACATGAACACGCGCATGATCGTCACCTCGAAACATTGGTTCGGCGGCGGCGCCGACTTGACGCCGATGACGCCGGTGCAGGAAGACACCGATGCCTTTCATGCCGGCATGCGCGGCGCTTGCGACCGGGCCGACGAGAGTTACTACCCGAAATTCAAGAAATGGTGCGACGAGTATTTCTACCTGAAGCACCGCGACGAGCCGCGCGGCATCGGCGGCATCTTCTTTGACGATCTCGACAATGGCGACTGGGATGCGGATTTCGCCTTCGTGCGCGATGTCGGCACGTCTTTCCTGGATACCTATGCCGCCATCGTCCGGCACCGCATGGGCGAGAGCTGGACAGCGGCGGAACGGGAACACCAGCTGGTACGCCGCGGCCGCTATGTCGAATTCAACCTGCTGTGGGACCGCGGCACCCGCTTCGGCATCATGACCGGCGGCAATCCGGAAGCCATTCTGATGTCCCTGCCCCCGGAAGTGCGGTGGCCCTGAGCGGGTCGCGGTCCGAACTGCTTTGTGAATCCACACTTTTTCAATAGTTTTAGGAGACAATCGCGAAGCCACCGGGACGCATTGTAAGCCCGGCGCAATCAGAGGGGTAAACATGTTGCTTTTCAAATCGCTGCGAACCGGCATCTGCCTGCTGTTCCTCGCAACCGGTGCGGTACAGGCGCAGGACCTGACACCGGCCCATTTCTACGGCACCTTCCAGGGCAGCGGCTTCGCGGAGGACAAGGACAGCATCTATTTCGGCACCACCGTCCGCGATCTCGATGTGATCATCGCGCCGAGCGGCGGCGGCTTCAACGTGACCTGGACGACGATCATCCGCGGCGGCGGCGATCCATCGAAGCCCAATGTGCGCCGTAAGACGCAAACCGTGATGTTCTCGCCAACCGACAAGCGCAATGTCTTTCGAGGCGCGCCTTCCGGCGATCCGCTGTCCGGCAACCGCTACATCTGGTCGAAGATCGAAGGCAATACCCTGACCGTTTTCATCATGACCATCAGCAACAGCGGCGCCTACAACATGCAAAGCTATGCCCGCACCCTGTCCGGCTACGGGATGGAGCTCGTCTTCTCGCGCATTCGGGACGGTGAGCCGGTCCGCACCGCCCGCGCCAAGCTGACCAAGGCATCGAACTAAGCATCCGCGTGGTTTGATGTAGGTCATAGCCGCCCCCGCCACGCTGCGGTTTGATTGGGACAAGCTTCTCAAAACCACTGCAGCAGGAGGGTGAGCGGGTGTCTTTACGTGTAATCTTTGCGCCACTGACTGGCCGGAAATCCGACAAATCTGTGCTGGCCACCGCCGCTAGCGCGGCAAACCGTTTCAACGCCCATATCGATATCGTGTCCGTGCGGGCCGACCCGCGCGATGCGATCCCTTATCTCGGCGAAGGGCTCTCCGGTGCCCTGGTCGAAGAGCTCATCGCCC
>CAJWOT010000101.1 GCA_913044215.1 uncultured Rhodospirillaceae bacterium | reverse complement strand
GCTAACGATGCGAGGGAGCGCCCCGACGCGCGTCGGACTCAAAGCGACGGCGGCAGTGGCTTCAACATGGATCCCCGGTCAGTCCGGGGATGACACGGTGTGGGGGTGTCGACGCTAACGCGCATTTGTCAACGTGCGCGCCGGGTCGAATCGGAGACGGAGCGGACTCGTTAATCGCGCGCCTTACCCACCCTACAGATACTTATACGCCCCCTGCCCCGACGAATAGATCTTGCCGCTTTCCGAGTCGACGACGCGGACGTCGGAGAAGAACATGGAGCGGCCCTTGCGGATGATGCGGCCTTCGGCGTGCACCGTCTCGCCCATCGCGGTCGACAGGAAGTTGCAGGTCAAATTGACGGTCACCGTCTTGCGCGTCTCGCCGCTGGCGCGGCCGCCGGCCATGATGCCGGCGATGTCCATCAGCGACATTAGCACGCCGCCATGGATGTAGTCGCCGCGGTTGCGGTGGTGGTTGAGGCCGGTCATCTCCAGGCGCACGAACCCCTCGTCCCGCTCGACCACCTTGTAGTCGAGGAAGCTGTGATATGAATCGGCCGGCGGCGGGGGCAATATGTCGTTCATGGGGGCTCCACTTAGATGCAGCGGCCTTTTTACCCATAAGGAACGGTGTTTCAAGGGCGCGAAACGCTTGTGCCGCGGGCGGCACCTTGTCAAAGTTGCGGCGCGTTGGTGAATTTCGGGAGACAATCCATGGCGGCTTTCGATCTGGTGGTGCGCGGCGGCGAGGTCGTTACGGCGACGGACCGCACGGTCTGCGATGTGGGCGTGCGCGATGGCAAAATCGCGGCGCTGGGACAGGGGCTGGACGCGGGCGCGCGCGAGATCGACGCCGCGGGCAAGCTGGTGATGCCCGGCGGGATCGACAGCCATTGCCATATCGAGCAGGTGTCGGGCATGGGCGTAATGTGCGCCGACGACTTCCACAGCGGCACGGTGGCGGCCGCGTTCGGCGGCACGACGACGATCATCCCCTTCGCGGCGCAGCATCGCGGCCAGTCGGCGGCGGCGGTCGTCAAGGATTATCGCGAACGGGGCGACGCCAAGGCGGTGATCGACTACGCGGTGCATCTGATCATCACCGATCCGACCGAGCAGGTGCTGGGCCAGGAACTGCCGGCGTTGATCCGCGACGGCTATACCTCCTTCAAGGTCTACATGACCTATGACGGCACCAAGCTCGACGACTATCAGATGCTCGAGGTGCTCTCCACCGCGCGGCGCGAGGGCGCGCTGACGATGATCCATGCGGAGAACTGGGACATGATCCGCTGGCTGGCGCAGCGCCTGATCGATGGCGGCAACCGGGCGCCGGTCTATCACGGGGTGAGCCATGCCGAGGTCGCCGAGGGCGAGGCGACGCACCGGGCGATCGCGCTGGGGCGGTTGCTCGACACGCCGCTGCTGATCGTCCACGTCTCCGCCGAGGAGGCGATGGAAGAGATCCGCATGGCCCAGGCCAAGGGGTTGAAGGTCTATGGTGAGACCTGCCCGCAATATCTGTTCCTGACCCTGGACGATCTCGACCGCGAGGGCATGGAAGGCGCGATGTTCTGCTGCAGCCCGCCGCCGCGCGACAAGGCGGGGCAGAAAGCGATCTGGCACGGCATCCAGACCGGCATCTTCCAGGTCGTGTCCTCCGATCACGCGCCGTACCGGTTCGACGAGACGGGCAAGCTGAAGGCTGGGCCGAATCCGTCCTTCAAGGAGATCGCGAACGGCGTGCCGGGGATTGAGCTGCGCCTGCCGATGCTGTTCTCCGAAGGGGTTGGCAAGGGGCGGATCGACATCCACCGCTTCGTCGATATCACCTCGACGGCGCATGCCAAGATCTACGGACTTTATCCGCGCAAGGGGACGATCGCGGTCGGCACGGACGCGGATATGGCGATCTGGGACCCGGAGCGGAAGGTCACGGTCACGGCGGACATGCTGCACGACAATACGGGCTACACGCCCTATGAAGGCATGGAGCTGACCGGCTGGCCGGTACAGGTGGTGAGCCGCGGCCGGGTCGTAGTCGAGGATGGCGAACTGCATGCCGAGCAGGGCAGCGGCATCTTCCAGCCCTGCGACAAACCGGAGAGCGCGAAGCCGCTCGGTCGCGTGCAACGAGAACTTGATCCTAAACGCAACTTTGGCGCGAATTTACTGTTTTGACGAAACACCCCCACATAACCATCACACCGCCGCGTGGTACGCCCGCCCCCGTCGTCTTCGACTCGCCGCATAGCGGCAGTCACTATCCGGACGATTTCGACTATGTCGTGCCGCTATCGATGCTGCGCCGGGGCGAAGATCCGTGCGTCGAGGAACTGTTCGCCGCGGCCCCCGACTATGGCGCACCGCTGATCGCGGCGGAGTTCAGCCGCATGTATATCGATCCCAACCGGTCGGCCGCCGATCTCGATCCGGAGATGCTGGACGGCGAATGGCCGCATCCGATTGAGGTCAGCCACAAGACCAAATCCGGCATGGGCCTGATCCGCAGCCGTTCGGGGCGGGACCGCAAGCCGATCTATGAACGCAAGCTATCCATCGAAGAAGTGCACAATCGCATCGAACAATATTGGCGGCCCTATCACGACGCGTTGCGCGACCATCTCGACAGCACCCATGCGGCCTTCGGCGCCGCCTGGCACATCAACTGCCATTCGATGCCGTCGAAATGGGCGACCGGGTTCGAGAAGGCCGGCGAGCCGAACGAGAACGACTACGTGCTGGGCAACCGCGACGGCACGACCGCGGGGGCCGAGTTCACCGAGCTGGTGCGCGAGACACTCGCCGGTTTCGGCTTCCATGTCGGCATCAATGACGGGCAGAAAGGGGTCGAACTGGTGCGCGCCTACAGCGACCCGGCGCAGGAGCGCCACAGCCTGCAGATCGAGATCAACCGCCGGCTCTATTGGGACGAGCGCAACATGAAAAAGCGCGAGGGCCATTTCGAAGAACAGCGCGACATCATGACGAAGCTGATCGAGACGGTCTGCGATTACGCGCGCAGCCGGGCGGGATAACGGCAGTTCGCGGAAAACGATGACGGAAGAACGCGTCTTTATTTCCGGCGCCGGTCCAGTCGGGCTTTCGGCGGCGGCACGGCTGGTTCACCACGGCGTCCCGGTGACCGTGTTCGAGACTGGTCCTGATCTCGCGGCGGAGTCGCGCGCCTCTACCTTTCATCCCTCGACTCTCGACATGCTGGATGAGCTCGGCGCGGCCACGCCGCTGGAGGCGCAGGGATTGCGCGCGCCCAAACTGCAATATCGCAACAAGCGCGACGGGCTGATCGCGCGGTTCGATTTCGGCGACATCGCCGACCTCACCAATCACCCCTTCCGGCTGCAATGCGAACAGTGGCGCCTGACGCGTATTCTGCTCGACAAACTTGAGCTGAACCCGGCGTTCGAAATCGTCTTCGACAACGGCATCCAGGACTGTCGCCAGGATTCGGACAGCGTGACGGTCGTGCTGAAACAGGGCGAAAGAACCGGCCGCTGGCTGATCGGCGCGGACGGCGCAAGCAGTCAGGTGCGGCGCGCGATCGATGTCGAGTTCGAAGGCTTCACCTGGCCGGAGCGGTTTCTGGTTCTCAGCACGCCGTTCGAGTTCGCCGACGAAATTCCGGATTTGGACCCCGTCAGCTATGTCGCGGATCAGCAGCAATGGCATTTCCTGCTGCGCATTCCGGGACTATGGCGGGTCATGCTGCCGATCCCTGCCGACATGTCGGATGACGCCGCGCTGGACCCGGAGTATGGGCGCCGCTGTCTGGATTGGGTCGCCGCCGGCGCCGGCCCGTCCGACGTCGTGCATCGCACGCTCTACCGGGTCCATCAACGGGTCGCCAAAACGTTCCGGCGGGGGCGTGTGTTCCTGGCCGGCGATGCGGCGCATATCAACAATCCGCTTGGCGGCATGGGCATGAATGGCGGCATCCATGACGCGTTCAATCTGACGGACAGACTTGCCGAAGTCTGGCGCGGAAGCGCGGAGTCGACGCAGCTCGACCTGTACGACCGGCAACGGCGGACGGTCACCATGGAAGCGGTGCAGGTCCAGACGATTCAGAACAAGAAAGATCTGGAAGCCGCCGACGACACGGATCAGGCCGAATTCCGCGACCGGCTGCGCAATACCGAAGCCGATCCGGACCTGAGACGCGCCTACCTACAACGAATCTCGATGATGGCGTCGCTGAAGCGCGCCGCGGAGATCGACTGAGGGCGCGGACAGCTCAACACCGACCTGGCAGGTTACGGCTTCCGGCGGTAGTGCCGCAGGAACTTTTCATGATCGTCGCGATAGGACCGGAACCGCCGCAGGCTAAGATAGGCGCCGACACCGTTCACAAAACAGACCAGCACCGTCACGAGAATGAAGACCATCGCGATGACGATCAGATAGTCCAGCACCTTCGGCAGGTCGGCGAACTTCATAGCGCTGAGCAAGAGCGCGCCGATCGCAAACGCAGAGACGCCGACAACCGAAAGCTGGCGAAGACCATCGCGCGCCTCCGACAATCCCGCTTCGATGTAACCGGCCTCGTGGCTCGACAGGACGAGCCGTAGGTTATCGTCCCGTATCGGACGACTTGCCATGACAGTGCCGTGTCACCCGCAGCGCAGCTGCCCCATCGCCATTGCGACGGCGGACTGGCTCGGTTCGACGACGGGCAGCCCCACCGCATCGGATACCTGGTTGCGGTAACGCGCCATGCCCGCGCAGCCCAGGATCAGCACATCCGCCCCGTCTTCGTCGCGCAAGGCCTTGCCGGTCTCGATCATGCGGTCCAGCACCTTATCTTCCTGAGCGAGCTCCACCACACCGAGTCCGATGGCGCGATCGCCGGCACTGCGGGCCTCGATCCCCATCTGCCGGACATAGCGGCCGTGGCGCTTTACCGACGGCTCCAGGATCGAGATGACGCCGAACTTCTCACCTTTGGTCATCGCGGTCAGATAGGCGGATTCGGCGATGCCCAACACCGGATGGTCCGTCCGCTCGCGTGCGGCGTGCAAGCCGGGGTCACTGAAACAGGCGATCACGAACGCGCCGGCATCGTTGTCCCGGGCGCGGATGTAATCGCAAAGCGGCAGGATGATGCTGTCGGAATCATGCTGGCTTTCGATCCCCGGCGGCCCTTCGTTCATCGTGACGCATTCGATCGCCGGGCCACCATCCAAGCGCAGCGGCTGCATGGCCGTGTCGATCGCATCAGTGCAAGCCTCGGTCGAATTAGGATTAATCACGACGATGGATTCGCGCATCGGTCTATTCCTCCGGCGGCGGGACGGCGCCGACCTGTTCGGTGATGATCTTGTAATGCTCCGGCCGGCGATGGGCCTCGAAATTGAAGATCGTCGTTTTGTTGAAAGTGCATTCGTCCAGGTCGCATTCGGCGACGATCAACTCGTCGCCCAAAGTATGCGCCTGCGCCACGATCTCCCCGGATGGGGCAACGATGACGCTGCCGCCCATCAGGTCGCAGCCTTCCTCTGGCCCGGCCTTGGCCACCCCGACCACCCAGGTGCCGTTCTGGTAGGCGCCCGCCTGCATGGTGATGTGATTATGCATCATGCGCACGTGAAACGGCTCAGGTCCGACCGCGTTGGCCGCCGGCGTGTTGTATCCGAGCATCACCATTTCGACACCCTGCATGCCCATGACGCGGAACGTCTCCGGCCAGCGCCGGTCGTTGCACAGGCACATGCCCATCACACCGCCCATCGTGCGCCAAACCGGGAAGCCGAGATTGCCGACCTCGAAATAGCCTTTCTCGAGATGCTGCCAGGGGCGCTCCGGCTCATGCTCCGCATGGCCCGGCAGGTGCACCTTGCGATAGCGCCCAACGATGTTGGAGTCCTTGTCGACCAGGATAGACGTGTTGTAGCGGTGCGTCTCGCCATCTTCGACCGTCTTTTCCGCATATCCGAGATAGAAGCCGATGCCATATTCCCGCGCCCGGTCGAACAGCGGCTGCGTATCCGGGCCGGGCATCTCGCTCTCGAAAAATGAATCGACCTCGTTCTGACTCTCCATCCACCAGCGTGGAAAGAAGGTCGTCAATGCCAATTCGGGAAAGACAACCAAGTCGCAGCCGCGCGCGTGCGCCGTATCCAGAAGTGCCAGCATGCGGTCGACCACTGCCTTTCGGCTGTCGGCGCGCGCGATCGGCCCCATCTGCGCCCCGCCCACGGTAATTACTCTCGACATCGACATTTCCCCCATTCGCTGTATTGCCGCGTATCTAAAAGCAACCGGTTTGCCTGTGCAACGAATCCGTCGATGTGGCCTCAACGCCGCGATCCATTGCCGCAATATTGATCCGACCGCAGAGATGTGTATGATTCAGAGCATTGAGATTTAACGCGCTTTGCCATCGCCTGAGGCATCCGAGTCAGTCGAATTCTATTGTGCGGTCGACCGTCACATTCTTTGGAATTCGGCGGCGGGTCGCACTTGTGACCTGGAAACGCATCCTAACCGGGCACCCCCAACGGAGACCCGACAGGCATAACGCATTCACGAAGGTCCTGGACCTTCCGGCAACGGCGCGTCGTTATTGCAGGAGGAAGTGCGAGTGTCCGACGACACGAAATCGGAATCCGTCGAAACCGAAGAGACAAAAACGGAAACGTCCCCCCCACCCCCACGCCGCAACCGCGGCTGGATTCGCTATGTCATCCTAATTCTCGTGCTGGGTGTCGGTGGCTACTGGGGATTTGAGGAAGTTCGCAGCCGTTTCACCCATGTCTACGAATATGACGCCCGCATCGCCGGCAGCCTGATCACCGTGAGCAGCCGCGTCGCGGGCTGGGTGACCGAGATGAACATCAGCGAAGGCGATGACATCAGCAAAGGCCAAGTCATCGTTCAGATCGACGCGCGCGAATCCGAGTTGCTGACCGAACAGCTGGTGGCCCGCGTGCGGGGAGTCGACGCGGAGCGGAACCGGCTGATCGCCGAAAAAGGCCTCGTCGACAAGCAAACGCGCAGCCGCTATCAGACGCAGAAATCGGAGTTGGCCGCCGCCGAGGCGGAGGTGTCGTCGCTGAAACCGCAACTGGAATTGGCGCGAACCGAACTCAAACGAACCAAGTCGCTGTTTCAGAAAAAGATTATCTCTCGCAAACAGTACGACGAAGTCTTGGCGCGCGAGCAGCAGCTTTCCGGCGAGTTTCGCACCGCGGTCGCAGAGGTGCAGGCGGCACGCGCCAAACTGCTTGAGGCGGATGCTGAGCGCGCGCAGTTGAACGTGCTCGATGGCGAGGTCGCCAAGCTGAAATACGAAGAAGGCTGGCTACGTGCGCAGCTTCAACAGCAAAAGCTCGATCTGGCCGACCGCAGCATCCGCGCGCCGGTCAAAGGTGTCGTGGACAAGACATTTGTCGAAGTCGGCGAATATGTCACGCCGGGCCAGCGGCTCGCGCTCGTTCACAATCCGGACCGAGTCTGGATTGAAGCCAACGTCAAGGAAACGGAAGTTCGGAAACTGAAGATCGGCCAGCAGGTCGATGTGTCGGTTGACGCGTATCCCGGGGAAGGCTCTATCGATAAAATCCTCGGCATGGTCGGCATCGAGTCGCATGACAATGGCAACACGGAAGAAGGTTTCGTCGGCCACGTCATCGCCATCGGCAACTCGACGACAGCGGAATTCGCATTGCTGCCCAGCCCGAATCCAAGCGGCAATTTCACCAAGATCACGCAACGGCTGCCGGTGCGCATCGCCATCGACCAGAAGGAGCGCAAACTCCGGCCGGGCATGATGGTGGAGATCAATATCGACATCCGCGACAAGTAAGCGATCCTGTGCCGGGCGGGTACGGCCCGCCCGTTCAAAACGTTTCCGCCTGAGCGGCCAAATCGTGGCGAAGACAGGAAGGCAGCGTGGCGTCAGGCCCGACGATCGAAGACCGCTTCGCGCAATACGGTCCCAGCTATCGCTATCTCGTCGCTTTCGCCGGGATGCTCGGCGTCATTTCGATGGTGCTGTCGATCACCATCGTCAACGTCGCAGTCCCCAGTGTCATGGGGGCCTACGGGATCGGGCAGGATCTGGCGCAATGGATGGCGACCGCGTTCATCGCCACGATGACGATCAGCCAGCTGCTCAACAACTGGCTCGTCGAGGCGTTCGGTCAGCGCTTGACCTTCCTGATCATCATCGTCGTTTTCTTCATCGGCACTGCGATCGCGGCGACCAGCCCGACATACGATTTCATCATCCTCGGCCGCATCCTGCAGGGCTTTTCCGCCGGGGTCAGCCAGCCCTTGGTGATGGTCGTGCTGTTCCAGGTGTTTCCCGAAAACCGTCGCGGTCTCGCGATGGGGCTGTACGGTATGGCGATCATGCTGGCACCGGGCATCGGACCGTTCATCGGCGGTCTCGCGATCGACACCTTCTCGTGGCGCTACATCTTCTATATTCCGCTGCCGCTGAGCGCGGCGGCGTTTGTGCTCGGCGCAATGCTGATGCCCGGGCCGATCGAGTGGCGCCGCTTGCCGCCCTTCGACTGGGCCGGGATCATCGTCCTCAGCATCGCCTTGATCAATCTGCTGTCCGCCATGGCCGACGGGCAGCGGTATGGCTGGACCTCCGACCTGATCATGACGCGCGCGGCGACCGCCGTTGCCGCTATCGGGATATTCGTCGTGCTGCAACTGCGCGCGAAATCGCCACTGCTCGATATGACCCTGTTTACCAATCCGGCCTTTTCATCTGCGGTTCTGGTCGCCACCGTTTTTGGCTTCGGCAATATGGCTTCAAGCTACGCCATTCCCGTCTTCGTCCAGACGGTCGGCGGTTATTCCGCAACGGCGGCGGGCTTAGTGCTGATTCCAGCGGGCCTGGTCCTGATGGCTCTCTTCCCGGTTTCGGGCCGTGTTTCGGATCGGGTGCCGGCCCATTATCCAATCGCGATCGGCCTGTTGTTTTTTGCGCTCGGCGCCGCGCTGATGACGACCGCGGACACCAACACCGCCTTCTGGACGGTCGCGATCTACACCATGATCGGAAGATTCGGAATGGGGTTGATCATGCCGCCGCTGGTCTCCAGTGCCATGCGAACCCTGGAACCGGATCAGCTCAATCGTGGATCCGGCGCCCTGAATTTTATGCGGCAGCTCGGCGGTTCGATCGGTATTAACGCGGTTGTCCTCCTTATCTCGCAGCGGACCCAGTTCCACAGCGACGCGCTGACCACCACCCAGACCCCGGGCAATCCGGTCAGCCGTGAGTTTCTCGACGCTGTCGAACATCTCCTCGACGAAAGCGGCGTACCGGCGGCGATCCATCAGCCCGGCGCCCTACACTATCTGGGTAGTGTCATCGAAGCGCAGGCAGCAACCTTCGGTTTCCAAGACGGCTTCAGTTTCATTAGCATTGTTTTTGTTTGCGCCTTGATCCCGGTTTGGATATTGAAACGGGCAGGGCAGGGGAAATAATACAATGTATAAGAAGATACTTCTCGCGTATGACGGCAGTCCGGAATACCGGGCCGCCCTGCGTCAAGGCGCCGAAATCGCCGAGTTCTGCAAGGCGGAAACCCACCTGCTGGCCGTTATCACGTCATCCACGACCATGCCGATCGCCGGCGGCGTCAACCCCTCGGACCTGGTGAACGAAGAGCAACGCGAGATCCGCAGTTACCTGGATGAGGGCGTCGAGCGGCTGCGCAAACGCGGGATCAAAGCGGAAGGACGGCTGGGCTATCGCGACCCAGTCGACGAAATTACCGCAACGGCGCGGGAGATCGGCGCCGACCTGATCGTCGTCGGCCACCGCCGCCGCAACACAATCGAACGCTGGTGGCGTAAATCCACGTCGAAGAACTTGCTGACGGTATCCCCGTGCGACGTGCTGGTGTCGTTCCTGCCGTCAGATTTCGAAGACGACTAAATAAATTTGGTGTCACGTTTGCGCGCGTTCTAACAGGATCGCCGCGCTCTCCTCATGGGCTAGCAGTGCCGTCAGGCCAAAGTGTGCCGGCTCCGGCCATTTGCCGTATTCGAACCAGTCGAAGGCCTGCGTTTCCCAATTGATATTGGGTTCGAATTCCACGGCGACCGTCACCAGGAAATTGTGATAACGGAAGCCTGACCGGTGTTCGAAAACGTACAGTGGAATGATCTCTTCCAGCGCCGCAAACCCGGCTTCCTCGGCCAGTTCGCGCAGGACTGCTTCCTCCGGCGATTCGCCCGAATCGATCGCACCGCCCCAGGTCCCCCATGTGTTGGGTTGCTGACAATGTTCGGAGCGGTGCGGGATCAGAATTCGTCCGGTTTCGCGCGCCTGGATCAGACACCCGGCGGCAGCACGGCCCCAGAATCCGGTTTCGCGCAGCGCCTTCATATGAGCGTGGCGATCCGTCATGAATTTGACGCCATCCGCAATTACATTCCCTCTCTGCTCGACGAGGAACCTAACGCAGGGCCTTGAACCGTCGCAACTGTGCGGGCAAAAAGCCCTTATCGCTGGTATCAACCAAACACTGCCCGCAGGAGGAACCGATGGCCACCGGCACCCACGCCTATGAAGAAGACCCCAGGAACGAAAGCGTTCTTATTTACGTCAATGGTGAGTTGGCGCCGCGGCCCGAGGCGAAAATTTCCGTCTTCGATAGCGGGTTCCTGCTCGGTGACGGGATGTGGGAAGGCATGCGCCTGCATCACGGCAAGCTTGCCTTCCAGGATCAACATCTGGGCCGGCTGTTCGAGAACCTCAAAGCCGTCGATATCGACATCGGCATGTCACAAGAGGCCCTGGCGGCGGAGATCATGCGGACCTGCAGCGCGAACGGGATGACGGACGATGTGCATATCCGTCTGGTCGTCAGCCGCGGTCTCAAGAAAACCCCATACCAGCATCCCAACGCCAATGTCGGCGGCCCGACCATCGTCATTATTCCGGAGTACAAGAAGGCGCGGGAGGTCGCCCCGCTCAGCCTGTTCACCGTTCACGTCCATCGCGGGGCACCGGACACGCAGGACCCGAAATGGAACAGCCTGTCCAAGCTGAACTGCATTGCCGCTTGTATCCAGGCCGACAAGGCCGGCGCCGACGAGGCGGTGATGTTGGATCCGAGCGGCTTCGTCGCGACATGCAACTCGACCCATTTCTTCATCGTAAGGAAGGGTGAAGTCTGGACGTCGACGGGCGACTACTGCCTGCCCGGAATCACCCGGGGCAACATTGTTGCCTTGTGCCGTGAAAACGATATCCCTGTCTTCGAGAAGAACTTCTCGCTGACCGAAGTGTATGGCGCCGATGAAGCGTTCGTAACGGGCACCTTCGGCGGTCTTACCCCTGTGGCCAGTGTCGACGGAAGGACCTTGGGGAACGGTGAACTCGGTCCCATGACCGTACGGCTGCGCGAGCTTTACCGCGGCCTGATCGAACGGGACTGCGCATGAGCACGCCGCTGCGGATTGCCATGTGGTCTGGACCGCGCAACATCTCCACCGCGATGTTGCGGTCCTTCGGGAACCGGCCCGACACGTTCGTAACCGACGAGCCGCTCTACGGTCACTATTTGCGGCAAACCGGCCTGGACCATCCGGGCCGCGACGAAGTCATCGCGGCGCAGCCGGAAGATTGGCAAACCGTCGCGACATGGCTCTGTGGTCCCGTGCCGGAGGGTCAACCTGTCTGGTACCAGAAACACATGTCGCATCATCTGTTACCGGAGATCGAACAGGAATGGCTCGGCACCCTCTCCAACTGCTTTCTGATCCGCGATCCGCGCGAAGTGCTGGCGTCCTACACGCAAGTGCGCGAGACCGTGACCCTCGAGGATATCGGCCTGCCACAACAGGCCGCTCTCTTCGATCGGCTTTTCGACGAAACAGGCGCGCCGCCGCCGGTGCTCGATGCGAAGGATGTACTGAGCAATCCGGAAAAATTACTCGGCGCGCTTTGTACGGCAATCGGTTTGGACTTCACGGAAACGATGCTGTCCTGGCCACCCGGCCCGCGCGACACCGACGGTATCTGGAGCAAATACTGGTACAGTTCGGTGACCGACTCGACGGGCTTCATCGCCTATAAACCGAAGAACGTCGTTCTCACGCCGGCACTGGAAGAACTGGCCGCCCGATGCGCCCCTTATTATGAGCGCCTGCATGCCTACCGCTTGGGCCAATAGGAACTTCGATTAATAGACGGCAGCGGCGCGAAACGATCCGTAATCAGCGATCAGGAACAGGTATCCCTCACCCTTCCAGATCGAGACATCCGTTCCCGCTTCGGTCGTCGCGGTCTTCTGCGCGGTGCCCCAGCAGCCGATATAGTAGTCGAGCGTCTTGCCGGTCGCGACGATCTCCTGCGGCTCGGCGGGGACATTCTCCTCCTTCCACAGCCATGTCACGAGTTCCGTGCGTTGTTCGTCGCTCAGCACCGTCCGCCCCGTTATTTTTCACGAAGATAGCCTGTCCCGCTGCGGGTTGCACGTGGTAGAAACCCGGCCATGTTTAAAACGCTAGACGATCTCGACTTCGCCGGTCGCCGCGTCATCCTGCGCGGCGATCTCAATGTGCCCATGCGCGACGGCCAGGTCACCGACGCGACCCGCCTCGACCGGCTAGCGCCGACCATCAGCCAACTGACGGAAGGCGGGGCCAAGGTGATTGTGGTCTCCCACTTCGGCCGGCCGAAAGGCAAGGTCGTGCCGGAGATGTCGTTGCAGCCTGTCGCCGCCGCCCTGTCGCTATCGCTTGGCGGCAAGCCGGTCGGATTCGCGACCGACTGCATCGGTGACACCGCAAAGGCCGCGGTCGAGGCCTTGTCGGACGGCGATGTGCTGCTGTTGGAAAATCTGCGCTATCACGCCGGTGAGGAAGCGAACGACCCGACTTTCACCGCACAGCTTGCCGCCTTGGGCGACCTGTATGTGAACGACGCGTTCTCCGCAGCGCATCGCGCGCATGCGTCAACCGAAGGAATTGCACACAGCCTTCCCGCCGCCGCGGGCCGCAACATGGCAGCGGAACTGAAAGCGCTCGGCGGCGCCCTGGACGACCCGCAGCGGCCGCTTGCGGCTATCGTCGGCGGCGCAAAGGTGTCGAGCAAGCTGGATGTGCTGGGCCATTTGGTCGCCAAGGTCGACCGGCTGATCATCGGCGGCGGCATGGCGAACACGTTCCTCTATGCGCAAGGAATCGCTGTTGGCGCGAGCCTGTGCGAACAGGATCTGGCCGACACAGCGCGCGAGATCCTGGCCC
Organism: uncultured Rhodospirillaceae bacterium; assembly: GCA_913044215.1. Taxonomy (GTDB): domain Bacteria; phylum Pseudomonadota; class Alphaproteobacteria; order UBA8366. The sequence continues at coordinate 740 of CAJWOT010000101.1, read as the reverse complement.
AAGCCGAAAAACAAGATTGCCGCATCGTTCTACCGGTGGACGCCGTCGTCGCCGTAAAATTCGAAGCGGGCGCACCGAGCGAGACCGTAGCCTTGGACGCGGTACCGGATGACCAGATGATCCTCGATTTCGGCCCGAAGAGTATCGCCGCGATCGAAGCGCAGCTCGCCGATTGCCGCACCCTGGTATGGAACGGCCCGCTCGGCGCCTTCGAGGTCCCGCCCTTCGACGCCGCGACCGTCGCAGTGGCGCAAGCCGCGGCGAAGATGACTGATGCTGGCAGCATGACAACGGTCGCCGGCGGCGGCGATACGGTCGCCGCCCTGGCGCATGCTGGCGTGGCGGAGCGCTTCAGCTACGTCTCGACCGCCGGTGGCGCATTCCTCGAATGGCTGGAAGGCCGGACTTTGCCAGGCGTCGCGGCGCTGCAGCAGGATTAAGGCCCGCCGCACTCGTTTCTAGTGTTTCAGTTGGAAGAAATTCCGGATGCGGCCAAGCATATGGTCCGCATAGGTCGTATCGGCCTGCTGGCTGTCCAACGCATCTCCATCCTCGCCCTCGGCCAGCGCCTTGGTTGCCTCCTGACGCAGGCTCAGCAACGAGACCAGTGACTCCGCGATCGGCGGGCGCGCCTGTAGAATCGGTTCAAGATGCATCTTTTCGATTTTGTAGATGACCGAATCGGTCAAGGTAATCACTGTCGCGCTGCGCGGAGCGCCGGTCAGCAATGACATCTCGCC
>CAJWOT010000100.1 GCA_913044215.1 uncultured Rhodospirillaceae bacterium | reverse complement strand
AGCGGGGTTCATCATGGCGTACATCGATGATCCACAGACACAGAGGGCCAACCTAAAATTCATCAGAACGTCCATGCGCCAGCCTATGCTGGAGCGGGAGGTGGAATTCGAACTGGCCCGGCGCTGGCGCGGTGACTCTGACGAGGATGCGCTGCACAAGTTGGTCCTGTCCTACACCAGGCTGGTTATCAGTACGGCGTCCCGGTTCCGCAATTACGGCCTGCCGATGGGAGACCTCGTGCAGGAAGGCAATATCGGACTGCTTCAGGCCGCCGCGAAGTTCGACCCGGATCGCGAGGTACGGTTTTCGACCTATGCGACCTGGTGGATCCGGTCGGCCATCCAGGACTACATCCTGCGTAATTGGTCGATCGTGCGAACCGGAACGACAGCGGCGCAGAAGACATTGTTCTTCAATCTACGCCGCCTGCGGGCGCGAATTGCGGACACGGCGAGCGGCCGGCTCGACGAGAAGGGCCGCAGCGAAATCGCGCGTGAACTTCGCGTCAAGCATCACGAAGTCGAATCGATGGAAAACCGGATGAGCGGCAGCGATCAGTCCCTGAATGCGACGATTGCCGAAAGCTCCGAGGATAGTTGGCAGGATTTTCTGGCCGATACGCGCCCGAACCCGGAAGCCATCGTCCGGACATTGCGTGACACCGAAGTTCGGTCGGAATGGCTGGACCATGCGTTGTCGGAACTGTCGCCCCGCGAACAGATCATCATCAAGCGGCGACGCTTGCGTGAGCAGGGGGCAACCCTTGAAGAGCTGGGTCGCGAACTGGGGGTCAGCAAGGAGCGGGTTCGACAGCTTGAGCATCGCGCACTGACCAAGATGCGCAAAACCATCACGCGCAACATCGAAACACCGGACGATTTGCTGGTCGAAGCCTGACAAGGCCGGCGCAACGAAACGTGCTCTTCTGTATAATCGCTCTGCGGAACCCAGCAGGCGAGTTTGAGAGGGCATGAGTTCGGAAGACCTGACCGATACCATTGCACAGGCGCAGCGATTTCTGCAGGGCGGACGGGCCCAGGATGCGATGAGCCTATGCGATACGGCCCGGAAGCAGGCGCCGCATCACCCGACGCTCCTCAAGCTCGGTGCGATTGCAGCCTTTCAATGCGGTGATCCCGCAAAGGCGACCGGTTTGCTCGAAGATGCGGTAACGCATTTTCCCGACGATGCGGAAGCACACTTCAATTTGGGGGTGGTGAACCAGGCGCAGGGATTGCTCACCGCGGCCTTGGCCAATTTTAGCCGCTCAGCGGAATTGGCGCCTGATTCGGCGGGGGCCCATTACAACCGCGGTACGGCGCTGCATGAGCTCAGCCGTCCGGAGGAAGCCGTCGAAGCTTACCGCACGGCGATAGCGTCGGCGCCCGGCTATGCGCCGGCGCATGCGGGGCTGGCTTTCGTTCTCCGCTCGCTTGGAGAACTGGAAGCGGCGGCGGAAAGCTATGAACAAGCCCTTCGACTTGATCCGGCCGATCCGCAGACGCAATCGGGATACGGCGTGACGCTCCAGCATCTAGGCCGGCTGCCGGAGGCCGCCAAGGCATTGGCCGACGCGACCGCATTGGATCCGGACTATCCGGATGCGGTCACCAACCTGGCGGATGTCTTGGTTCAACAGGGCGACCCGGGCGCTGCCGTGGCCGCGTGCGAGCGTTTCCTGCAGCGTCAACCTGGCGATTCAGGTGTCTTGGCAGCAAAGGCCATCGCGCTTGGTGAAAGCGGCGAAGCGGAGGCGTTCACGCGGTTGGTCGATTTCGACCGCTTCCTCTTCCCCGAAAAGCAAGCCGCACCGCGCGGCTTCGCCGACATCGCATCGTTCAACGCGGCACTGGCCGAACAGGTGTTGGCGCACCCGACCTTGGTTGACGCCCCGGCGAGCCACGCGACGCGCCGGGGCAAACATACAGGGGAACTGCTCGGCGACGTCGCCGGACCGTCCGCCACCTTCCGTGCCATGGTCGACGATGCGGTGACGCGATACCGGACCCGGTTGGGTGCGGACCTTTCGCATCCTTTTGTCGCCAATGCCTTGTCGCGTTGGCGGCTGACCGCCTGGTCGATCGTGCTGCAGGGCGCAGGAGGCTATCAGGCACCGCATATCCACCCTTCCGCTTGGTTGAGCGGCGTCTACTATGCCCGGGTCCCGGACATCGTTGGCGATGCGAATGCCGAGAAGGCGGGATGGATCGAATTCGGTCAGCCGAGCGAGGAGTTTCATTGGTCCTGGCAACCGCCGCTTCGGGCGATCCGGCCGGAGCTGGGATTGCTGGTGCTGTTTCCCAGCTATTTCTTTCACCGCACCATCGCGTATGACACGGACGACATGCGGATCAGTGTCGCCTTTGACGTCTTGCCCGTGCGGTGACGCCTAAGTCTGAACGACCAGCTTCACCAGCCGGCGCGACGAGAGCGAATTGGCGCCGCCAAGCCCGTTTAACGTGACAAAGCGCTCCTGACGGAACCGGTCGAATGCCATGCGTGCGCTCAGATTGCCCACCGAGTCGGATGGCGACACCTTGACGATCCGCAACCGTTTCGGTCTGAGCGCCCTTGCCTGAGCGGGCGACAGCCGGCGAAAACTGTAGGTGGTGCGCTGAAAGGGCTCCGACAGGCGCCGCATGGTCGACGGCGTGGCGACGAACACGAAGCGGTATATCTCTTTTGCCGAAAAGCGAATGGCAATAAGCCGGAGGTCGGTCTTGCCATCGCGCGACCGCACCCAGCCGGTCGCCGCGTCCAGGCCGTTGACGGTAATGCCTTCCAGATCGTTCAACCCGGCCCCTCGGGCCCAAACATTCGACAGATAGCCGGTCATTCGGCCCTGGTAAGGCTTGCGCGCGGCGGTGAAGAGGATCGCTGCCTTATCGCGCTTGGAGGTGGCGACTACCTGATCGGGGCGGTTCTGCAGCGTGAAGCCGTTGGGGACGGAAAACTCGAACCGCAGCTTCGGGTGCGCGAAGCGCTGCCCCAGGATATAGCCCTGTTCCGGTCCGTCGCCGAAGATCATGCCATTGAGCGTGTCGAGATATGATTTGCGCAGCCTGCGGCCGCCGGATTGTCCGCCCGACAGGGAAACCGCGCGCTGGACCCGGTCGATAGTCCGCGGATGGGTCGCTGTGATGTCGAACTGATCGACCTGATCCGGCGATCGGTCCGCAATCTGTGCTTCCAACCGGGAGTTGGCGCGCATCCGCTCCAGGAAGCTCGCCATGGCGTTGACGTCGTAGCCCGCGCGCCGCAGATAGCGCACCCCCAGCATGTCGGCTTCCAGCTCCTGGTCGCGCGAGTAGCCGCGCAGATAGAGGCCGGCAACCGTGCCGGCAAGCTGTGTTGACTCGCGTCCGCCAACCGCGCCAAGCAATCCGACCCCGAGCTGCGCCAGCATCGCCTGGCTTTGCCGCTGGGCGGAGTGCCGGGCCACCACATGACCGATCTCATGGCCCAGAACGCCGGCCAGTTCGGCCTCGTCGCCGGCCAGAGCCATCAAGCCACGCGAGATATAGACGAACCCGCCCGGCAGGGCGAAAGCGTTCACAATGGGACTGTCGAGCAAGGTGAAGGTGAAACCGAGCGAAGGCGTCTCCGTCGTCGCCGCCAGGCGGCCGCCGATGCTGGCAACGTAACCGGCAGTATTCGGGTCGTCATAGACGCCCCCGAATTGGGCCAGGATCTTGGGGTGTTCGCGCAGCCCGATCTGCTTCTCCTCCGAGGGGTTGACCAGGATTAGGTCGCGCTGGCCGGTGGCCGGGTTCACCGCGCAGCCGCTCAATCCGGCGGCCAGACCGCAGGCCGTTAGACCGCAAAAATGTCGTCGCGAAATGGTCATCTGTATCAGGTCCCTGGAGGCTTTCTCTAGATATCGATCAGCGGCGCCAAGGGTACAAGACCCGCTGATCACGAATACGCGTGGTTATGGCAGGATTTCGATTTGTTCCGGATGGGACGCATCGATCATCGGCCCGTTGCGTGACTTGATCCAACCGCGGACCCGAACGTTCCGGCCCTGCAGTGACTCGGGATCCAAACCGCTTTCTTTGAACATGCGATGCGCCCTCGCCGGGATCGCGATGGTGAAATCGTCGCGCCAATTCGCGCCGAAATTCAAATAGGTGTATTTGCGCCGGACGGCAACGGCGCGCACGGTGCCTTCAACCAGTTGGAAGCTGCCGATATGGCGCTTTGCGTTATCGGCATGGCGAACTTGGTAGAAGGCGTGCCGCCAGATTCCGCGCTTCGCCTGCCGGGCCTCTCGCTCGATCGCCAGCATCTCCGCGACCTGGGCACGGTTGTCCCTGAAACTGTATACCCGCGCCATACCGCGCCGCAGGATTTCACCCTGGATCCAGGATCCCGTTTCGTCATGCAAGTGCGCCAATTGTCGGTCGTAGCGATCGACCCTTCGGCCGCCGTAGGACAGGGTCACGGTCTTGTACAGGGAGAGCGCGAGCAGTGCTGATTTCGCCTCATCGGCCAGCGGCCAGGTCTTGAAATTCCGGCGTCCGAGCGGGAGCTTCGGCGCCTGGATACCCACGAGGCGGACTTCGCGCCCGTCATGCAGGATCAGCGTATCGCCATCGACGATTTCGACGACTTTGCCGCTTCCGGCCGTCGTCAGCTTATCTGCCGTCGCCGGCAGGCACAGGACCAGGACAAAGACGACAAGGAGCGCGTGGAAACGATGCATCTGCTGCCATTTGCAATTGGTGACGGCGCAGTCTAATACCAGATTTCGCACGGCCCGCGGGGGCCAATTATTTCCGTTTGTTGGATTGCAGAATGACCCGGAGAGATCTCTTCCCGGATGTGGAGCCTTACGAGCGTGGGCGGCTGGACGTCGATCCGCCGCATGATTTGTATTGGGAGCAATCCGGTAATCCGAAGGGCGCCCCTATCCTGTTCGTCCATGGCGGGCCGGGTGCCGGCGCGACGCCGGCGCATCGGCGGTTTTTTGATCCGGCGCACTATCGCATCATCGTCGCCGACCAACGCGGTGCCGGACGTTCGAAACCGCTGGGCGATCTGACGAATAACACCACTGACCATTTGGTCGCCGATATGGAGGCGTTGCGAGAGCGGCTGGGCCTCGATTCCTGGTTTCTCTTCGGCGGCTCTTGGGGCTCCAGCCTGGTTCTCGCCTACGCGATCGCCCATCCGGAACGTTGCCGCGGGCTGATCCTACGCGGCATTTTCCTGTGCCGCCGTCCGGAAGTCGACTGGTTCATGACGGGCATGCGCCGCGTCTTTCCGGAGGCCTGGCGGCGGTTTTCCGAGTATTTGCCCGAGGCCGAACGGCACGATTTGCTGACCAATTACCATCGCCGCCTCATCGATCCGGACCCGGACATTCATCTGCCGGCGGCGAAGATCTGGGCCCAGTACGAAGGCGCTTGCTCAACCTTGCTGCCGAGTGCCGATGCCGCGTCCTCCTTTGCGGATCCGGCAAAATCGCTCGGATTGGCCCGCATCGAAGCGCATTACTTCGTCAACGACCTGTTCATGCCGGAAGATCATTTGCTGAACGGTGTCGAACGGTTCCGCCACGTGCCGGGCGTCATCGTACAGGGCCGCTACGATATGGTCTGCCCCCTGGAATCGGCCGACGCGCTGTCGCGCGCCTGGCCGGAAGCGGATTACGTGATCGTCCCCGACGCCGGTCATTCGGCGATGGAACCGGGAATTCGGAAAGCGCTTGTCCAGGCGACGGAGAGGTTCAAATCGATTGAACCGTGACCTGAAGGAATGGGTTGCCCAGACCGGGTTGGATCGTATTAATTAGCCCCCCAGGGGGAGCGATCATGCAGAAATCGCGAATTCATTATTGGTTTTTGGGGGCGGGTGCGGCGCTGGCGATGTTTGTCGCGGCACCGGCGCAGGCCGGCGACGACCCGTCCTTTATCGCGTTCCATGTCGGTGGTTACGACGTGAACGACAACGAAACAGCCGGACAGCTCAACATCGAGTATCGCTCAGGCTGGGACGACTGGTACGTCAAACCGTTCGGCGGCGTGATGGCGACGACCGACGCGGCCATCTATGGCTATGCCGGCTTTATGCTGGACATTTATTTCGGCCGCCGGTTCGTTTTCACGCCCAATGTGGCGGTCGGCCTGTATTCCGATGGCGATGGCAAGGATCTCGGCTCGGTGATTGAATTCCGGTCCGGGGTCGAATTGGCCTACCGGTTCGACAGCAGGACGCGGCTCGGCGTCGCCTTCCACCATATTTCGAACGCCTCGATCAGTGACAACAACCCGGGTACCGAGACCTTGACCTTGGTTTTGTCACTGCCCTTGAACAACCTCTTCGGCGACGACTGATATCCTCCGAATAATGCTTGTTGTGCAGCGCGTTACGCGCCATATTGTCGTGTGTTCTCAACAACGGAAAGGAGGTGATCCAGTGTCTCATTGTCATCTACGGCCTACGGTCGTTCGGAGCTGGATCGTCGCCACCGTGCGGAGTTGCTTCGCCTGATGCGACGGTTTCCGACCCGGGCATGACAGTACCGAGGTCAGACAATGGAAGGGCCGCCTCTCGGGGCGGCCCTTCTTTTTCGGTTTTTTCCACGCCGGTGTTGGCAGGCTGAAGCCGAGCTAGCGTCTCCGGCCCATATTCAAGGTCCAGTAGTGATAGCTGCGGACGACACCGCCATCCTGCGCCAGGAAGGTGTAGCCGACACCGGCATCTTCGATATCGGGGGCCAGCATCGCCTTGCGGTGCGGCGGCGATTTGATCCAGCCTTCGACGACCTCGCGCGGGCTTTCCTGGCCGGCCGCGAGATTTTCCAGGATCGTTTGCCAGCGATATCCCGCGCGCGTGGCGCGTTCGCCGACGGTACGGCCATTGGGGGTAACGTGGTCGAAGTAGTCCCGCGTCGCCATGTCATCCGAGTGGCGTTGTGCGGCGATATTCAGCGCGGCGTTCAAGCTCAGTGACGGCAGCCGGTTGCGGGCGCGATATTGGTTTACATGCCGAAGGATTTCGCGTTGCCAATTGCCGCCGACCGGCCCGGTTGGATCGGCCAGGGTGATCACCCAGAAATGGTCGAGCGCCTCGTTGCCGCGCGCCGCGTAGCCGATACCCGCTTCCCTCAAGTTACGATTCAGCAGGAGTTCGCGGCTGTCGCGCCGGCCCATCCACATTGCGATCACGGCCTGCCCGTTCGGATACCCCATTGCGACCTGCTGGGCCGCCTGCCGGTAGGCGTATCCGGCGCGGCGCAGTCTCGCTTCCAGGGTGAGGCCGGCGGCATTGCGCGAATCGAGTCGCCGCCGCGCCAGCATGTCCCACGCCTGATCGCGCGCCAATAGCGCGAGCCGCGCTTCCATACGCAGCGGGGCCAGCCCATGCTGCGCGCGGAACCCGTTGATCAAATCGAGGGCTTCATGCGGCCTGTCCTGCGCTGCCGCGATCCTGACCATCTGCAGCAGCACGACCAGAATTGCCAGCGGTCGAAGCAGCGCGTCGCTCCTATTGCATGACGATGTTCGGCATCGCGCGACCGGCGCCGGCACCGCTCAATTTATCCCAAATCCGATCGCCGATCGCCCGGAATGCCTGGCTGTGCGCGTTATCGGGGTCGCTCGCGACGATCGGGTTTCCGCCATCGGAAGTTTCCCGAATGGACAAATGAAGAGGAATTTCGCCAAGAAAATCCACGCCCAGCCGGTCGGCTTCTTCGCGCGCACCGCCATGGCCGAAAATGTCCGTGCGCTCGCCGCAATGCGGGCAGGCGAAGTAACTCATATTTTCGACGATGCCCAGAACCGGGACTTCGACCTTGCGGAACATGTTGAGGCCCTTGCGCGCGTCCAGCAGGGCGATGTCTTGCGGTGTGGAGACGATGACCGCGCCAGCAAGCGGCACATCTTGCGCCATGCTCAACTGCGCATCGCCGGTGCCGGGCGGCATGTCGACGATCATGACGTCGAGCTCGCCCCAATTGACGTCCCGCATGAGCTGCTGCAGCGCGCTCATTACCATCGGGCCGCGCCAGATCATGGGGGTATCCTCCGGCACCAGGAAGCCCATCGACATGACTTTGACGCCGAAATTCTCCATCGCCTCAAGCCGCTCTCCGTCTGGGCTCTCGGGCCGGCCGGTGATACCCATCATGCGCGGTTGAGACGGTCCGTATATGTCGGCGTCGAGGATGCCGACAGTGCGGCCGGACGCCTTCAGGGCCAGGGCCAGATTCGTCGCGACGGTCGATTTGCCGACGCCGCCTTTGCCGGAGGCGACAGCGACGATGTGCTTAATGCCCGGCACCTCCTGTTTGGTCCGCGCCTGCTGCGGTCCACCTTGCTGCGGTCCGCCTTGTTGCGGGCCTGCTTGTTGCTGCGACGCTTGTTTGTGCGCGGTAAGGACCGCGGTCACCGAAAGGACGCCGGGAATGCCGTCGACGGCCTCCTCTGCTTCCTGGCGCAACGGTTCGAATGCCTGCGCCTGCCGCGGGTCGATTTCCAGGGAAAACCCGACATTGCCGTCCTTGACGACAAGCCCGGAAACCATGCCCATCGACACGATGTCCTGATCCGTATCCGGATGGCTGACCGATTTCAGCGCGTTTAGGACCTGTTCTTCGCTCACCGAGGCCATGTCTTTGTCTCCGTAACTATATGGGCGATTGCCGTTAAGGGGGTTTGCGCCACGTAGGGTGCTGCCCTATATGTGTGCTTGTCTTATATGTGATGGTGCCGCGGCAAGAAAAGTACGGTACTTAAAGCGCACCGTGGATGAAAGCATAAACGCCGGAATTTAAAGGAAGACGAGCTGATGCCTTGGTCGAATCAACCTGGTGGTGGCGGTAACGGACAGGGCCCTTGGGGCGGTGGTGGCGGCGGCGGTGGCGCCGGCGGCGGTGGCGGACGCCCGCCACCTGATATCGAGGATATGCTCCGTAAGGGCCAGGAACGGGTCAAAAACATCCTGCCCGGCGGCGGCGCGTCGCCGAAAATCATCATTCTGTTGTTGGTTTTGGCGGTCGTGGCTTGGCTGATCACAGGCTTCTACCGGGTGCAGCCGGGCCAACAGGGCGTCGCGCTGGTGTTCGGCAAGGTATGGAAGACGACGGCTCCCGGGCTGGATATCAACTTCCCGGCGCCGATCGGCGAGGTGCTGACCCCGCAGGTCGATCTTTCGCGCCGTGTCGATATCGGTTTCCGGGGTGCGGGCGATGTTCAGCGCGGGCGCAGCACGGAACGCGATGTTCTGGAAGAAAGCCTGATGCTGACGGGCGATCAGAACATCGTCGATATGGATTTCACCGTCTTCTGGAAAATCAAGAATGCCGGTGATTATCTGTTCAACATCCGTGGCCAGGAAAACACGGTGAAAATCGTGGCGGAGAGCGCGATGCGCGAAGTGGTCGGTCAGACACGCTTCGATACCGCCGTGACCACGGGCCGTGAGGAAATCCAGGACAAGACGCGTCAACTGATGCAGACGATCCTCGATCAGTACAAATCGGGTATCGAGATCACCAACGTGCAGCTGCAGAAATCGGACCCGCCCAGCGAAGTCATCGACGCGTTCAACGACGTGCAGCGGGCGCGTCAGGACCGCGACAGGCTGCGCAACGAGGCGGAAGCCTATGCGAATTCGGTCGTCCCGGTGGCCCGCGGTGAAGCGGAGCGGGACATCAAGCAGGCCGAGGCCTACCGCGAGCAGCAGATCCAGGAGGCCCAGGGTGAAGCCGACCGGTTCATTTCGGTCTTCGAGGCCTACAAAGTCGCGCCGGAAGTGACGCGGCGGCGCATGTATCTGGAAACGCTTGGTGAAGTTTTGGGCAGCGCGCGTAAGGTGATCATCGATCAGAAGGGCGGCGCGTCCGGTGTCGTACCCTATCTGCCGCTGCCTGAGGTTCAGAAACGTCTCGAGCAGGACAAGAAAGAGTCCGGCAATTAGGGAATTGGAGATTTAGTTATGAGCAAAGTCCAACTCGCAATTCTTGGCATTGTCGTTCTCGTGCTTGGGGTTATTGCATCGTCAGCGCTGTTCACCGTCCATCAGGTCCAGCAGGCGATCGTGTTGCAATTCGGTAAGCCTGTCCGGGTGGTCGATGAGCCGGGGTTAAGCTGGAAGATACCATTCGTTCAGAACGTGCAATTTTACGAGCGCCGCATCCTCGATCTCGATCCGCCGGAGTTCGAGGTGCTGCTCGACGATAAGAAGCGGATCAAGGTTGATGCCTTTGCCCGTTACCAGATCCGGGACCCTCTGAAGTTCCTGCAGGTGGTCGGTACGGAAGCGACGGCGCGGAACCGGTTGAGCAACCTGGTCAATTCATCGTTGCGGCGGGTTATCGCGAAAACCTCCTTGACCGATCTGCTGTCACCGAAGCGCGGTCAGTTGATGGAGCAGATCCAGACGGAGGTGACGGACAAAGCGGAAGCGCTCGGCATCAAGATCGTCGATATCCGGATTGGCCGGACCGATCTGCCGACGGAAACCAGCCAGGCGGTGTTCAACAGGATGCGGACCGAACGTGAACGCGAGGCCCGTGAACTTCGCGCGCAAGGTAAGGAAACCGCACAGAAGATTACCGCCGAGGCGGACCGCGACCGGACGGTTATCCTGGCGGAGGCCAAGCGTAAATCCGAGCAACTGCGCGGTGAAGGGGAAGGCCAACGCAACCTCATTCTTGGAAAGGCGTACGGCCAGGACCCGGAATTCTTTCAGTTCTACAAATCTCTCGCCGAATACCAGAAGAATCTTGTGGGCAACGACACGACAATGGTGCTGTCGCCCGATAGTGACTTCTTCCGCTTCTTCGGAGATTTGCAAGGCGTGACGCCGAAAACGCAATAGACCGCTTGATCCGGGGTTGCTGATTGGCCGATTTTGCCACCGCGCTTGCCCTGGTCTTGGTGATCGAAGGGCTGCTGTACGCCCTGTTTCCGGAAGCGATGCAACGCATGATGCGCATCGCGCTGGAGGCGCCGTCGACCGTGCTGCGGAACGGCGGACTGGCCGCGGCGATCCTCGGATTCATTGTCGTTTGGCTGATACGCGGGTGAATTACTGGCCGATGCCGCCGGATTTGCCTTAATTGGACCAAAAATTTGGATATATTATGACGTTTTCGGCATCTGGATTGATCCGCTTCCGGACTTGCCCTACATGCCTCTCAACCGATGGCTCGACGGTGGGGCAGGAATCGATATGGAGGTCGTTGTGAACCGTTTAATGCATTCAATTCGTACGCGCGACGCAGCGCCGTTGCGCTGGTTGCTATTCGTGCCCGTGGCGGCACTGCTCGTGTGGCAGCCGGTTCCCGCAGACGCGCGGGGGGCGCCGGACAGCTTTGCCGATTTGGCGGAAAGCCTGTTGCCGGCGGTTGTGAATATTTCCACCACGCAAAAGGTCCAGCGCCAAGGCGATCCGCATGAAGGACCGCAGTTCCAGTTTCCGGAAGGCTCGCCGTTTCGCGATTTCTTCGATCGCTTCAACCGCCGGCCCGGTGATCAACCGGCGCGGCGCGTAACGTCGCTGGGATCGGGTTTCATCATCGACAAGACCGGTTACGTGGTCACCAACAACCATGTCATCGAAGGGGCGGACAAAGTCACCGTCATTCTTCATGAAGGTCAGAAATTCGATGCGGAAATCGTCGGCAAGGACAAGAAGACCGACTTGGCTCTGCTGAAGATCAAGCCGGGCGATACCGAATTGACCGCCGTCGATTTCGGCGCCTCCGACAAGGCGCGGGTCGGCGACTGGGTCATCGCGATCGGCAATCCGCTGGGCCTTGGCGGTACGGTGACCGCCGGCATCATCTCCGCCCGCGGCCGGGATATCCGTTCCGGACCCTATGACGACTACATCCAGACCGATGCACCGATCAACCGGGGCAACTCCGGTGGCCCGCTGTTCGATATGAAGGGTGCGGTCATCGGCGTGAATACGGCGATCCTCTCGCCGTCCGGCGGCAGCATCGGCATCGGCTTCTCCGTTCCCGCCAATCTGGCCAAGAACGTGATCGGCCAGCTGCGCGAGTTCGGGACCACGCGCCGGGGATGGCTTGGCGTGCAGATCCAGACGGTCTCGCCCGAGATCGCCGAGAGCTTGGGTCTTAAGGCACCGAAGGGTGCGTTGGTCGCCGGCGTCTTGAAGAACAGCCCGGCCGAGGCGGCTGGCGTGAAGCAAGGCGATGTCATCGTTGGCTTCGACGATCGCGAGGTTCCGGAATCCCGCAAGCTGCCGCGCATGGTGGCGGAAACGAGCGTCGGCAAGGACGTCGCCGTCAAGGTCTGGCGCGACGGTAAGGAAGTCGGCCTCACGGTGCGTTTGGGCGAGTTGGAGAAAGTCGATCAGGCGTCGTTGACGACCCGCGGCAGCCGGCGCGACTACGGCAAGGATGCCAGCCGCGACGTTGACGCGCTGGGACTGGCCCTGTCGCCGATCACGCCGGAACTGACCGAAAAGTACAAGATCGAAGAGGACATGAAGGGCGTCGTCATCACCGACGTCAAGAAGGGCAGCGACGCCGAAGAACGCCGCCTGCGTCCGGGCGATATCATCGTCGAGGTCAGCCAGGAAGCGGTCAGCTCACCTGCCGACGTGGCGTCCCAGGTCGAAAAGGCGCGCGAGAAGGGCCGTAAGGTCGTCCTGCTTCTGGTCGACAAGGATGGGGACATGCGCTTCATTCCCCTGAAAATCAAGAAAGAGTAGAGTCGCCCGAAAACGGATCTGGCATGCGGCGCGGGCTTTGTCCCGCGCCGTTTTGCTTTACCTGACAGCACCTTAACCCCTATTCTGCGCGCCCATCGTATTTCCCGACAGATCGGAAGCATCCGGGTGAGCCGCGCCGACACGACTTCTATTTTCCAGCTGAAGAACCAAGCGCCCATCTATCTGATGGGGCTGGGTCATGGCGCCACCCACTGGATCGCGGCGACCTTCACGATCTTGCTGCCGCTGATGACGGAAGATCTCGGCCTGAGCTACACGGAAGCCGGGCTGCTCTATTCGATTTTCTACGTCAGTTCGTTTGCGGCGAATTTCGGCAGCGGTGTCGTCGTCGATGTGACGGGCCGCAAGGTGATCTTCCAAATATTGTCGTTGGTCGTCGGTGCAGGCGCGCTCGCGGTTTTCGGGATTACGGGACTTTATCTCGTGCTCGCCGCGATGGTGGCTCTGATCGGCGCGACCAACAATCTGTGGCATCCGCCGGCGATCGCGTTCATCTCCGAGCGCTATCCCGATCATCGCGGTTACGCGCTCTCGATCCACGCTACCGGTGCCAGTGTGGGCGACATGATCGCGCCGTCGCTGGTCGGGCTGTTGCTTATTTCGTTCTCATGGCAGGGTGCCGCCGCCGTCAGCACGCTGCCGGTCTTGCTCGTCGTGCTGATTTTTCTGTTCTATCTCATGCCGATGGACCGGCCGGCGCCCGGTGTCGCGCGGAAGACCATGGGCGTGCGCGAATACTTCGGCGGCCTCGGGGTCCTGGTGCGCAGCCGCGCCGTCTTGGGCTTGTGCCTCATGGCGTCGTTCCGGTCGACGGCCCAGGTCGGTTTGGTGATGTTCCTGCCGCTCTACCTTTACGACGTGTTGAAAGTCAGCCCTTGGCTAATGGGACTTGCGATCACGGGCATGCATCTGGGCGGCGTTATCGTGTCACCGATTGCGGGCACGATCTCAGACCGGATTGGACGGCGGCCGGTCGTCATGTCGGGCCTGACCGCGACGACCATCATTATTCTGCTGTTGCCCTTCATTCCGGATGCGACGGTCTTTATCACTGCCGTCGCGGTGCTCGGTTTCGTGCTCTACGCCGTGCGGCCAGTGATCCATAGCTGGATGATGGATCTTGCCCCGCCGGAGGTGGCAGCGTCCGCGACAAGCCTGCTGTTTGGCACGCAGGCGGCGCTTTCGGTGCTGATGCCGTTGATTGGCGGCGCGGTGGCCGATGCCTATGGGCTGAAAGAGGTGTTCTACGTGATTGCCGGGATCATGCTGGTCGC
>CAJWOT010000099.1 GCA_913044215.1 uncultured Rhodospirillaceae bacterium | reverse complement strand
ATGGCGGAGGGAGTGGGATTCGAACCCACGTTAGGGGGTTACCCTAAACACGCTTTCCAAGCGTGCGCCTTAAGCCACTCGGCCATCCCTCCGGCGCACCGGCGTTTTACCTGCTGTCCTTGGCGAGAGCAAGAATTCCAACGGTTTTCGTCTCCCCCAACCCCCGGTAGGGTCCGCGCCTGTGAAATAGGGGTAATTCGGGCCGAACCATGATCGTGCTGCGCATTCTCGGGCGCCTGCTCATCATCCTCTCGATGATCATGCTCATCGGGGGATTGGCCGTATGGTTGTTTGGGGCGGACATCACGCAGCCGACCGGCAAGGCGTGGTTCGAGGCGCATGTCGCGAGCCTGAATTTCTCCCAGGTCATCATTCAGCGCCATTTGCACCTGCCCGGACTTTGGGACTCAGTGATCGTGCCTCATCTGCTGACCCGCCCGGTCTGGGAGGCCATCATCATCGTCTTCGTCGTTCTGCTGGTGCTGGGCGGCCTGTTCATCCGGATCGGACGGCCGCGGCAAAGGCGTACCGGTTTCGGCTAAAAACCCGGCTCAGCCGTCATCCATGCGTAGCGCTTCCAGAAAGGCCGATTGCGGAATTTCGACTTCGCCGAACTGCCGCATGCGCTTCTTGCCCTTCTTCTGCTTCTCGAGCAGCTTGCGTTTCCGGGTGATATCGCCGCCATAGCATTTCGCGGTCACGTCCTTACGCAAGGCGCCGACCGTCTCGCGCGCGATGACCTTGCCGCCGATTGCCGCCTGGATGGCGATCTTGAACAACTGCCGCGGGATCAGCGTCTTCAGCCGTTCGCAGAGCATGCGGCCGCGGCGCTCCGCCTGGCTGCGGTGCGTGATCAGGGCAAGCGCATCCACCGGTTCGCCATTGACCAGGATACCGACCTTGACCAGATCGCCTTCGACATAGCCATCCATCTCATAGTCGAAGCTGGCATAGCCTCGGCTGATCGATTTCAACCGGTCGTAGAAATCGAACACCACCTCGTTCAGCGGCAGACGGTAGACCGCCATCGCCCGGTCGCCGACATAGGTCAGCTCGATCTGCTCGCCGCGCCGCTCGGTGCACAAGCCCAGGATGCCGCCAAGATAATCGTCCGGCGCCATGATGGTCGCCTTGATCCAGGGCTCTGCGATCTTCTCGATATGCACGACATCGGGATAGTCGGCCGGGTTGTGCAGCTCGATCTCCTTACCGTCGGTCAAGGTGATCTGATAGACGACGGAAGGCGCCGTGGTGATCAGGTCGAGATCGAATTCGCGTTCCAGCCGTTCCTGCACGATCTCCAGATGCAGCAGACCCAGGCAGCCGCACCGGAACCCAAAACCGAGAGCGGCCGACGTCTCGGCCTCGTAGTGAAAGCTCGAATCGTTCAGGGCCAGCCGGGCCAGACTTTCGCGCAAATCCTCGTAGTCGGCGGAGTCGACGGGGAACAGGCCGCAGAACACCACGGGCGCGGAAGGTTTAAATCCGGCCAGGGCTTCCGCGGCAGGTTTACGGTCCTCGGTCAACGTGTCGCCGACCTTGCAGTCCGCCACCGATTTGATCGAAGCGGTGATAAAACCGATTTCACCCGGTCCCAGCTTATCGACCATGACACCCTTCGGCGTGAAGACACCGACCCGGTCGACTTCATGTACTGCGCCGGTCGACATCATGCGCAGCTTCTGGCCTTTGACCAGTTCACCGTCCTTGACGCGGAGCAGCGCGACCACGCCGAGATAGGCGTCGTACCAGCTATCGACCAGCAATGCGCGTAATTCGTCGGTCGCCCCTTCCGGCGGCGGAAGCCGTTCGACCAGCGCCTCCAGAACCTCGTCGACGCCATCGCCGGTCTTTGCGGAAATTTCCAGCGAATCGGTCGCGTCGAGGCCGATCACCTCCTCAATTTGCTGGCGAATGCGGTCCGGCTCCGCCGACGGCAAATCGACCTTGTTCAGGACCGTGATGATCTCCAAATCCGCATCGAGCGCCAGATAGACATTCGCCAGAGTCTGCGCCTCGACCCCCTGGCTGGCGTCGACCAGCAGGATCGCCCCTTCGCACGCCGCCAGGCTGCGGCTCACCTCATAGGCGAAGTCGACATGGCCCGGCGTGTCGATCAGGTTCAGCACGTAGGTCTCGCCGTTGCGCGCCTTGTATTCCAGCCGCACGGTCTGCGCCTTGATGGTGATTCCGCGCTCACGTTCCAAATCCATCGAATCGAGCAGTTGCGCCTTCATATCGCGCATCTCGACCGCACCTGCGCGCTCGATCAGCCGGTCGGCCAGGGTCGACTTCCCATGGTCGATATGGGCGATGATCGCGAAGTTGCGGATCTTGGCGGTGTCAGTCATATCGTCGGTCGGTTCCGGGCTGCCTGATTGGCCGGAACATAAGGCGGTCATGCGCCCCGCGCAATGCCGCGTCTTACATCAATATTGCCGGAAATCGCGCGGGCGGAACCGGTGTACTACACTGCGCAAAATGACAATACCGGGGAGGACGGCGTGACCGACGGACGTAATTACCGCGATTTGCGCGAGCATATCGAACTGCTGGAAGACAAAGGGCTGCTGGTCACGATCGACGAACCCATCGACAAGGATTCGGAAATGCACCCGCTGGTGCGCTGGCAATTCCGCGGCGGCATCGCGGAGCCGGAGCGCAAGGCGTTTCTGTTCAACAACATCGTCAACGCCAAGGGACAGCGCTACGACATACCCGTTGTCGTCTGTGCGCTGGCCGCATCGCAGGCGATCTACAGCGCCGGCATGGACGCGCCGGTCGACGAGATGGGCGCGAAATGGAGCGATGCGCTCAGCAATCCCATCCCGCCGAAATTGGTCGAAAACGCACCCTGTCAGGAGGTCGTGCTGCAGGGCGACGATCTGCTCGGCGACGGCAACGGTCTGGACGCCTTGCCGATCCCGGTGTCGACGCCCGGTTTCGACAGCGCCCCAACCCTGAGCGCGACCAATGTGATCAGCCGCGATCCCGAGACGGGCGTGCAGAATATGGGCACCTACCGCGCCGGGCTGAAGGCGCCGGACCGGCTGGTCGTGCGCATGGCGACCCGTACCGGGGGCGCTGGAGGCTACGTGCACTGGCAGAAATGCAAGGCCCGTGGCGAGAAGCTGGAATGCGCCATCGTGCTGGGCTGCCCGCCTTATGTCGCTTTCATGGGGCCGCAAAAACTGCCCATCGACATGGATGAATTCGACGTCGCCGGCGGGCTGGCCGGCGGCCCGATCAATGTGACGAAGGGTGTCAGCGTCGATCTGCTGGTCCCGGCGGAAGCCGAACTGGTCATCGAGGGGCTCATCGACCCGGAGATACTGGAGCCGGAAGGACCCTTCGGCGAGTCGCACGGCCATATCGCGCTGGAAGAATACAATATGCCGATGCAGGTCACCGCGATCACCCGAAAGCGGAATCCAATCATCCCGTCCTATATTAGTCAGGTGACACCGTCGGAATCGAGCGTCATCAAGCGCGTCGCCTACGAACCGCTGTTCCTGTCCCATCTGCGAAATACCTTGGCGATCCAATCGGTTCAGAAAGTCTCGCTGCACGAACCGCTGACCTCGCTGCTGCGGGTGACGATCGTGACCATGGCGCGCGGAACGCCCAAGACGGAGGTGTGGCGGGCGCTGTACGGGGCGGCGAGTTTCAAGGGCGATTGCAGCAAAATCACGATCGCCGTCAATGACGACATCGACCCGGACAATGCGGACGCGATCCTTTGGGCACTGGCCTACCGGCATAGCCCGGCGGAAGATGTGGTCATCCTGCCGCACCGGGGCATGGGACATGGGCCGAAGCGGGAGCATGGGGTGGAGGAGGACTCGACCCTGCTGATCGACGCGACCATGAAAAGCGATATGCCGCCGCTCGCCTTGCCGGGCAAAGAATACATGGAAAACGCCAAGGTACTGTGGGAGCGGCTCGGTCTGCCGGAACTGCGGCCGGAATCGCCCTGGCATGGCTACAGCCTTGGCGATTGGACGGAGACCTGGACCGAGGCGGCGAATCGGGCCGCGACAGGCGATTACCTCGAAAACGGCCGTCTGACTCTGGCACGCCAACAGCGGAATCTGGTTCCGGAAACCTCGGTCCGCGATGTCGAGGATGGCTGGGACTGATTTATGTCCGCGACCTGGCTCTATGCGCTGCCGATCGCGTTGATCGTCGGTTTCTGTTTTTGGAAGCCGAATTTTCCTCGAGTTCTGGCACCGAAAATCGGCATCCGCAGCGAGCGCGGCGTGATGATCTTTCTGGTCATCTACTGGATCACCGTGCCGGTCATCATCCACCGCCTGATGGCGCAAATCCGCATCGAATGAACCTCAGTGAAAAGGAACGAAAAGATGAGCAGCGATGAATTTCAAGGCCGATCGATCGCCGTACTGGGCGCTGCATCGGGCATTGGCAGGGCGACGGCGCTGGCTTTCGCTAGAGGTGGTGCCAAGGTTGCAGCGCTGGATGTGAACACGGACCGGCTGGATGGCTTCGCAGATGACCTTCGCGCTTCAGGTGCCGGCGATGCGCTGACGGGCGTCTCCGACGTCCGGGATAGCACGGCAACGAATGCCGCGATCCAAGCCGTCGTGGACAGTTTCGGCGGTCTCGACCACATGACCTTTACCTCGGGCATCCTGCGGGTCGGATCGCTGATGGATATGCCGGAAGCCGAGTTCGACGACGTGTTCGATGTGAACATGCGCGGATTTTGGATCGCCGCGCGGGCGGCGGTGCCGCATCTGCAAGCCGGCCCCGAGCGCCGCAGAAGCATTACCGCGCTATCCTCCGCCGCCGCCATCCGGCCGAAGGCGTCGAGTGGTGCGTACGCCGCCTCGAAGATTGCGCTGTCGCATCTGGTTCGCGTCATGTCGGTCGAACTGGCATCCACCGGGATCACGGTGAACGCGATCGCCCCCGCAACGGTCGATACGCCGATGACGCAGCCCTTCATGGGAGAGACCAACGCCAATCACGGCTATCGGCTGAGCGGCACCTCACCCATGGGCCGCATCGCACAGCCGGAGGATATCGCCGAAGCCTGCCTGTTCCTCAGCGCACAGGCCTCCGCCTATATCACCGGGATCACCATGCCGGTCGATGGTGGCTCGACGGCGGCAATGCCGCGGTCCTAACGCTTACGCTTTCGGCGGTGGCCGCAGCAGCAGTGTCTGCAGCACCGCCGCCACGGGTCCCTCCTCGTCACGGATCACCGCATGGGCGAGACCGATACCCGTATCCTGCCAGTGGGACACGGTTTCCGAAGCCAGCCATTCGGAGCGCGGTTCACGGTGAATATGGATCGTCAGATCGGTGTTCAGGAAGCCCATCTCCTCGAACGGCGCATTTCGGGACAGACCGTTGCCGCAATCGGCCAGCGGGCAAAGCGATTGCACCGGCGAAGGCGTTTCATTCGCCAGCAAGGGTGGCGTTTTCATCCACACCGTTTTCGGCCCGGGTTCGTGGCTTTCGCCTTCAGGATAGGCGACTTCAATAAAGTCCGCGAAGGACGGCTCCCCATGTGCGCCGCGCGGCAGAGGTGGCTCGCCCGGCGCCGCGTCGCGACGATGAAGCGGCGAGACCGGCGCTGTCGGCATCTCCGCAAAGTCGGTTCGGATCAGATGCATCGACGTTGCCGTGACGCAGACCCGGTCTTCTTTGTCGAAAACCTGTGCCGTTGCGGTCGCGACAGACCGGGCATCGCGATGCACCTCGACGGAAATGCGGAGTTCCGCCAACGGGACGGGCCGCAACAGGTCGAACGTCATGCGTGTCAGGGCTTTTTCCGGCACCGCCCTCTCAAATGCGCGCGCGACAAGGCCGGCCACCGGCCCGGCGTGACAAAAATATTCCGACCAGGGTCCCCGCGCGGGCGGGTTTCCGGAAAACCGGTCATCCGATAGCTGATTGAAATAGGCTGTCATAGGCAGAACAGTTTCACAAAAGAGCGGCACCAAAGGCACGGTTCTATATAGGAGTCCCAAACGGAACCGGCCACCATCGGAATGGAAATCCCAGAAGCATCTGCCATGTCTTTGCCGCATTCCGGTCCGGGTTCTGGCCATCATTGGCGTTTAGACGTTGTGCTCCATGACTTTTTCGGAGGGGCAACATGTTCAAGAAACAAACGGAATCGCCGATACGAACCGACAACAGTACACAACCGGCGGCCTTGCAGCCGCGGCGCTCACCGCCGATCCCGGAACCGGGCGGGCCCGCCGGCCGCCTAACAGTCGGACCGGATATCCGTCTGAAAAGCGCGGCGATCGAGGATTGCGACACGCTTTATGTCGAAGGCAGGGTCGAAGCGTCGATGGACAGCCGAGTGCTGCAGATCGAACAATCCGGCACCTTCGTCGGCGCGGCGAAAATCGACGAGGCCGAAATCCACGGCCATTTCGAGGGCGACCTCACCGCGCGCGAGCGGCTGGTGATCCACAAGACCGGCAAGGTCACAGGGACGATCCGCTATGGCCGCTTGACGATCGAGGAGGGCGGCGAAGTGGCCGGCGATATCGCCGCCGCAGGCAGCGAATTGCCGGCCACCAAGCCGAATCTGGCACCGGTCGGCAACGATAAGCCGGCCGAGTCAGCCAAGAGCGCGGGCTAGATCAAACACATCTCGCCGCTGGGACCGAGATCCTCTTCGGCCTCGGCGATCAGGCCCGCCCATCCGGACGGCAGATCGATCTTCCCGCCGGCAACGGTCTTCGACCAGGCCTGCATCCAGAAATTATGCGTCGGATGCGCGCCGCCGGCGACGGTGAGCATAATCTGCGAAGGTTCCCGGCAGATCGACCAGGGATCGTCATCGGCCGTTGCTGCGGTTCGCGAATCCGACGCGTCGTCGATCCATTGCCACAGACCGGTACGCTTGACGTCAGCCTGCGGAATCTTTGACTGCTCCCACAGGAACGACTTGATCTTCTCCTTGGTCCAGCCGAGATCGGACAGTTGCTTGGCGACGATGCGCGGCATCAGCAGTGCGCCCGGCGTCCCGTTCCAATAGCCGTTGACGTAATGGCCGCTCGGGCTGCCCAAATAGGCGGCGACCCGGTGCAAGCTTTGCTCGGCTTCGTCCTCCTGACTTTCCTTGCCGACGCCTCGCCGCATCACGTTCGACGCGCCGGTCGCGATATAGACTGTCACCGCGTTCTCACCGCGCTTGGCGTTGCCGAAATCGACGCTAACCGGATCCCAACCGTCCGGCAGGCCCTCTTCATCCTCGGCGATGACCACGTTCGTGTAGCGCATGCCGCCGAAGATCGCCATCGTGCCCACACCGGGCAGCGCCCCGCCGACATTCTGCTGGATTAAGCGCAACGCGCGGCCGATCGAGGCACCGGCCGGGTGCTGCGGATCGGGTCCCAGCAGCCCGAAGCCGGAGTTGAGCCGGATTTCTTGCGCGATCGGACCGTTGACGATGACCACCGGAAAGGTACTGCCGGAGGTCGCTTGAACCTTGTCATGTTCCAGTTCCGGATCGAGTAACCCTGCCGTCGCCGCGATCAGAACCGGCAGATACTCCGGCCGCCCTCCGGCCATCGCCAGCGAGACGGCGATCGTCTCCACCGTCGCGACGCCGCCGCGCGGCATCACCTTACCGACCAAATGGTCGCGCGGCAGGTCGGTGCCTTTCAGGATCCAATCGACCCGCTCGTCGGTCGGCGCGTTGACCGGCAACCCGTCCCCCCAGGTACTGGTCAGGAACATGCGGTTCATCTTGTCGTACGCCGCTTCGTAGCCATTGGCTTCGATGCGCACTTTCGACGGTTGCCGCAGGCCGGTCTCGGTGGTGGCCGAACGCCAATCGGTCAGCCCTTCGCTGAATTTGTCGATCGCGTTTTCAACCGGCGTCAGGTCGCTGCCGACCAAAAACGGATCGATCGGAAAGACCACCATCGACGCGTCCTGGTCGAAACCCAGACCGGACACGGCATTGCGGACGACACCCACGAAATCTTCGCGGGTCAAGGTAACGGTGGGAATGCCCCTGCTTTCAATTCGAGCGGCAACACGGCCGCATGCTGTCGCGCAGGCGCCTCAAGAGGCGTTGCCGACAATGACCGCATCGGCGCCGCGCGCCACGATCATGTCGACGGTCTCATCCGTATCGATCTGCTGGGTTCCCATCGGGAACTCTGTCTCCGGAATGAAGGTCGCGTCCGGATACTTCTCCTGCAGCTTCTCGCGCACCAGCGGTAGCATGCGATGCGCCTGCCACATATCGTCGGACAGAAAAGCGACGGTCTTGCCCGCCAGCGTATCGATCCGCGGCGCGTGCAGGTTGATCACCTCCGTCGCGCCCGTCGGATCGAAGATTTCCAAGGCGTCCATAAAACGTTCCTCCTCGTTGCGTTCTCTCAAGCCTAAATTCTTATCGCGCGTCTTCCAAGATCATGTCCGACGCCTTCTCGCCGATCATGATCGACGGTGCGTTCGTGTTGCCGGATACCAGCGTCGGCATGATCGAGGCATCGGCGACACGCAACCCCTCGACCCCGCGCACCCGCAACCGCTCGTCGACCACCGCCATTGGATCGCTCCCCATCTTGCAGGTACCGACCGGGTGGTAGATCGTCCCCGCATTGTTGCGCGCATGGTCCAGCAGTTCCTCGTCCGTCTGGACGTCGGTCCCCGGCAGGAACTCGTCGATGATCAAGTCCTGCATCGTCGAGGTCGCCATGATCTTCCGCGACAGTTTCATGCCGGCGACGATGGTCTGCCGGTCGATCTCAGTGGACAGGTAGTTCGGATGGATGGCCGGATAGTCCGCATGGTTCGGCGACTTGATGACGATCTTGCCACGCGATTCCGGCCGCAACTGGCAGACCGACGAGGTGAAGGCGGAGAATTCGTGCAGATCGTCGCCCGGCCCCTTGGTGCTAAGCGGGATGAAATGGAACTGCACGTCGGGCGTCTCCAACTCCTCCCGTGTCTTAGCGAACATGCCGACGTGACCGGCCGCGATGGTCATCGGTCCTTTGCGGAACAGCGCGTATTCCAGCCCGATCAGCGCCTTGCGGAACAGGCTGTTGACCTCGTCATTGAGGGACGGCTGGTTGGTCTTGTAGACCGCGCGGATCTGCAAATGGTCCTGCAGATTCTCGCCGACACCGGGGGAGTCATGGACGACGGGGATTCCGAACTCGCCCAGCAAGGCCCCCGGCCCGACACCGGAAAGCTGCAGGATTTGCGGCGAGCCGATCGCGCCCGACGACAGGACGATTTCGCCCCTGACATTCGCAACCGTCGCTTGACCACCGGCGTCGTATTCGATGCCGGACGCCCGCTTGCCCTCGAACAGGACACGGCGAACCTGCGCGCCCGTCGCAATCGTTAGGTTGGCGCGATCCTTGATCGGCTTCAGATAGCCGACCGCGGCGCTGCACCGGCGGCCGTTCTTGGTGGTGAGCTGGAAGTAACCCGCGCCTTCCTGGTCGCCGCTGTTGAAATCGTCGGTGCGCGGAATGCCTATCTCTTCCGCCGCGTCGATGAAGGCATCGGAAAAGCCGCGGGAAAAGCCGATATCCGAGACGCCGAGCGGGCCGCCCACCCCGTGGGTCGCGTTCGCGCCACGCTCATTGTCCTCCGCGCGCATGAAATAGGGTAGAACATCATCCCAGGCCCAGCCGGTATTGCCGAGCTGACGCCATTGATCGTAGTCGTGGCTTTGACCGCGGATATAGACCAGACCATTGATCGAACTGGACCCGCCCAGCACCTTGCCGCGCGGCCAGGGAATACTGCGGCCGTTTAGGCCAGGGTCCGGTTCCGTCTCGTAGCACCAGTCCGTCTTTGGGTTCAGCATGGTCTTGAAGTAACCGACGGGAATGTGAATCCACGGATAGCTGTCGCGCCCGCCCGCTTCGAGCAACAGCACGCGGTTACCCGCATCCGCGGACAACCGGTTCGCCAAAGCGCAACCCGCCGACCCGGCGCCCACAACGATGTAATCGAATTCCTCGCCCGCCATATTTATCGTTCCCGTTACGCCGTTTCGAAGATTCGGCGACCATAGCAGAACGGTCCGTGCCCAGGCCATGCGACACTCAGCCGGCGTTGCGGTAGAATTCGAGCATGGATTTAATGCGTTACTCGATCGACAGGCCTACCGCCATCCTGGCAGCAGTGGTCCTGATCGTCCTGTTCGGCGGGTTGGCGCTTAGCACCATCCCAATCCAACTGTCGCCCAGTATTGCCCAACCGACCATCCATCTGCGCACCGTCTGGCGCGGCGCGGCGCCGGCGGAAATCGAACGTGAGATCATCAACAAACAGGAAGACGCGCTGCGCGGCTTGCCTGGACTGAAGACAATCATCAGCCATTCCAGGCCAGGGCTAGGCCAAGTCCGGCTGAGTTTCCCCGTCGGCCACAATATGGACAAGGCCCTGCTGCTCGTCGCCAACCGGCTGGACCGGGTTACCGACTATCCCGAAGAGGCCGATGCACCGACCTATCGCGCAGCCGATCCGCGCGGCAACCGGATTGCCTGGATCTATATGTGGCCACAGGACGGCAATACCAAACCGATCGAGGAATATGGCGATTTCGCGCATGACGTCGTGCGCGAAAGATTGGAGCGGATTGCCGGTGTCGAATCCGTTTCCGTCCGCGGCGGCCGGGTCCGGCAGCTGCGTATCGATTTTGACCCAGCAAAGATGGCCCGCTTCGGACTAACCGTACCGGATGTACTGACCCGACTGCGGGCGGCCCATGTGGCCAACACGACGGGCGATATTGCCGAAGGCAAGCGCCGGTATGTCGTCCGCACGGATTGGCGCCTGACGTCACCAGAGAAAATCGAAGGGATCGTTCTGCGCAGCAGCCGCGACCCCGTGACCGGCCGTGTCGCGCGCGTGACGGTCGCCGATATCGCCGACGTCGCCTTCCAGTACCGCGAACGCAGTTCCCGGGCGCGCATGAACGGCCGGCGGATCATCAATTTCGGCGTCCGCAACAAGGTGGGCGTCAATGTCATCCGCACCATGGAGGAGATCAAACAAGCGCTCGCGGAGCTCAACGCCGGTCCGATCGCCGAGCAGCGACTGGTGCTGGAACAAATGTATGACGAGACGACCTATATCGGATCCGCGATCGATCTCGTGCTGAAGAACATATGGGTCGGCGGCGCGGTCGCTGTGTTCATCCTGCTGCTGTTCCTGCGCTCGGCGCGGGCGACCCTGATCGTTGCGCTGGCAATCCCGACCTCGGTCATTTCCTCGTTCGTCGCCATGGCCGCCTTCGGCCAGTCGATCAATGTCGTTTCGCTTGCCGGCATCGCCTTCGCCGTCGGCATGGTCGTCGACGCGGCAATCGTCGTTTTGGAGAATATCTACCGCTTGCGGCAACAAGGACATTCGGCGGGGAGTGCGGCCTATCTGGGCACCAAACAGGTCTGGGGTGCCATCATGGTTTCCGCCCTGACGACCATTCTCGTGTTTGTACCGGTCCTGTTCACCGATTTGGATATCGGGCAGATTTTCCGCGACATCGCCGTTGCCATCACGGTCGCGGTTGCCCTGTCACTACTGGTGTCCATCACGGTGATACCCGCTTTGGCCAACCGTATTTTGGCCGGCGGCAATGCCTCTTCACGAATTCGGATTCCTTTAATCGATAGTGCTGCCACCGCTTTTGTTTCCATCACCGTGGCATTCACCAAGTTCATCGTGCGCAGCCGTCTGCGCGCCTTGGGGCTGGTCGCCCTAATCATGACGGGCGCAGGCGTCACGGTATGGGGTCTTATCCCGCCGCTCGAATATCTCCCGGAGGGAGACAAGAACCTAGTCATCGGCCGCGCGAAGACGCCGCCGGGATACAATCTCGATACCACCAACGCGCTCGCCTTGGATATCGAGCGCAAGCTGCTGCCCTATCTGGAGTCGCGGCGACAGTCGGGCACTGCCGATACGAACCCGCTCACGACAAAATACTTCACCTTCATCATTAGGCCGGAGGAAGTCATCATCGTCTCCCGCGGCGCCCGGGAAGTCCGCGCCAAGGAGCTGATTCCGCTAATCCGCAAGTCGGCGCAAAATTACCCGGGTGTCCGCCCGACCGCCTACCGCCCGGCAATTTTCCGGGTCGATGGCGGAACGAGAACCATCCGGCTCACCGTCAGCGGCAGCGAGCTGGAGACGATCTTCGAGGTCGTTCCGCAAGTGCTCGACCAGGTCGGCGCGATACTGCCCCGCAAGGAAGGGACTCAAGTCAGCGTGGTGCCGCGGGTCGAGTTCGGGTCCCCGGAGGTGCGCATCGCGCCCGACGCGACGCGGCTGGCCGACGCCGGCGTAAGCGCCCGGGATTTGGGTCTGACCGTTGACGCCTTCAATGACGGCGTTCGCGTCGACGAGGTTTTGGTCGATGGCCGGTTCATGGATCTCATCCTCGCCGGACGCAAACTGTCGCATGACGAAACGCAGGATATCGCCAACCTTCCCATTATTACCGGCGATGGTACGACTGTTCCGGTCTCTTCACTGGCAACGGTCAAGCTGATCGCCGGCCCGACACGGATTATGCATGAGGATGGCAACCGCGCCGTGGCGCTTCTGATCCGCCCACCACCGCAAATGCCGCTCGAAACGGCACTGAATTTGATCCGCGTCAATGTCATCCAGAAAGTCGAAGCGGATGGGCTGCCCGATGGCATAAGGCTACGGCTCGGCGGCACGGCTGATGCGCTTACCGCAACCGCGCGCGAACTACGGCTCGATTTGATCCTGGCCTTCGCGATCGTGTTCCTGGTGATGGCCGTGTTGTTCGAAAGCTTCTTCTATCCCCTGATCATCGTGCTGTCGGTACCCGTCGCGGCGGCTGGCGGCGTGATCGGCCTGGAAGTTTTGAATGTCTATCAATTCCAGCAGCTCGACATGCTGACCTTGCTCGGCTTCGTCATCCTGATCGGCATCGTCGTAAACAATGCGATCCTGCTGGTCCATCAGACCCTGCACCACATCCGCGTCGAGGGCTACGGCCACACGGATGCGGTCGTCGAGGCGACGCGCAACCGCATTCGGCCGATCTTCATGTCGACCTTGACCAGTGTCGGCGGCATGCTGCCGCTGGTGCTGTTCCCCGGTGCCGGATCGGAACTCTATCGCGGTCTGGGATCGGTGGTGATCGGCGGCTTGTCGCTTTCCGCACTCATCACGCTTGCGATCGTCCCGCCGCTGCTCGCCTTGTTTGTTGGCACGCTGGAAGGTCCAGCCAAGACGCGCGCAGCCACTCAAGCCGAATTGGATCGCGATAGGGCCACCGAACAAATGGTTTAACGGCTTGCAAAGAATTCGGACTATAGTCTCCGGTGATCCGTATCACGCAGTCCAAAGGACAAATCCAAATGCCAATCAGCAATCGATCCGTGTTCGCGGCTGTGCTGGCTGCGTGCTTTGGCTTAGCCGTATCCGCAACCCTGGCCGACGTGGAGGTCTGGACGGATAAAGAGCGCGTTATCCTGAAAGGCGACCTCAAGGGCATGAGAGTTCTGCCGCCGGGTTCGAAAGGCAAAGGTCGGCCGACAGGGGCAAAAAGGCCCAAAGCAAAGCCACGCGTCGCGAACCGCGCCCCCCGGACGCTGCGGGTCGGACCGGGCGAGGAATTCAAGCTGCCAAGTCAGGCAGCCGCCTTCGCGGTCGATGGCGATACGATCGAGATCAAAGCCGGCGAGTATGTCGATTGCGCCACATGGCGCCGTAACAATCTGACGATCCGGTGCGTCGGCGGCCGTGCGCACGTCAAGGACAAGGTGTGCAGCGGAAAGGGTATCTGGAACCTAGTCGGCAAGAATACCACGATCGAGAATATCGAGTTCTCCGGCATGTATAAAGCGTCGCGCAACGAGTCGGGTATTCGCCACCAAGGCATGCACCTGACGGTCCGCAACTCATATTTTCACGACGGCGAAGAGGGCATTCTCGGCGGCTATAAGGCGGGCAACGTCATTCTTGTCGAAGACAGCCTATTCGAGCGGCTTGGCGCCATTGGCCAATCGCACCAGATCTATATCAATGGCGGTAAATCCATGACACTACGCCGCACCGTCATTT
>CAJWOT010000098.1 GCA_913044215.1 uncultured Rhodospirillaceae bacterium | reverse complement strand
TGCGGCGACTGCAACGCCAAATCCAACTGCCTGTCGGTGACGCCGCTGGATACGACCTTCGGGCGCAAGCGGCAGATCGACCAATCGGCCTGCAACAAGGACTATTCCTGCGTCGAGGGATTCTGCCCCAGCTTCGTCAGCGTCGTGGGCGGGCAACCGAAGCGGCTGGAAGCGGCGCCGCGCGAGTTACTGGCGGCGATCCCTGAACCGGACCGGCCGACCCTCAAGCCGGGCGAACCCTATAGCGTGCTGATCGCCGGCGTCGGCGGCACCGGCGTCGTGACCATCGGCGCCATGCTGACCATGGGCGCGCATATCGAAGGCAACCATTTCTCCTCGATCGATCAGTTCGGCATGGCGCAGAAGGGCGGCGCGGTGACCAGCCATCTGCGCCTCGCGACATCCTCCGAGGATATCGGTGCGGTGAAGCTCAATGCCGGCGGCGCCGATCTGGTGCTGGGCTGCGACAGTCTGGTGACCGGCGACGATCTGGCGCTATCGGTCATGGCCGACGGCAAGACCGACGTCATCGTCAACACGCATGAGCAGATCACCGGCCATTTCACCCGCGACCCGGACCTGAAATTTCCGGGCGACCAGCTGGCCGCCCGCCTGGTCAACGCGGCGGGCGAATCCAAGGTCCGTTTCGTCGACGCGACCCGGCTGGCGACGCGGCTGCTCGGCGATTCGATCGCCTCCAACCTGTTCATGTTGGGTTATGCCTATCAGCTCGGGCTGGTTCCGGTCGGGTCCGCCGCGATCGAGCAGGCGATCGAGATGAACGGAGTCGCCATCCCGCTGAACAAGGACGCGTTCGCCTGGGGCCGCCAGGCCGCGGTCAATATGGAGGCCGTCAACGAGGTCGCGGAACGCGCCGTGGTCGCGCGGGAGATCCCGCAGAGTGTCGACGAGATCGTCGCGCACCGGGTCCGGGAACTGACCGCCTATCAGGACGCGGCCTATGCCGCGCGCTACCAAGGCCTGATCGACAAGGTGAAGCAAGCCGAGGCCTCGAATGCGCCGGGGTTGGAAGGTTTGACCGAGTCGGTGGCGCGCTACGCCTACAAACTGATGGCCTACAAGGACGAATACGAGGTCGCGCGGCTCTATACCGACGGCCGGTTCCGCGACCAACTGGCCGCCGCCTTCGAGGGCGATTTCGAACTGCAGTTCCATCTGGCGCCGCCGCTGTTCACGAAGATCAACCCGGAGACCGGGTTACGCGACAAGACGACCTATGGCGCCTGGATGCTGCCGGCGATGAAGATGCTGGCCCGGCTGAAGGGGCTACGCGGCACCGCCTTCGACCTGTTCGGCTATTCCGAGGAACGCAAGACTGAACGCCGGATGATCGGCGACTACGAGGCGATGATCGAGGAGATCCTCGGCGGATTGAGCCATGACAATCACGCGCTGGCGGTCGAGATCGCCTCGCTGCCGGAAGGGCTGCGCGGCTATGGGCATGTCAAGGAACGGCACATGACCGAGGTTGCCGCCGAGACGGACCATCTGATGGGCTTGTGGCGCAACCCGCAACAGGTCGCGCCGGCCGCGGAGTAACGCCATCGCTTCCGATCCGACATCGGCCCTGCATTGCATCGACGGCACCCTGGTCGTCGAGCTGGCAGACGGCTGGTGCGCGGCCGCGGTCGCGGGCCGGCTGCTGTCGGAGCTGGGCGCGCGGGTGCTCAAGGTCGAGCCGCCGGAGGGCGACCGTCTGCGCCGGCAGCCGCCGAACGCCGGCGACGGCACCAGCCCGGCCTTCCAGACACTGAACGCGAACAAGGAAAGCGTCGCCATCGCCGCGGACAGCCCCGTGCTGCAAGCGCTGATCGGCGAGGCGGATATCCTACTGACCGACCAGACGACCCTGGTGGATCACGGCATCGACCTGCCCGACGACACGGTCGCCGCGCGCTGGCCGGATCTCATCGCCTGCCATTTCTCGCCCTTCGGCCGCCGCGGCGCGCTAGCGGGGCGGCCGGGCGGCGAGCTGATCGCGCAGGCCATGGGCGGCATCGTCGCCACGACCGGCCATCCGGGCGAGACGCCGCACCGGGCCGGACCGCCGCTTGCCTCGCACAACGCCGCGCTGCTCGGCGGGGCGGCGATCCTGGCGGCGTTGCATGACCGGGCAGCGAGCGGCATGGGCGCGATCATCGACCAGTCGCTCTACGATTCTTCGGTCTCGCTGCTCTACACCTTCCTGCCCGCCTATTTCCTGACCGGCGAGACGCCGGGGCCGATGGGCAACCAGCACATGATGGTCGCGCCCTGGGACAATTATCCGACCAAGGACGGGTGGATGATCATCTGCGTCGCCAACGACCGGCAATGTCACGATTTTCTGCGTCTGATGGGACATGAGGGGCTGGTCGAGGCCCCCCTGTGTGCCCTCAATGACGCCCGCGTAACCCCGGAAGGGCGGGCCTTTCTCAACGAAATCATCACTGCGTTTCTGGCCGACAAGACCACCGACGAGGCCATCGCGCTGCTGCGCAAGCACAATGTGCCGGCCGGCCCGATCTACGACCTGCTGGCCCTGATGGAGAATGCCCAGTTCCAAGCGCGCGACATGATCCAGACATTCGACGGCGCCCGAACGCCCGGCTCGATCTTCAAGATGAGCGAAACGCCGGGCCGCATTAATTTCGCAGCACCCCGCCTTAACCAACACGACAATTGGGAGCCCGCCCCGTGAGCGCGCCTCTGACAGGGGTCCGTGTCGTGGAGCTTGGCGCCTATACGACTGGGCCGCTTTGCGCGCGCTACCTGTCCAATCTCGGCGCGGAAATCATCAAGGTCGAGCCCCTCAAAGGGGAATCGATGCGGACCTTCGCCTACAAAATCGGCGACGTCAGCTACATCTTCCACGTCCACAATGTGAACAAACGGTCGGTACCTATCGACACGAACACCAAGGACGGCAAGGCGGTCCTGTTCGAACTGTTGAAGACCGCGGACGTGATGATCGAGAATTTTGCCTACGGCTCGATGCTGAAATGGGGCCTCGACTACGAGACGGTCCGCGGCGTAAATCCGGGCCTGATCTACTGCTCGCTCTCCGGGTTCGGCCACACCGGACCGGACCGCCATCTGCGCGCCTTCGACACGGTGATCCAGGGCATGGCCGGCGTCATGGCGATGACCGGCACGGCGGACGGTCCGCCGACAAAAATCGGCATCTCCGCCGCGGACAATATGGGTTCCGCGGCGGGCGCCATGGCGATCACCGCGGCCCTGCACCACAAGCGCCGCACCGGGCGCGGCCAGCACATCAACATATCAATGCACGACATCATGGGCTGGCTGTCCTCGGAAAGATGGGCGCTCTTGGATACCGAGGCCGGGCCGCAACGCACCGGCAACCGGCACGCAGCCATCGCACCGCAGAATATCTTCCAATCGGAAGACGGGCTCGTTGCCGTCGCAGTCGAAACGCAGAAACAGCTCGACGCGCTGTGCACCCTGCTCGGTCACGAGCCTGTCGACCTAACGGAGAGCAAGGCACACGAGGCGGTGCTGGAGGCGCGGCTCGTAGAGTGGGTCAGCAGCCGAACGACGGACGAATCGATCGCTGTCCTACTGGCGCACAGTGTGCCGGCGGGACAGGTCCAAGGGATCGACGATGTGGCGGAAAACCCCTTCACCTGGGAGCGGGACATCCTGGTCACCCTGCAGCACCCGGAAAGCGGACCGGTGAAATTACTCGGCTCACCCTTCAAGTCGAGCCGCTCACCAGGTGTCGTCGATACGCCGGCACCGACGGTGGGGCAGCACACAAAGCAGGTCTTGAGCGAGATTCTGGGCTACTCCGACGCGCGGATTGACGAATTGACGGAGAAACAGGTGATCGCTGTCTCACCCTCGTAGGGCATCGCCCAATTCGCGGACATCCGCGAGCGTCTCCAAAGATCGAACCGCCGCAATCAGAATATCGAACTTCGCTTCCGTCATGGACATGCTGGCAACGGCGCGTGCCTTGGTTTCGAGTTCCGCGGCGCTCATCGGATTGCCCGGCGTGCCACGGCAGTCTTCAACCAACTCCTCTTCAACACCGCCATCCGCGAATTCGATGCGCACCCGGCCGCCGATCTTTTCCGGAAACCAGCTATCGACCTCTTCATCGGTCTCGGTGAATATCCGCTCCGCCAGGGCGGCGATGTCCGGATCGTTGAGGTTTTCTTCCGTGTAGGCGTCAAAATTGTTGCCGTGCTTCACGATCTGCAGCGCCAGCGCATAGTTCATGCTGAACTGGAAGCCGAAAATATCATGGGGCTTACGGATCGATCCCACTTCGTTGATCGCGTGCTGGTTCGATCCAACGGCGATGCGGGCGACATCATCCGCCTCGAAGGGTCGCCTCGCGCGGATGATATCGACGGCGTCGGCCGGGGCGTGGATCATGCCGTTGGCAGCATATTTTTTGGTCCAGATATCGGCGACTACGAAACGTTCGCCAAGCCCGTTGGTGATAACGTCCGGCGTGAACGTGTCGCTCATGGCCCGGATACCGAGCGGACCTTCGAGGATCGTTGCCGGCCCCGTCAAACCAAGCTGTGCCAATGCCGCGGCACGGATACCGCCGGCCGCCGCGATCCCGCCATGGTAGCGCTTCACCTCGCCACCGGATTTGTAACACTCGGTGACGCCAGAGCAGAAACTGCCGCTGATCGCCAACCCGTGCACAAGAGTGTCCGCATCGAGTCCTGTCAGCTTGCCAACCGCGGCCACGGCACCGAGCGGCCCTGCTGCCGAAGTAGGGTGGAAGCCGCGATAGAGTTGCGAGGGCGAAAGCGCATAGCCGCAGCGCCCCATCACCTCGTATCCAGCCACAACGGCTTCGATCAGCGCCTTGCCGGAACATCGATCGCGCTCCGCCACCGCGATGGCAGCCGACACGACGACAGGTCCCGGATGCGCCAGCGCAGGCGAATAGACGTCATCCATTTCGAACCCGTGCCCGAAGGCACCGTTGGCGAAGGCGGCGTTCTCCGCGGACACTTTCTCCGGCGTGCCGGCAATACTGGCTTCCGGATGATTCGCCTGACCTTTCACATAATCGACAGCCAGCTTGAGCCACGGTTTGGTCGACACGCCGACCTGAATGCCAAGCTGATCGAGGATGTGATCCTTCGTGCTCTGGACCAGATGCGGCGGGAGATCGTCGTAACGCAGCCCCGCCACGAAGTCGGCGACGGCGCGGGTCGCGCTCAAGGGTTCAGCGCCCGCGCCAACCGTTCATGGCGCTTTTCGATCAGCGTCCGTGCTTCGTCCATATGACTGAAGATATAGAGTTCACCTGCTTCCACCGCAGCGATGACCTTAGCCGCGACATCTTCGGGCATCTGCGCATTGTCGGCGACCCGCCGTTCGACGGGCACGTCGTCGCCCGGCCGCTTGTAGGACGCCGGCCTATTGGTGTTGGTGAAAATGCCGGTATCGACCTGACCCGGGCACAGCATCGATACACCGATCTTGGTGTTTCGCAGTTCCCGCGCCAAGCTTTCCGTCAGCCCGACCACAGCGAATTTCGAGGTGTTGTAGACGCCGTAGAGATCGCCCGCGAAATGACCCGCTTCCGACGCCGTATTGACGATATGCCCTTCGTCGCCGGCTTCCAGCATCCGCGGCACGAAGGCGTGGACACCATGAATAACACCCCAAAGATTGACCGCCAGAATCCACTCCCAATCCTTATCGTCGGCATCGAGCATTGGCGCGCGGATCAGGACACCCGCATTGTTGTGCACGAGATGAACGGCACCGAAACGGTCCCAGGCCGCATCAGCCAGCGCTTCCACCGAGGCCTTTTCGGTAACGTCCGTAACGACACCGATCGCTTCGGCGCCGCGCGCCTCGACCTCTGCGCGCGCTGTTTCCAGCGTGTCCGCCGCGACGTCGGCAAGAACCAGCTTGGCGCCGCGATCCGCAAGCGCCAAAGACACGGCGCGACCGATTCCGCTCGCCGCCCCCGTAACGACCGCGGTCTTTCCCTTGAAATCCTTCATGTGTGTTCTCCGATTACAGGCGGCCGGCCGCCTTCAACGTCTCGATCTCGCCCTCGACACGGGTTCCCTTGAAGAAGTCCGGGTTCATGCCGGCATGCAGACGCGCCGGATTGACGAACATGAAATCCTCGAAATCCTCGTCGCTTATGTGACCGCCTTCGACCAGTTCATGGGCCTCCGAAACGCATTCGCGGATATCTGGAACATCCCAGTGCGAGATATCGGAACTGAACATGGCGTTCAGGTGACGCTCCTTCGGACCCTGGAAGGCATAGGAATTGATCTTGTCGTCCGCCTCGCAGCCAAAGAAGAAGTTTTCGAATTGCGCACGGATATCGTCTTTGGTCTTGCAACCGCAGGCCTCGAACTCGTCGATCTCATCGGCCTTCTCGAAATCGACTTTCAACCCCTCGAGATATTCGACGAAGCTGTCCTCACGGCCTTCAATCGCTTTGCCGCCATATTGCTGGAAATATTCGGTCAGCTTTTCGACATCGAGCGCTTTCGGGTCGTAGTTGCCGATGGCGTTTTTGTTGCGCTTTTCCCAATGCTCGATCGTGTCCGACAGCAGACTGAGGGCCCAGCCGACGCCCCCTTCCAGGAACCCGAACTTGAGATCCGGGAACCGCTTGGCCACGCCGCCGAGGAACACCGCCTTGCAGAAGGCATGGTTCGCCTCGGCGAAGCTGCCGATATGGTTGTAGACGTAGCTGGAGATGGATTTGTTGCTGCCGATCCCCTGATGGCCGGCATGCGAGGTCGGTGCGACCTTGTGCTCGACGCATTTCGCCCAGAACGGGTCGTAGTCGTACTTGCTGTCCATCGCCATGTGGTCGTACCACAGCGCGTGGCGCTTCCACTCGGGCGCCTCTTCTTCGACATGCGGCACATAGCGGTGCACGTTGCCGGAGATCATGATCGCCTTCAGGCCGAGTTCGCCGATCGCGTAGTCGAGTTCGGCGATGCCTTCCTCCGGCGTCGTCGTCGGGATTGCGGCGACAGGCGTCATGCGGTCGGAGAATTCCTTCCACACTTCGGCGTTCATCAGGTTGAGCGCGCGACAGGCTGCCTGACGGATCTCGTCATCCTTGATGAACATCATGTCCAGCCCGAGGGTCGGATAGAGCACACTGAAATCAACGCCGATCTCGTCCATCCGTTCGTACAGCATGCGCGGGATCATCGCGGTAGCGCGGTCGCGCGTGTTGCGCGCTGGGAAGCCGTAGAAGGGCCGACGCCAACGCAGCTGATACTGCCGTTGCTCGCGGTTCATATTGTGCCAAGCAGACGGCTTCATCCGGGTTTCGCCGATGCGATTGCGCCGGAACGTCTCCACCATCGACGGCCCGCCGACCTGTTCGACGAAGTCGAAATAGTGAGGCATGACCTCGATATAATGCCCGTCGCAGTCGAGCACCGGATGGCTGAGGTTTGAACGAATCTCTTCCGAAGGGGAAATTTCCGTTGCCGCATTCATCGTGATCTCTCCCTGAGTCGCCGTTCGAAGCGATAGTTAATCATGGCGGGCAAAACGAACCAAATCGCGGCTAAGCGTTGAATGTGTCGATCATCCCGTCCCAGACCGGCACAAGATCCATCAGCCCATCCCAGAAGGCCTGGTCGCGGCGCGCGTCGAAATCCGCTAGCGACACGCCCTGCTGCTCAACCCAAGTGTAGTAACCGAGATTGAAGACCCGCTCGCGGCCGGGACGGTCGAGCTCCAAAATGTGATCCGTTGCCGTACCCAGCATGTAGCGGCCGAAAATTTCCGCCGCCGCCAGCGCGTCCATAGGACCCGTCGCGCGCTGCGCGCTGTCCAGTTCCGTGCCGTACATTTCAGCACCGTCCGTCGCCACGGTCAGCACCGCGTCGTCGCGGCCGAGTCCGGCATATTTCGCGTATTTGATTGCTCCCAGAGTGTTGGCGATCGAGGACAGCCCAAGATCGCCAAGCGATGCCAACCGCGCCTGCCCCATCCCCGTACGGCCGTGCAGATAGTCGCGGCCCACTGTCGTGTTGAACAGCATGTTGAGGTGGTCTGTCGCCCGATCGGAGACGCCGATCACGAAGTCGGTGTTCAAGACGTTGTGGATGAAGGGGACGTGCTTGTCTCCGATCCCCTGGATGTTGTGCTCGCCATATCCATTGTAGAGCAACGTCGGGCATTCCAGCGCCTCGACCACGCAAATGTCCGTGCCCAGGGTCTCCTTGAGGTGATCCCCGGCCGCCAAAGTGCCCGCGGAGCCGGAAGCGGACACGAATGCCCGTGCCGTGAGCGTGCCGCTACCCCGCACCGCGTTGAAAACTCGGGCCAACGCCGGGCCGGTCACCGCCCGGTGGGCGATATAGTTTCCGAACTCCGCAAACTGGTTGAGGATCACATTGGCCGGATCCTGCGCCAGTGTGTGACAAGCGTCGTAAATCTCTTTCACATTGCTCTCAGTGCCTGGCGTACGGACGATGTCGCTGGGATCGGCGACCCAGTTCTCGAGCCAGGCGAAGCGCTCGCGACTCATCCCTTCCGGCAGAACGGCGACACCGTGGCAGCCCAGGATGCGCGAGATCGCGACGCCGCCACGGCAATAGTTTCCGGTGGACGGCCACACGGCCCGATGTCGCGTCGCATCGAATGACCCCGACAGCAGACGCGGCACCAGGCAGCCATAGGCCGCCAGCACCTTATGGGCCCGGATCATGGGAAACCGATTGCCGAGGGCGACGATGATCTTGGCTTCGACACCGGTCAGTTCCGAGCCCAGCACGATGTGTTCCGGCACCGCAGCGAGACCTTGCCGGCTTTCGTCATTATGCCAATGGACCCGGAATAGGTTGGCGGCGTCCGGCGAATCGGGGTCGCTGCCGGCAATCGACGCCGTCTTGTCCGACAGTCGCTCTACCGGATCGGCCAGGTCGGCAAGCTTCGGAAGGACGACGCCTGCGTCCGCCAAATGTTGCCGGTTTCGGTCGTATGCCGCCTGATTCGTAATTTCCCGCTCGAGTCCGGTGCTCATATCGACGTCCTGTCCGTGTGATTCAGTTGCGGACATGTTATGCGGGATGGCATATCGGCGGGGCAATAAATGTCAGCGCCAAAAGGCATTGCACGGGGAGCGCCCACGGGGTGAGCGGGAACGGATCGAGCGGCTTCCTTCTCGAAGCGCGGAACATCACGAAGACGTTCGGCGATCTGCGCGCGAACGATGATGTGACGCTTGCGCTGAAGCCCGGAGAGATCCACGCGCTGTTGGGCGAGAACGGCGCTGGCAAATCGACCCTCGTCAAAATCATCTATGGCTCGTTGCAGCCAACGGAAGGGCAGCTGCTCTGGAAAGGCAAACCGGTATCCATCGCCAATCCCGCGGCGGCACGCGCATTGGGCATCGGTATGGTGTTCCAGCATTTCTCCCTGTTCGATTCACTGACCGTCCTGCAGAACGTCGCGTTGGCGTTGCCACCGAAATCGAATATGGCCGAACTGTCCCAGCGGATAGAGAGCGTTTCGGCGGATTATGGCCTGCCGCTGCAGCCGGACGCCCTGGTCGCCGATTTGTCGGTCGGTGAACGGCAGCGGATTGAAATCGTGCGCTGCCTGCTGCAGGAACCACAACTTCTGACCATGGACGAGCCGACCGCGGTCCTGACACCGCAAGAAGCGGACCGGCTGTTCGTCACCTTGCGGCGCCTGGCGGAGGAAGGCTGCGCCATCCTGTACATCTCGCATCGTCTGGAAGAGGTGCGGCGGCTCTGCGATGATGCGACGATCCTGCGGCAAGGCAAAATGGTCGCCCGTGTCGATCCGAAACAGGAAACGGCGTCTTCGCTGGCAAACCTGATGGTCGGCAGCGAGGTCGGCGCGGTTAAGGCAGAGACGCGCGACCGCAGCGGAACAGCCATGTTGGAATTACGCGGGCTTTCGCTGCCGACAGACGATCCGTTCGGGGTTGCGCTGAAGGGGATCGATCTGTCAATCGAATCGGGCGAGATCGTTGCGATCGCCGGTGTGGCGGGGAACGGTCAAGCGGAACTGTTCGATGCGATATCGGGAGAAGCGCTTTGCCCGTCAGCCGATATGGTTCAACTGGCCGCGCACGCCTGCGGCGGCGAAAGCATCACCGCACGGCGGCGGCGAAATGCGGCATTCGTGCCGGAAGAGCGCATCGGGCATGGTGCGATTTCGAGCTTTGCCCTATCGGAAAATGTCATCCTGACGCACCATGCGGTCGGCAGCGGCCTGGTGCGCCGAGGGCTAATCAATCGAACGGCTGCCGAAGACATGAACAAGCGCATCACCGAAACCTTCGACGTGCGCAAGGGCAAGCCGGACCCGAACGCACATTCGCTGTCGGGCGGCAATTTGCAGAAGTTCGTGGTCGGCCGCGAGATTGCGCGCGACCCGGACATTCTAGTTATCAATCAGCCAACCTGGGGTGTAGATGCCGGGGCGGCGCGGCTGATCCGCCAAGCGCTGATCGACATGGCGCGGCGCGGTGCTGCCGTGCTGGTGATTAGTCAGGATTTGGATGAAATATTCGAAGTCGCCGACCGTATCGCGGTGATCTCCCGCGGCGAACTGTCGCCGGCATATCCCGCCGCCGAAATGACACCGGAGCGGATCGGTTTGTTGATGGCCGGCGCGCATGAGCATACCGCGACAAGTATGGCACCCGGCGCATGATCCTTCTGCTTGAACGGCGCACGTCCCCGTCCAGAGCGATGACGTTCTTGTCGCCTGTCCTGGCGATCGGCGTCACCGTGATGATTGGCGGCGTAATCTTCTCCGCCCTCGGACTCTACCCGTTGAAAGCGCTCTATCTCTATTTCGTGGAACCTCTGACGAGCCTCTGGTCCATCGAAGAAATAATCGTCAAGGCGGCGCCGCTGGTCCTGATCGGGGTCGGTCTCTCGATCTGCTATACGGCGAATGTCTGGAACATCGGCGCCGAGGGTCAGCTCACCGTTGGCGCCTTGTTCGGCGCCGCCATACCAATCTATTTCACAGGCTGGCAGTCACCGCTGGTCCTGGTGCTGATGCTTGCGCTCGGCGCCGTCGGCGGCGCACTGTTCGCCGCCATACCAGCGTTGTTGAAAACCCGCTTCAACGCCAATGAAATCCTCACCAGCCTGATGCTTGTGTATGTCGCGCAGTATCTGCTGGATTGGCTGGTGCGCGGGCCATGGCGCGACCCGCAAGGCTACAATTTCCCACAATCCGTCCCTTTCGAAGGGTGGCAGTTGCTGCCGACGCTGGGCGACGGACGCGTTCATATCGGCGCAATGCTTGCCATTGTCGTCGCGCTGATCCTGTTCGTCATGATGGGCCGGTCCTTGCGCGGATTCGAAATCCGGGTGATCGGCAGCGCACCGCGTGCTGGTGCATTCGCCGGCTTTGCCGAGAAGCGCGTCATCTGGTTCTGCTTCATCCTGTCAGGTGCCTTGGCCGGAATGGCCGGCTTGTGCGAGGTCGCAGGCCCGAGCGGGCAGTTGCAACCGACTATTTCACCGGGCTACGGCTTTACCGCAATTATTGTCGCGTTCCTGGGCCGCCTGAACCCGGTTGGTGTCATCTTCGCCGGCATCCTGCTCGCGATCAGCTATCTCGGCGGCGAGGCGGTTCAAGTCGAGTTCAACATCTCCGACAAGAGCGCGCAGGTATTCCAAGGGATCCTGCTCTTTCTCATCCTCGCCTGCGACACGCTGATCCACTATCGGATCAGGTTTGTTTCACGCAAAGTGAAACAGGCGTGAGGGCGGAACGATGAGCGCGATTGAAGCCGTCATCCTGACGATCATTACCGCCTCGACGCCCCTCTTACTGGCAGCGATTGGTGAACTGGTCACCGAACGGGCCGGAGTCCTCAATCTCGGTGTCGAAGGCATGATGATTATGGGGGCGGTCTGCGGGTTTATCGCCGCCCTGCTGTCCGGGTCGGCGACTCTCGGCGTGTTGGCGGGGCTGGTTGCGGGGGTCGCCATGTCGATGATCTTCGCGTTTCTCACGCAGACCCTGATGACATCGCAGGTCGCCACCGGGCTTGCGCTGACCTTGATGGGACTGGGTCTGTCCGGGTTGATCGGCGAATCGTTCACTGGACAGCCGGGCGTCAAACTCCAGGCACTGGCGATCCCGGGCCTCAGCACCATTCCATTCCTGGGACCGGTCCTGTTCGGACACGACCTTTTGGTCTACCTCTCATTGGCGCTTACCGGCGGCGTTTCCTATGTATTGTTCCGGACGCGTCTCGGCCTCATTATCGTCGCGGTTGGCGGCAATCACCATTCGGCACACGCGCTGGGTTACAATGTGATCGGCGTGCGATACGCGTGTATCGCCTTCGGCGGTGCGTGCTCCGGTCTGGCTGGCGCCTATCTCTCGCTCGCTTATACCTCGCAATGGATCGAGAATATGAGTGCAGGCCGTGGCTGGATTGCGCTAGCGCTGGTCGTGTTTGCGACCTGGCTGCCAAAGCGTGTGCTGATCGGCGCCTATCTGTTCGGCGCGGTTTGGATCATGGGGCTTTACATCCAAGGACTCGGCATAGCGATCCCGTCGCAATTGCTATCGTCACTGCCCTACCTTGTTACGATCGCGGCATTGATTATCATCTCCGGCAACAGAACCATCACCAAGGTCAATACGCCCGCATGTATCGGGCAGCCGTTCGCGCCCGAACGGTAGAAGGACAACGCAGGGACACGAGGAAAATCATGAAAAAACTGTTGGGTTCAATCACGGTCGCGCTGGCGATCATCGTCGCGGCAGGGGCAGCATCCGCTGCGGATAAGCTTAAGGTCGGCTTCATCTATGTCGGACCGATCGGTGACCATGGCTGGTCCTATCAACACGATCAGGGCCGTTTGGCGCTGGAAAAGGAATTCGGCGACAAGGTCGAAACCGTTTTCGTCGAAAAAGTCGCCGAGGGCCCCGATGCGGAACGCGCGATCACGCGGCTGGCCCGGCAAGATGCGGGGCTCATCTTCACAACCTCGTTCGGGTTCATGAATCCGACACTCAAGGTGGCGAAGAAATTTCCCAAAGTGAAGTTCGAACACGCGACCGGCTTTAAACGTTCGAAGAACGTCGCCAGCTACAATGCGCGTTTCTATGAAGGCCGCTTCATCAACGGGCAGATTGCCGCGAAGATGTCGAAATCCGGCATCGCCGGTTACATCGCCTCCTTCCCGATCCCCGAGGTCGTGATGGGCATCAATGCGTTCATCCTCGGAGCGCAGACGATCAATCCGGACTTCAAGCTCAAGGTCGTCTGGGTCAATTCCTGGTTCGACCCGGGCAAGGAAGCGGATGCAGCAAAGGTGCTGATCGGGCAAGGCGCCGATATCTTGACGCAACACACGGATTCGACCGCCGCTATGCAGATAGCAAACGAGAAGGGTGTCTACGCTTTTGGGCAGGCGTCCGACATGATCAAGTTCGGCCCCAAGGCCCAACTGACGGCAATCATCAACAACTGGGCGCCTTATTACATTGAGCGCACCAAAGCGGTCCTGGAAGGCAGCTGGAAATCGGTCGACAGCTGGAAGGGGCTGACCGCCGGCACAGTAAAGATGGCCGCCTACACCAACATGCCGGCGGAGGTGGCGAAAATGGCCGCCGACACAGAGGCCAAGATCACCAACAGTACGCTGCATCCCTTCACCGGCCCGATCTACAAACAGGACGGTACGCTGGCCATCCCGGCCGGCCAGACGATCGATGACGGCACCCTGTTGGGCATGAATTGGTACGTCAAAGGCGTCGACGGGCAGCTACCGAAATAGACCGACCCCGCCTTCAGCACGCGGCCACTCCAATCCAATTATTGGATCGAGTGCGCCGCGCGCAGAATGAACATCCCGGGGCAAGCGTCGCTGAACCGAAACCGGTGTGACATCGATCACTGTGCGTTGTGACGGGATACGGCAAATTATCTTAAATTTGATGTATATTTGTGCTAAAACTCGCCAAGGTTGAATAGAGGCATATTTAATTTTTTACCGTAAATTTAAAAGGGTAGAGGCAAACAGCCTGTGCCTGATTAACCGTAAAGGCGATTAGATTCGGGTTTATGACCCGCTAAATTAAGGT
>CAJWOT010000097.1 GCA_913044215.1 uncultured Rhodospirillaceae bacterium | reverse complement strand
CGCGTCGATACCGCGCCGCCGGATGGCGGATTCGGCGATATTCTTACAACGGCTTGAGTCGGTGGTTGAGCGCCAAAGATTCGCGCCGCTGACACCGGAGGCGCGGGCCGAAAACTTGCGTCACACAATGCAAGGGCGCGCCGGGGCGATATGGGTCTTCGCCTATGGGTCTCTCATATGGCAGCCAGCGTTTCGAGTTGCTGAAAGACGAAAGGCACGGCTGGCTGGATATCGGCGATCCTTCTGCCTTTGGAGCGCACTCGCCAGGGGTACGCCAGATACTCCCGGGTTGGGGCTCGGCGTAATCGAGGACCACTCCAGCGTTTGCGATGGCATCGCATTGCGGGTTGAGGAGACCGGCAGGCTGGAACAATTGGCGGCTCTGTGGGACCGTGAAATGTGGACCGATGCCTATAATCCAATTTGGGAGCCGCTTGATACCAACGAAGGGCGAATTGTTGCCCTGGTGTTCGAAGCAAACAAGGACAGCCAGCAGTTTGTCGGAGGTCTGTCAGACCGGGAGACGGCGCAGATTATCGCACGGGCACGGGGCAAGTTCGGGACCTGCCGCGAATATCTGGAACGAACCGACAAGGCGTTGCAGCAA
The DNA here is from genome assembly GCA_913044215.1 of uncultured Rhodospirillaceae bacterium. Taxonomy (GTDB): domain Bacteria; phylum Pseudomonadota; class Alphaproteobacteria; order UBA8366. The sequence goes on along the minus strand of CAJWOT010000097.1, from coordinate 13,713 downwards.
ACGGGCATCGTCTGCCCGGATATTTCAAGAGTGCGTGACGCACTGCCGTTGGGTAAGGCTGTCCGATAGCTGCTTCGATAAAGATCGTCGATTGGAACAGTAGGCGCTCACACGCGTTCAGGTCTTAGTCAGCCGGCTTTGTCTCGGGCCCAGCCGCCGGCGAAATCTTCGATGGATCGAAATTATCCATGTCGACGGCAGTGCGCGCTAAATCGTTGTCCAGCATTGCGTTAAAGGCGCCCCCAAGGGCGACCCAAGCCAGCAAGGACGCGACAACCAAAACCGTCCATGCGCGACGCTGCTTCCAGCGTGACCGAATTGTCTATCTACCCCTTTCCAACCAACGAACCGCATCTAGATTTCTGTCACGCAGTTTACGCAGGTACCCTGATACCTCCAGATCCTACAAATTAGGCGATCAATATAAGCTGATTCGCTAACCTGTTGACGTGAATGCTGAATCCTTAGATCGAGATCGCGTACATCAGCGCGCCGGGTTTGGCTAATCAGCGCCGGACTCGAGGCCTAGGCATCCAAAGAGAATAAAGAAAATTTTGTGCCCCCATCAGAACAAGACACAATTTCAATGGCTTACGTTTTTTCACCCAATAAGCGAGTACGAAAATTGTAAATTATTCCGACACGGGGAGGTGCCGTTGGGGAATTAACTTCGACGGGACCGTAATCTTTATTGTTTAGTATCAATTTATTAAAATAATATTTTGTCTTCTCACCTTAGCGGTAGTCGGTGTCAAATTTTCCGACACAGCAGGACTGCTTCACAGAGCAGAGTCCGTTCTTGTATTGAGGTATGCGAAACTTTGAGTAGAAGCGGATTTTAGCGAGGATGAGTGGATGAGCGATGGTTCGAAACGCGTGACAATCGTTACGGGCGGCAGCCGTGGGATCGGGGCCGCAACGGCGTTGGTGTGCGGGCAAAATGGGCACGCCATATGCGTCACGTATCGCGACCGAGCGGATAAGGCGGAAGAGGTCGTGGCCTCCATAAAGGCAAGCGGAGGCGAAGCAATCGCCGTTCAGGCCGATACGGCCGTGGAGGCGGATGTCACTCGCTTATTTGAGATGGTCGACGACGCGTTGGGAACCGTGACCGGCTTGGTCAACAATGCCGGTATTCACGGTCCACGAATTCGGGTGGATGCGCTGGAAAAGGCGGATGTGGAACGGGTTTTCGCAGTGAATGTGACGGCCCTGTTTCAGTGCTCGCGGGAAGCGATACGGCGTATGTCAACGCGCCATGGTGGGAAAGGCGGTGCGATCGTAAATGTTTCATCCGGGTCAGCAAGACTTGGCTCACCAGGGGCCGGCGTCCTCTACGCAGCGTCGAAAGGGGCGGTGAACAGTCTTACAATTGGGCTGTCGCAGGAAGTCGCAGGCGAAGGGATCCGCGTCAATGCTGTGGCGCCAGGTCTAACAGTAACCGACATGCCGCCGGCCGAGCGCTTGGAACGCGACGGTCCCAATCTACCGATCGGCCGCGCCGCACAGCCGGAAGAAATTGCAGAAGCGATCTATTGGCTTTTGACGGACAAGGCATCCTACGTCGCGGGCGCCAATCTAAGGGTTGGTGGGGGGCGGATTTAACCATTTTCAGGCCCATCATCCTCGGCTTTCCAATAGGCACTGGATCCTTTCGTCGTCGCTAGTAAACTGTGCCGAATATTACGCGGGTATTGCGACTTAATTTATTGAAAAAAGATAAAAAATCATTGGCGCCGCTGTGTACTGCATGGTCTGACTGTCGGGCTCGACCGGTACGGACTGAAAGGCGAAGCGCAAAATTTAACCATGTTGAAGGTGGAAACCATCGCAGGGCCGGGAATAAATTTTAACGGTTACAATCAGTTAATTCATCGTTTGGGTGACGCAACGGGGCCTGCGCTGACTATTCTGCTTATCGATGGCCGGGAGTGCGGAGCGCAATCCGCCGCTCCGGTATGGCATTTGATTGAGGCAAAAGGTCGAACGAGGTTCAGATAACCCGCGTGGTATGCGCCGGCTCCTCAGGGAAGCGGCGGAGCTTAGCCGTGTGCTCGACCCCATCGTGGCTACAAAAGGCAGTGATTCACCCGCTGTCGCGCCGATCATTCAACAGCTTTCCTCGTTGCATCGTGTTTTGGAAGATGTCTACGAAGAAACGTCGCAATAATGTATGCCGAGCATCCCGTTGCCGCCCAAAGAAGAGCCGCTTGAGACCCATCGCTCTGAATCTCAAGGGCTTGTACAACGGCTCAAACGCACCGAAGAACAATTCGGTGATCTGAAGGACTCGGTCGCGCAACTTGTTCGGATGCTGACTAAAGCCAATCGGGAAGCGCATCGGCGCGCGGAACAAACATCTGCCGGCAACAGTCAGGATAACACGCCCGAGCCGAACCAACTCAATGAGTTGAAATCGCGGAACGTCAAATTGCAGCGCGAAGTCGAGTGGCATCGCGATGTCGAGTTGAGTCTGCTGATCACGATGCGCGATGTCCGGGCGGCGTGTCAGGCTAAAAGCGAGTTTTTGGCGAATATGAGCCATGAACTGCGTACGCCGCTGAACGCGATAATCGGATTTGCGGAGATCATGGAATCCGAACTGGTCGGTCCATTGGGCTCGCCGCAGTATGTTGGCTACGCCAAGGATGTCCGGGAAAGCGGGCAGTACTTGCTAGAACTCATCAACTATATCCTCGACCTGTCGAAGATCGAGGCCGGTCAACTCGAAGCCAATCTGGAAGAGGTCGACCTGCGCAAAACGGTCGATATTTGCCTGCGGATGATGACGGACCAGGCATCCGAAGCCGGACTGACGATCGAACTGGATGCGATCGAGGATGTGCCAGCCATTCGCTCCAATGCCAGGATGTTGCGCCAAATCATCCTGAACTTGATGTCCAACGCGATCAAATTCACGCCCAACGGTGGGCGGGTTGATGTGGAAATCAGTTTTGACGGCGCCACGGGCAGTATCGCGCTGTTCGTCAAGGATACCGGCATCGGCATCGCACAGGCAGATATCGCGCGCGTCATACCCCCGTTCGAGCAGGTGGAAAGCGTGCAGGGCGATTTGAATCGTGGCACCGGTTTGGGCTTGCCGATAGCAAAGTCTATCGTCGAATTGCTGGGCGGCGAGTTTAGGATCACCAGCGATCTCGACCACGGGACAACGGTTGAGTGTTGCTCCCCGTCGAGCACAATGACAACGTCACCTCCGACTAGACTTCGCCAGTTTTTCTGCGATTTGTTGCGGTTCTAAGAGACATCGCGATATCTTCCAGTACGTTTTAGAGCCGGAAGGAAGGTGCCGTGTCCATAAAAACTGTTGCGATTCTGAGCCCTGGAGATATGGGACATGCTGTTGGCCGATCGCTTTCAGCGAAAGGGTTGCGGATCGTCACCTGCCTTGCAGGCCGCAGCGAACGTACACGTGGCTTAGCAGGAGCGGCCGGCTTCGACGATTTGCCGTCGCTCGAGGCGATGGTGTCCGAGGCAGACCTTGTCTTGTCGATCATGCCACCGTCGGCAGCGGTAGACGTGGCTCAATCGGCCGCCACCGCGATGGTGGCTGCTGGGAAAACGCCTGCTTTCGCCGACTGCAATGCTATTTCGCCCACGACGGCGCGAAAGATTGAAGGTGTGATCAAAACCTGCGGCGCCTCGTTTATCGATGCCGGCATCGTTGGTCCGCCGCCTGGCAAAAGTGACCAGGCGACCCGATTTTACGTCAGTGGACCGCAGGCCGAAATGATGGGCGCGTTGGATGGAGCGGGTATTTCTGTTCGTCAGATGGGACCGGAGATTGGCCGCGCCTCGGCGATAAAGATGTGTTACGCGGCTGTCACGAAGGGGAGTTGGACGCTCTACACCGCAGCCCTCACAACAGCGGAGGTAATGGGCCTTACGGACCTCTATCTGGCGGAACTGGAATCCAGCCGGCCCCATGTAGTCGCAGAAATGCGTCGTATGGTCCCCCGCCTGCCCGTAGATGCGGGACGTTGGATCGGTGAGATGGAAGAAATCGCGGCGACGTTAGGCGCCGCAGGCCTGCCCGAAGGGTTTCACGAAGGTGCGGCCGACTTGTTCAGGCTCTTGGACAAGACGCCGATCGCGGCTGAAACGCGGGAGACCATCGACCCGACCAGGACGTTGGAAGACGTCCTGTCGATCTACGCGCAAACAATAGGCCGAGAAACTGCGGAACCCAGCCGAAGCGACGTTGCGGCGGAGGTGTTCGCGAAACCGCTTGCCGCCGATGCTTTTGCACCTTACGGCGAAGTGTTGGCGTTGGGGCAGGGCGCGCCGGGAACCCGCGAGTCTTTTGCCGCGGCAATGGACAATTTGCGTGATGATGCGCGCCTCAACGTGTCCATTTCCCGACCCGCGGAAACACCGGTTCCCTTGAAGATCGAGTGGATGGAGCGGCATCCTTTCTCGGGCCAAACCTTCGTGCCGGTCGATATCTCACGTTATCTCATGATGGTCGCGCCGTCGGACGACGCGGGCAACCCCGATCTGGAACGTCTGGAAGCTTTCGTTGCGCGATCTGACCAGGGGATCAACTACCGTGCCGGCGTATGGCATCATCCGTTCACGGCATTGGATCGGGCGGCGGAATGCGTCGTATTCCGGTTCGATAATGGTAGCGACCGGGACACGGATTGGTTCGAGGTCTCCGATGGGCCCACTGTCGGAATCGAGCCGCCTGCCGGACAATCAGGATGACGACAGAGCCGCGCTCAGACCGCCGCCGTAAGCTCGGCGTTTGCAGCGGCACCCATATATTGCATGACGGCATGGTGGATATGCTTTATCCGCTTTTGCCGCTGTTGGCCCAGACCTTCGGACTCTCTTTAAGCGAAGTTGGACTGATCCGTTCGGCAAATAAGGCCGCGATGGCCTTGTTCCAGGTGCCAATCGGTCTGCTGGCGGAGCGCTATGGCGAGCGAATTCTGCTCGTCGCGGGCACGGCTTGTGCTGGTATGGCCTATATTGGCCTTGGTCTTTCCGGCAGTTACTTGACCATCGTCAGTTTTCTGTTCCTGGCCGGTTGCGGCAATGCCGCCCAGCATCCGCTCTGCTCTGCAATTATTTCTAACGCCTATGCCGAAGGTTCCCGGCGCGGTGCGTTGGGCACCTACAACTTTGCCGGCGACGTCGGGAAAATGATTTTTGCCAGCGCCGCTACCTTTTGCGTAGGGCTCGGATTCGCCTGGAACACGCCTGTGTTGGCAACGGGAGCGATCGGTATTCTGGCTGCCCTTGCCATTCTGTTGCTTCTCCCGGTCATGCCGCTATCGGCTAAAGAGGCATCGCAACAGGCAACCGAAACCACTGGCGGCTGGGGCATTCGCGATAAGCGTGGCTTCACGGCCTTATGTGGTATTGCGGTTCTCGACAGCAGCACACGCACGGGGTTTCTGACCTTTGTTGCGTTCCTGATGATCGCGAAAGGGGTCTCGGCTGGCTGGGCGGCTTCCGCCCCCGTGATCGTCTTTGTCGGCGGTATGGTGGGCAAATTGGCCTGCGGATTCTTGGCCGACAGGATCGGTGTGATCCGTACTGTTGTTCTAACAGAACTGGCGACTGGCATCGGGATCCTGATGATGCTGGTGCTGCCCAATCTGGCCGCGTTCTTCTTGCTGCCCTTGATCGGGGTGGCGCTAAACGGCACATCGTCGGTGCTATACGGCACCATTGGCGATTTGGTGGATGCCAATAGGCAAAGACGCGCCTTCGGCTTGTTCTACACGTTGGGCTCCGTATGCGGCCTCGTCGCACCGTGGGCTTATGGCCTCATCGGCGATCAGATCGGCATCCCGGAAACGCTCGGTCTCGTCGGTATCTTGATTTTCCTCACGATCCCGTTGTGCCTGGTTCTGCGTCCCGCCGTGGCCGAAGCGAAGGCGGCTACTTGAGCGTAAAGCCGTGCCCGTTCAGGAACTTCTTGAAGCCTGGCCGTTCCGCTTCGGAGAGTTGGCGCGTCGTGTTCTCCGACCAGCCACAGAAATCCAGCACGCCATAACGTTCCGTCAGGCGTTGTTTTTCCGGCGGGATTTGATAAATCGCGTGCCGCCGCGCGTCATAGCCGTCAACGTCTTCCTGCAGCTTAGAATCGTCGTATTTGTCGCGATGCACGACGACCGACGGCGGCAGCCGCATGGAGATAAATCCATTCGTCGACGGCCAGCCGACACACAAACCGGATATCGGGAACACGCCCTCTGGTAACCCAAGGACATCGCACCACTCATCGATCTTGTTGCGCACCTGGCTGATGGGACAGCAGCCGAGGCCCACAGACTCCGCGGCGATGATGAAACTCTGCATCGCCAATGCCGCATCGATGCAGGAATTCATGAAGGTATCGACATTGTCGTTTTCGAAGTCATGGCCGCGAAATTCGGCCAGCCGGCGCTGCCGTCGTGAGTCCGCGCAGAACATCAGGAAAACCGGCGCTGCGCCTTCCCAGCCTCCGATGACGTCACGCGCTTTTGGATCGGTGACCACGACAATAGAGTATTGCTGCAAATCGGATTTGGCGGGTGCGGATTGCGCACAGGCGAGCAGCACATCCAACAGATCGTCAGGAACGGGCTCGTCGGTGTAGCGGCGCAGCGAACGTCGGTTCAGGATTTCCGCGACCGTGCCTTCGGCCTTCATGCCTTGGCCAATTTCTCTGTCCAGGCCGAAACGGTTCTTGTAGAGGTCAGCAATCGTCGTCATGGCGTCCTTCCTTGCCGTTGCACCGTCCAGGTAATCCTCCGTAGGCGCATCAGGGAGTTGGTCCGATATCCTCGTCGAAGCAAATTACATTCCCGTCCGGGTCGGTTACTTCGAATTCGCGCATACCGTACACCGTCTCCTCGACCGGGCAGAAATCTTCGCGTCCACCGAAGCATAGGTGTCATGCAGCGCCTGCAGTCCGGCGACAGGCACATAGCGGACCATGCGGCCAGGTTTGGCATTGGTCCGCCGTTCCAGGCGTCGACGAAGAGAAATGCCTTGCCGCGTTTGAAAATTCCAAAACGCGGCGGCTCGCCACCTTCTTCGACAACGGAAAATCCTAGCTGATCGACATAGAAAGCACGTGACCGGGGATAATCCGACGACCTCACGACCGGGTTCGACCTGTCGAATAGAATCTCAGGCGATTGAGGCATTGGCAGCGATGCTCGGGTGCCGCTTACGCTATCGCGACGCGCTGTTCGCTCGCGCCCGGCCCGCCATCTTCAACCTCAAGCGGGGCGGTGAGGGTAACGCCCGGCATCAGATAGCCATTCGGCCGCCCCGACTCCGTCTTGTCCATGAACTCGTAATAGGGCGCGGCGAGGGAAGGGCCAGCCTCCGTTGCCAACCATAGGCGCATCAGGTGCCGCCGTCGCTCTGGTTCCGGGTAATCCTCGTATGCCGTACGTGAATGTAGGATGTAGTGATTGTTGAGCAGCTGGATATCGCCCGGCTCGAACGCCATGTTGAGATAGAGCGCCGGGTCGGCAGCGATGCTTTCGATGAGCGCGAAGGCTTCTCGCTGTACAGCCGTCAGGCGGGGCACATCGTCAAAACGCTGCGCCTTTTCGATGGTACTGCGGACATAATTGGTCGTTAGATGGTCGTCCCGGAAATTGAACACCGGTAACCTGTACCAGGGCTTGCGGCCCTCAGGGATCTCGCCACGTCGGTCGCGGTACAGTGTTTGCGTTAGCACATGGACCAAATCCGGCCGCTGCTTCAGCATCTCGTTATAGACGGTGCCCGCGGAAACGATGCTGCTCAGCCCGCCGGATTTCGCCTTGCGTAGGCACATAAGCCCGACCAGATCCGTCGGATCGGTATGGAAGTTGAGCTTGTTGGCGCTTTGGTAGCCGCGTGCGGTCGGCAAAGTGGGATCGAAACCCAAATTGCAGACATGCCCCAGCGCATGTCCGCGCGCGTTCTGCGATACCGCTTCGCCGAGATGCGATCCAATGCCGAAATAGGCGATCGCGGCCTCGCGAATGTCGTAGCGATCGACCGGCACACCACGGATGACCTTGAAGCCCAGGCCTTTCTGCAGGTCGTCCTCGATACGTTTGAGGCTGTCTTCCAGACCGGGAAGGGAAAATCGGTCGGGCGTAATCTCGAGAACGTCCAAATCCTGCGCGGCAATCTGTGCAACCGCGGCATCCAGTGCCGCGATATCATCGGCGTTCAGCCGATAGGTCCAGTCATCGGTCCGTTGCGCGAGATCGGGGCCGCGCCAGACACGCGTACCTTCGACAGGTTTTAGGTCAGCCTGATCCATTGGAGTTCTCTCGGTGGTCTATGGTTGAGCAATCCTGCCAGACCCGCGACAGCAACCGCAAGGGAAGTTGCGGCCCCGTTTGCAAGCTTTTCCACTCCTGCACTACACTGAAACCCCGTCGAATGGAGAGGAATTCAAGCATGACCGTCACACAAAAGCTCGCCGCCTGGGCCGCCGAAACGCCCGATATCAGCGATCAAAACGCACTGGATAAGGCGCGCAATGCGGTCCTCGACACGATTGGTGTGATGATCGCAGGCGCGCCGGATCAGGCGGCGAAACGCGTACGTCGCGCCGTGGCGCTGTGGGGCAACGGCCCGGCTACGGTTGTCGGGCAAAGCGAAAAACTCGCCGCGCCCTGGGCCGCGCTCGCCAATGGTACGGCAGCTCATGTCCTCGATTTCGATGACAGTTTCTCACCAGTTTCCGGGCATTCCTCTGCCGTCATGGTGCCGGCGCTGCTGGCGCTGGCGGAGGCGGAAGGCGTGACGGGGCATGCGATCCTGGACGCCTATGTCGTCGGGCTGGAAATCCAGGCGCGGATCGGACAAGCGGTCAATGTCGAGCATTACAAACTTGGCTGGCATTCGACTTCGACTGTCGCGACGATTGGATCGGCGGCAGGGTGCGCTCGGCTTCTCGGCCTCAATACTGACGACATGCGCAACGCGATCAGCATCGCGGTCAGTACCGCCGCTGGGTCCAAGCGGCAGTTCGGCACCATGGCCAAGCCGATGCATGCCGGTCTCGCGGCGAAGAACGCGGTCATGGCGGCAAGTCTGGCCGCGGCGGGGATCGAGGCGTCCGAGGAGCCGCTCGACGGAATGTGGGGCTTCCGTGACCTCTATGCCGGTGACGCGTCGCCCGGTTTCGACGAGGCGATGGCATCCTTAGGCGATCCGCTGGCGATCGAGGAGTTCCAGCTGAACGTGAAGGTCTATCCCTGCTGCGCCAGCACGCACACCTCCTTGGATGGCCTCCTGGCCTTGAAGGCGGAGAACGGGTTTTCCGCGGAAGATGTCGACTCGATCAAGACGACGGTGCCGCCAATCAATTTCAACAACCTGATGTATCCGGACCCGAAATCCGAGATGGAAAAGCGGTTCAGCATGCAATATTGCCTCTCGACCGCGATGACCACCGGGGACGTCATAGTGAGCGACTTCCAGCCGGGCGCCGACATGCCGGACGCGGTGCGGGAATTCATACCAAAGGTCGAGATGATTAAGGATGAAAAGCCGGACGCGAATCCGGCCCACCCGACCCATATCGAGATCACGCTACGCGACGGCCGGACGCTCGCGGCCGACATCGACAAGCAGAAGGGCACGAAGGCGTTTCCGCTGGTCGATGCGGATTACGAGCGCAAGTTCCTTGGATGCGCGACGATGGGGCTGGATCAGGCATCGGCGACCGATCTGCACGGCGCGATCATGCGTCTGGACGATCAACAATCGATCGACCCGGTCATGGCACCGCTCCGCGACCTGCGCCGGCCTACCGCCAGTATTGGTTAGGGCAGGGCAAAATGAAAATTAAGTCCGTTTCGGCGACCTGGTTGCATGTGCCAATACCGAAGGAAAAACAACATATTAGCGACTTCGGGCCGACCACATCCTTCGATGCGACCTTGGTCCGCATCGAAACGGAGTGCGGCATCGTCGGCCATGGCGAGGCGAAGTCGGCGGTCGGCAGCAACAGCGTCAATCTTGCGCTCTGCGCGCTGATCGAGAAGGAACTCGGCCCGCAGCTCATCGGCCAGGATCCGCGCGACATCTCGCGCCTGTGGGACGTGATGTATAACGGGACGCGGGCGCATTTCGCCTTGGACCGGGGCCATGTCTTTCCCGCCTTGGGACGGCGCGGGCTGACGATTTCCGGCATCGCCGGCATCGATCTGGCGCTGTGGGATATCCTCGGAAAATCCTTGAACGCGCCGATCTGGCGGCTGCTCGGCGGCCGGCGGCACGAACGGATGCCGGCCTACGCGTCCGGCGGCTGGGCGCCGGCGGAGGGGATCGCCGCGGAGCTGCAACGTTTCATCGACGTCGGTGACTTCAAGGCGGTGAAGATGCGCGTCGGTTCCGGCGATGGCGAGGTGCGCCACTCCATTGCCCGCGTCCGCGCCGCGCGCGAGGGGCTGGGCGACGATATCGATATCATGTGCGACGCCCATGGCACGATGAACGTGCCCGAGGCGAAGCGGTTCTGCCGCGAAGTGGCGGACTGCAACATCGCCTGGTTCGAGGAGCCCGTGACGGCCGACGATAAGCGCGGTTTGGCGGAAATCCGCGCCTCGACCGATATCCCCATCGCGACGGGCGAAAGCGAATTCACCCGCTTCGATTTCCGCGACCTGATCGAACTGCGCGCCGCCGACATCCTGCAGCCGGATCTGGCAATCGCCGGCGGCATCACCGAAGCCATGCGCATCGAGGCGCTGGCGAGCGCCCATCAACTGCGGTTCGCAGCCCATCTCTGGACCGGAGCACTTGCCTTCGCGGCGGGACTGCATGTCTCCGCCGTCGCCTCCAGCGCCTTCATTCTGGAGTACTCGCTGGGCGCCAATCCGCTGCTGCGCGAACTTTCGGTGGAAGATTTCGTTGCCGTCGACGGGTATATCGAAATTCCGGAACGCCCCGGTCTCGGCGTCACCATTAACGAGGATTTCGTGAAGCGTTACGCACGGACCGCTTAGTCGCTGCGCGCGCGGGTTTCCCGGTGCAGGATGTACAGGCCGCTGGCGACCACCAGCGCGCCACCGGTCAAGATGAAGGCGTCGGGGACCGTGTGCCAGAACAGGTAGCCGAACAGCGTTCCCCAGACGATCCCGGTGTATTTGAACGGGGCGACGAGGGCCGCTTCGCCGAGGCGGAAGGCTTCGATCATCACCCAATGGGCGATGCCGACGATGATCCCCATGAGGGCGAGTTGCCAGAGATCGTCGAAACCCATCGGCTCCCAGCCGAAGGGCGCGCTGCAGGCCGCGCCGACCAGTAATAACGCATTCGACCAGAACATGATCGCGGTGGAGTTTTCCGTCGCGCTGATGCGCCGCGTGGTGACATCGCGCAGCGCGCTGAACAGGGCTGCGACGATGGGAAGGATGGCCAGGATCTGGATCTCGTCCGGGGTCGGGCGCAGCATGATCACGACGCCGGCAAAACCGACCGTTACGGCGGCCCAGCGCCGCCAGCCGACATGCTCTCCCAGCATGGGAGTGGCCAGGGCGGTGACGAACAGCGGGCCCGCGAACAGCAGGGCGACGGCGTCGGCGAGCGGCAGCAGGATCATCGAGGTGGAAATGGTCGCGGTGGCGCTGACATAGAAAAGCGCCCGGCTAATCAGACCTTTACGGTCCGTGACCCGCAGCACAGCTAGCCCGCCGGACCTGTGGATGATGAAAACGATCGGAATGTAGATGAACAGGGCCCGAAAGAATATGACCTGGCCGACCGGCAAATGCGTGCCGACCCATTTCGTCAGCGCATCACCGACGGTCAGCAGGAACATGGCAAACACCATGTAGGCGATACCGCGGATCGGGGCCGCGGATACCGCCGTAGGCGGGCTGTGGGTCACGCGAGCTCTTGCCGGGCGAGAAAGTCGAGCAGGGCGAAGCTGCATTCCACCCCATGTGAGCAGGCGAGACCGTGACGCGTACCGGGAAACACTTGAATTTCGGAATTCGGGATCAACCGGTGAATGTCGGCGGTCAGGTCTGTCGAGACGAAGGGGCTGGAGTCCGGCGCCAGCAACAGGGCAGGGGCTTCGATCTTACCCAACTCTTGCGAAAAATCGGACCCGATCAGCAGATCGGCCAGGTCAAGCAGCGAGTCGGCCGAGGTAGCGCACTGCACCCCGTCGAACCAGTCCCAAATGTCATTGGACACGGCACCGGGAAAGAAACGGTCTGCCATCATCTCCTTCGACCACCCCGCCATGCCGTTCGCCGCCACGAAAGCACGCCATTCCCTGGCTTTTCGGATCGAGCCGCCGCGGTGTGAAGTGGAGACGGCCGTAACGCTGCGCACGGCATCGGGATCGCGGCTTGCGAGATAGAGGGATACGGTTCCGCCCAAAGATTCCCCGACAAGATGAAACGGCCTTCCGTCTGCGGCATCTGCGACAGCGAGGATATCGTCCGCCAGCAGATCCATCGACCAGTCGAACCCCGCCCCCGGCACATGGCTGCGGCCGAAGCCCCGCGTGTCGAACCAGACAACCCGGAACCGGTCGCTAAGTGCCGGCAGCCAGCTCGCCCAAATATGCCGATCCGTCGCCACGCCGTGGCAGAAGATTACGGTGTCGGGATCGCAGACCCAGGGCGGCGTAATGTTGATGATTTCGTAATCGAGCGGACCGCCATGGCGATCGATTGAGGGCATAGACCCGCACTCCTTATCCTTTAGCGCATTATGGCTGCTGGCGCCCCTGCAGTACATGCGCGGATGTGCTACACAGGCGCGCCTTAAGCAGGGAAGGACGCGCGTCATGGATACCGACATCATCAAGAAGAATTACAGCCGGCTTGGCGCGTCGCTTATCGAACGGCTCTACAGCAGCGACTATCTGTCGATCGGCGGCAGCGTCTCCACGGACCTGCTGGCCGATTTGGCGGAAATTACCGCGGAGTCGCGCGTCCTGGACATCGGCAGCGGTTTGGGCGGGCCGGCGCTGCGGCTGGCAGAGACGCGTTCCTGCCGCATAACCGGGCTCGATCTCGTTGAAACCAATGTCGAAGAAGCGAACCGCCGGGCCAAAACGCGCGGCCTGGACCAGCGCGCGCGCTTCGAATGCGGCGATGCGACGGCCATGGCGTTCGCGCCCGGCACGTTCGATGTCGTCTGGGGACAGGATGCCTGGTGCCACATTCCCGGCAAGGCTGGATTGATCGCCGCCTGCGCGCGGGTGCTGGCGACAGGCGGGGTGATCGCGTTTACGGATTGGGTGGAAACCGGCGCGATGGATCCCGCAAAACGGGCTGAATTGCACGAGGCCACCGCGTCGACGGAAATGGCGACCCTGTCATCCTATTGCCAGTTGCTGGAAGAAAACGGATTTTCCATCGTTGAACGCGCAGATATCAGCGCCACTTTCGTTGAACAGTATCGCGGTGTGATCGCGCGGCTCGAAGACTTCGAGGCGGAGATCACAGACCAGTTCGGGGTCAAGGTGTACGGCATCATGATGGACAAGAATGGCGCCATATTGCGCGGTTTCGAGGATGGGTTCATGGGCGGCGCGCGGATTGTCGCGACATTGGGGAACGGGGCATAGGCGATGAGAGGATGGATCGGTGTCGATTTGGACGGCACGTTGGCACTATATGACGGCTGGGTTGGCGTCTCGCATGTGGGCGATCCCGTCCCGGCGATGCTGGATCGGGTCAAACGCTGGCTGGCGAAGGGCTACGACGTGCGCAT
>CAJWOT010000096.1 GCA_913044215.1 uncultured Rhodospirillaceae bacterium | reverse complement strand
CTCAGCTTTGCGGAACGGGACATCATTTCCCGTCAGCAATGCTTCCGTAGCGCTGAGGTCGGCGACCTGAATTTGAAAGGCGGCGAAATGGGGCGTACTGGGGCCTACCGGCATAGCACCGAACCGCGCTTCGAAATCGCGCTGTGTGGCAACAGAGACATTGCCGCGTGCGGTTGCAACCTGAAGGCCATCGCCGGATACGGTGACCGCGTCCGCACCCTGCATCCCGCCGAACAGGCTGGCCAGATCGGCCGGGTTTTCGGCGGCCATGACAACCTCGGAAATCACCGAGGCGCCGTTCTCGTGGCGCTGATATTCCGGTTTCCAGAAATACTCCGGGGCGTGCTGCTGACAGGTGAAGAACACCGCGTCCGGCATGCGCGCGTCGGTGACGAAGACCAGCGAGAACGCGACAGTGACCTGCGTGCCGTCCGGCAATGTTGCCTTGCGTTCAAAGTGGAAGGGCTCATAGGTGTCCAGGCCGTTTGCCGCGAAGTCGGCGTGATCGTCCGCTGCGCCGTGCCCTTCAAAGACCAGCATCGACATCCCTTCGCGCGCATCGAGATATCCCTTGTTGAAGGCCCCAAAGCCGAACGCGCCCGCAGCCGGCGCCGCAAATTTCGACTCGTCGACAACGGCTAGCAATTCCAGGAAATTGCCTTGCAGCTGGACCAGACTGTTACCTGTGCCGAAGGGGTGGATTGCGCGCGGCGTCGTTGTGAAGCCCAGGCGCGCGTAGGTATCGCGAGCTTTGTCGAGGTCGTGGACACCCAGGACCAGATGGTCGATGCCGCGGTTCATGTCAGAACATCCTCCCGCCATTGGGGACGTCCCGGTTGGGTTGAATCATCACGACTTCGCCGTCCCCGTCGGGGAAACCCAGGACCAGGATTTCGGACATGAACTTGCCGATCTGTTTGGGTGGGAAATTCACCACGGCGGCAACCTGCCGCCCGACCAGCTCGTCCAGCGTGTAATGCTTGGTGATCTGGGCCGATGTCTTGCGCTCGCCGATCTCTGGCCCAAAATCGACCCAAAGCTTGAAGGCCGGCTTGCGGGCTTCCGGGTAGTCTTCGGCGCGGACGATCGTGCCGACGCGGATATCGACCTTAAGAAAATCGTCGAAACTGATTTCCGTCATGATGCTCTCTGATCTGGTTGCCGCGGTCAGGCGGGGGAGGCGTCCGGCTGCGGGTCTTCGTCCCGCCGGCTGCGCCGCGGCGACGAGGGTAGCATCGAACGCAGCCGCTCGGCACGGCGAAGGTTCTTGTCCAACGCGGCCATGGTCTGCGCCATGTCGGCGCTTTCGTCGCGCTCCCAGACTCGCAGGGTCGCGAGCCATAGACCAACCAACCCCTTGACCGTGAGACGTCCTTTCGAGCCGGAGGCCGGGATCCTTGCGGTTTCGAGCATCCAGCGCATCGACTCGCACATGCCGGCGGACAGGCAAAGCGCGGACACCGGATCTCCGCGCAATGCCGCCAGGATCGACAGAACGCCGTCGCGGTCTTCGGCCAGGGCATCGAAACGCCGCATCAACACGTCGAACAGGCGGTCGCGCGGGCTATCCTCTGGGTCGAATGCGAATTTCGTCTCCAACACCGCGGCATCGACGGACCTGAAATAGGCCTTCAGGATCGATATTTTCGAAGGGTAGAGCGTATACATTTCCGATGGTGAGACATCGGCTGCTTCCGCGATTTCGCGCAGGCTGAGCGACGACCAGCGGGACTCGGCGGCGAGGCCGAGCGCCGTTTTCACAATATGTTGCGGGCGATCCGCCTTTTTGACCATGGGTTAACGCCATCTGAATGGTTTCGAGGGGTCGAGACAATCGATAATAAGCCGTGACTGTCACATTTCAATCGATCCGCGACAGCGCCGTTACACTCGGTATTTCTCACGTAATCATGTAGAAAAGGTCGTTCAAGAACATCCTTTTAAGACGTGCCCTCAGACAGTCTCGAAACTCTCTTCGACCGATATGGCCCGGCCTATAAATGGCTGGCGACGGTTACCTGTTTGGTCGGGATCATGACCATGACCTTGGGCGCGACGACGGTGAATGTCGCCTTCCCCGCGATCATGGGCACCTTTGGGATCGGCCGGGACCAGGCGCAGCTCATTTCGACGGGCTATTTCGCCGCGCAGACCGCGGGCATGCTCCTCAGCGCCTGGCTGGTTCTCTCCTTCGGAGAGCGGCGCAGTTTCGCCCTCGCCGTGATCGCCTTCCTCGTCGGATCGGCGATGAGCGGCCTGGCGGAGAGTTCGGAGAGCCTGTTGGTCGGACGCATCCTGCAGGGCCTGTCCGCCGGCATCGTGCAGCCGCTCGGCATGGCCGTGACCTTCAAGGTCTTTCCGCGCGACCAGAAGGGTTTCGCCATGGGGATTTTCGCCATGGGCAACGTGCTGGCGCCGGCGCTGGGACCGACTCTGGGCGGCATCGCCATCGACGTGTTCAGCTGGCGCTACATCTTCCTGCTCACCTTGCCCACCGCCTTTCTGGCACTGATCGTCGGCAATCTGTTCCTGCCTACCCAGCCGATGCCCAAGAAAATCCCACGGTTCGACTTTCTGGGTTTCGGCATGCTGTGCATCTCTCTGGCGGGGTTGCTGCTCGGTTTCAGTTACGGGGCCCGGCTCGGCTGGACGTCGAACGAGATACTCATGCTGTTCGGCGCCGGCATCGGGTGCGGCATCGCCTTCGTCCTCCGCCAGATCTACGCCCGCAACCCGCTGGTCAATATGCGGGTTTTCGCCAACGCGCAGTTCAGCGCCGCCGCCAGCATCGGATTCTTCACCGGGGCGGCGATGTTCTCCTCATTCTTCCTGATGCCGCTCTTCACGCAGCAGATACAGCATTTCTCCGCCATCGACGCCGGTTTGCTGATGGTGCCGGCGGGCCTGTCGCTGTTGATCCTGTTTCCGCTGGTCGGCCGCCTGTCGGACTTCATGCCGGCCTATTTGATGATCTGCACCGGCATGGTGATTTTCGCGATCGCGTTCTTCTATTTGTCGACGGCGGACGTGAATACGCCGTTCTGGACCCTCGTCTGGTTCACCTTGCTGGTTCGAATGGGGGTGGCCTGCACGCGATCCGTGGTCAATTCCGAAGCGCTGAAATCGCTTCCGACCGATCTCGTGACGCAGGGATCGAGTTCGGTCAATTTCGTTCGCCAGCTCGGCGGTACGATGGGGACAAACTGCCTCGTCGTCTTCCTGGAGCTGCGCATCCCCTTCCACGGCGACGCCTTCACCGCCATGCAGACCGGTGCCAGCGAAACCACGCGCGAGATGCGCGACCGGCTGATGCAGTTGCTGGGCGAGGCCGGTGTCCCCGAACCGGTCCGCGATTCCGGCGCCTTCCACTATCTGGGTGAGGTGATCTATGCCCAGGCCAGCACCTTGGGCTTCCAGGACGCGTATTTCCTGCTGGCGCTGATCGCGATCGCGGGCCTCATACCCGCCTGGGTCCTGGCGCGGGCAAGCAAGGGCCCGCGCTTCGTGGGAAGCGGTTAACCGCCGGCCAGCTCTCGGCTGCGTTCGGTTGCCGCGGCGATGGCGCGGGTCATCAGCGGCTGTAGGCCCTCATCCGCCATCAGGATTTTCAGCGCTTCCAATGTCGTGCCGCCGGGGCTGGTGACGTTTTCGCGCAGCTGCGACGGCGGTTCGTCGCTGGCGAGCGCCAGCTGGCCCGAACCCGCGACGGTCGCCATGGCGAGCTGTTCCGCCAGTTCCTTCGGCAGGCCCGCCGCGACGCCTGCGGCGCCGAGGCATTCAATCAGCAGGAAGACATAGGCCGGCCCGCCGCCGGAGACGGCCGTGACCGTGTCGATCAGCCCTTCGTCGGAGACGGTGACCGCCTCGCCGACCGATTGCATGAGCTGTTGGCAGAGTGCCGCTTGCGCATCGGAAACATTGCCATTCGGGCACAGTACGGTGATGCCCTGACCGATGGCGGCCGGCGTGTTCGGCATGGCCCGGATCACCGCGGCCTGGTTGCCGACCTGTTGTTCGAAATAGCCGATCGTCTTGCCCGCGGCGATCGACAGGAAGACGCAATCGCCGCCGGCAAAGCGCGCATAGGCGGGCGCGACGGCATCCATCTGCTGCGGCTTGACCGCGAAAACGATGACTTCGGGATCGAGATCGGCGGGCAGGGCGTCGGCGTCGTCACAGACCGTAACGTCCGGTGCGTCGGCGAATTCGGCGGCGCCGGCCGGTTCGACGACGGTAACGCCGGCCGCCGCAATGCCCGACTCGCGCCAGCCGGCCAGCATCGCGCCGCCCATCTTGCCGCAGCCAACGAGCAGCAGGGGCCGTGTCATTTTTTCAGTCATGTGGGGAAGCTTCTCAGGCCTCGCCGATGGGGTCAAGCATCGTCGCTTCGATGGCCTGTTGGGCGCTGTAGCCGGCCCACAACACGTACTGAAAGGACGGGTAGAACCGCTCGCACTCGCTGACGGCGATTTCCACCAGATCCTCCAGCTGTTCCGCGGTGACGTTGTTCCAGCCGCGGGTCAGCATGGTGTGCCGGAACATCGGGGTGCCGGCTTCGGAACATAGCTCGAAATGGCCGAACCACATCCGCTCGTTAATCTGCGACAGCAGCTCGGTGATTTCGGAGCGTTTCTCCGGGATGACCTTCATGTCCAGCGAACAGGTGAAATACAGCGCCTTCACCTCCTCGCGCCAGACGAAGAACATGCGGTAATCGCACCACCGCCCCGACATCTCGACAAGCAGTTCATGTTCGCTGGACCGGTCGAATAGCCATTCGTTGGTGCGAACGATGTCTTCCATAATATCGAGGGGATTGTCCGACGAGCCGTAATCTTCAGCGGTCATAAAGGCCATACGGCAACCTTTCTCAAACCCACGGGAAAAGCCGGCAAGCGCCCGGAATCAAAAACGGTCGGAAACATCGTTTGTCCCGCTCAATACGACATTTTGTATAGTAGACCGTCACCTCACCACAACACCTAGAGTGCCACAGGCGATTCGCCACAAGCAAGCGGTTATCCGGCGAAATGTAAAAAAATATCGTTTTGACGCGGTCTTGGCCGGTCGCTCGGCGCTATTTCGGTGCCGAGGCCTTCTTCCCGCCGGTGGCCTTGGTTTTGCTGCGTTTCGGTTTCTGCAGCTCGGCGAGGGCCGCTTCCAAGGTAGCGACCCGGTCTTCCAGCGCCTCCTGTTCGAGCCGGGCCTTGGCAGCCACCGCCTTGACGGCCTCGAATTCCTCGCGCGTCACCAAATCCATGTCGGCGAGGAGCCGCTCGGCCCGTTGCCGGACCATCGCCTCCACTTCCTCCCTTACGCCGGAAAGCGCGCCGACCGCGCCGTTGGCGACGCGTGCCAGATCGTCGAGAAACCGGTTGTCCACCTGCATGTCGGCCTCATTCTGCTGTGTTGACGCGGAATTGATCCTAAAGATATGGCGATATTGCAGCGTTCCCGCAACCCGCCTTGCCGCGGCGGCGACGCCTCGCCTATATAAGGCTTGGATATAACGGCCGGATGCAGCAACGGAGCGCGCGATGATCTTGGTGACCGGCGGAGCAGGGTTCATCGGCTCCAATCTTGTCGCCGCGCTGTGCGAACGGGACGCAGGCCCGGTCTATGTCTGCGATCTTCCCGACCCCCCCGAAAAGGCCCGCAACCTGGAAAAACACACCGTCGCCGGCATGATTTCGCCGGATCAGCTGCCTGCCTGGCTGGAAGCGGAGGGTGCGGGCATCGAGGCGGTCTTCCACATGGGCGCGTCTTCTTCCACCGTCGTCACGGACGCCGAGTTCGTCCTGACAAACAATTTCGACCTGTCGTTGATGCTGTGGCGCTGGTGCACCCGGCACAACGTACGGCTCATCTATGCGTCGTCCGCGGCGACCTATGGCGACGGTAAGGCCGGCTTCGACGACGATGACGGGATTGAAGCACTGTCGCGGCTGCGGCCCCTGAACCTGTATGGCTGGTCCAAGCACCTCTTTGACCTGGATGCGGTCTCGCTCGCCAATGCCGGCGTTGCGCCGCCGCAATGGGCCGGCCTGAAATTCTTCAACGTCTACGGGCCGAACGAATATCACAAGGGCGGGCAGGAAAGCCTCGTCGTCCAACTGCACCGGCAGATCAGCGAGACCGGAAAAGCGCGCCTGTTCCGCTCGCATCACCCGGATTATCCCGACGGCGGGCAGGAACGCGACTTCGTCTGGGTCGGCGATTGCGTCGACATCATGCTGTGGCTGTACGACAGCCCGGCGGTGAGCGGCCTGTTCAATGTCGGCACCGGCAGCGCCCGGACCTTCGCGGATCTGGCGCGCGCCTGTTTCGCTGCGATGGGCCGAGAGGCGGTGATCGAATTTTTCGACACGCCGGATCACATCCGCAAGCACTACCAGTATCATACGCAGGCGGCGATGGGACGGTTGCGCGAGGCAGGTTACGACCGGCCGCCGACGGCGCTGGAAGACGGCGTAGGTCGCTATATCCAGGACTATCTTGCCACTAACGATCCCTACCGGTAGCCGCGATGGAACCTTTCGTCTTTCCCAATTTCGATCCGGTCATTTTCCAAATTGGCCCGCTGGCGATCCGCTGGTATGCGCTCGCCTACATCGTCGGCATCGTTGGCGCCTGGCGTTACGGGATCTGGCTGGCGCGGCGCGAACCGCATCTGGTGACAGGGCAGCAGATTGACGATTTCCTGGTCTGGGCGACCCTGGGCGTGATTCTGGGCGGCCGGCTTGGCTATGTAATCTTCTATCAGCCCGCCTATTTTCTCGAGAACCCGCTGGAAATTCCGCAGATGTGGAATGGCGGCATGTCGTTCCATGGCGGGCTGGTCGGCGTCATCCTAGCGATGATCCTGTTCGCCCGGCGGCAGGGTATCGCCTTCTTCGCACTGGCGGACGTGATCGCGACGACGACCCCTATCGGCCTGCTGCTCGGTCGCATTGCGAATTTTATCAATGGCGAGCTCTGGGGGCGCGAGACGGACATGCCTTGGGGCGTGATATTTCCCTTTGCCGGGCCGAACCCAAGGCATCCAAGCCAGCTCTACGAGGCGTTTCTCGAAGGTTTGGTTCTGCTAATCGTGTTGTCCTTACTTGTCCTGATTTGGCGTGCGCGCTGGCGGGTGGGGTTGGTCAGCGGGGCGTTCCTGGTTGGCTATGCCTTGTCGCGCATGGCCGTCGAGACGGTGCGGGAACCGGATAGCCATATCGGTCTGCTGTTTCTCGGATCGACTTGGGGGCAGTGGCTGTCGGTGCCAATGCTTCTGTTTGGCGTCTATCTGATATGGCGTGCCTATGCGCGGCCGCCCGTGGCGGCGACGTGAACGAATTGGCGCGCCTGCTTGCGCGCCGGATCGCGACGACCGGTCCGGTGACGGTGGCGGACTATATGGCAACCGCGCTGGGCCATCCTGAGCATGGCTACTACACGACCCGCGACCCGCTGGGCCGCGACGGCGACTTCATCACCGCGCCGGAGATCAGCCAGATATTCGGTGAACTCATCGGCCTGTGGTGCGTCGCGGTCTGGGAGCAGACCGGCAGCCCGGCTAGGGTCAATCTTGTCGAGTTGGGGCCGGGCCGCGGCACGCTGATGGCCGACGCGCTGCGCGCCGCGGCGCAAGTGCCGGCATTTCTGGAGGCAGCCGATATTGTCCTGGTCGAAACCAGCCCCGTGCTGCGGGACCGCCAGGCCGAGAGGCTGGGCGCATACGATCCGAAGTGGTGCGGGTCGCTGGACGATGTCCCCGACGGTCCCATCCTCGCCATCGCCAACGAATTCTTCGATGCGCTGCCGGTGCACCAATTCGTTCGTGCGCCGCAAGGGTGGCGGGAACGGCTTGTCGGACGGGATGAGACTGGATTGAAATTCATGCTTTCTGCCGGCGATACGCCGCATACCGCCTTGTTGGATCCGGTGTTGCTGAAGTCGGCCACGGAAGGGGATCTCGCGGAAGTTCAGCCTCAAAGCCTCGCCATTGCCGCGGCGCTGGGAGAGCGGATCGCGGCTGCGGGCGGCGCGGCCTTGATCGTCGATTACGGGCATGGCGAGAGCGCACCGGGCGATACGCTGCAGGCCGTTCGCGCACACGAACCATGCGGTGTACTCGATACTCCGGGCGAGGCGGATCTGACGGTGCATGTCGATTTCGCGGCGCTGCGCCGTGCGGCGGGCGACAGTGCGGATGTCTGGGGACCCGTCTCGCAGGGCGCGTTCCTGCAACGGCTCGGCATTGCATTGCGGGCCAAAGCGTTGACGAAGCAGGCGACGCCGGCACAGGCGGCCGATATTGCTTCCGGCGTCGAACGCTTGATCGCACCCGATCAAATGGGCAGTTTGTTCAAAGTACTCTGCCTGACGCAGGCGGGTCTGCCGCAACCGCCGGGGTTTGAAGATTGATGGCTGATAACGCGAAGAATTTGCCGCATCTCACGGCCGAAACGCTGCGGGACGACGGCCGGATCCGGCACGCTTTTTTCACCCGCCAGGGGGGCGTGAGCAGCGGCATTTACGAGTCGCTGAATATCGGCCTCGGGTCCAAGGACGAAAAGCCATCCGTAACGGAAAACCGCCGCCGCGTCGCCGCATTTTTCGATCTGCCGGGCGAGGCGCTTAACACGGTCTATCAGGTGCATGGAAGTACGACGGCCCGTGTCGACGGCCCCTGGGCGGACGGGACGCCACCGCAAGCCGATGCCATGGTGACCGACCGGCCCGGTTCGGTACTGGGCATACTCAGTGCCGACTGCACGCCGGTCCTGTTCGCCGACAGGGCGGCAGGCGTCGTCGGGGCGGCCCATGCCGGCTGGAAGGGGGCAGTAGGGGGCATCCTTCCCTCAGTGGTTGAGGCCATGGAAGCGTTGGGCGCGCAGCGGCAGCGGATTGCCGCGGCCATCGGACCGACAATCGCGCAAGCTTCCTATGAGGTCGGTCCTGAATTTCCGGCCCCGTTCCTGGCGCAGGATCCGGCAAACGAAGCCTTCTTCATGCCGTCGGAGCGCGACGGTCACTTTATGTTCGATTTGCCGGGATATGTCGCGAAGGTATTGAGATCGCTCGAGGTCGGTAGCGTTGAAGATCTTGCCCGGGACACTTGCGCCGAGACGGACCTGTTCTATAGCTATCGGCGTGCGACCAAGCGCGGAGAACCGGATTACGGCCGTTGCGTATCCGCCATAGCGATCGCCGACGCTTGAACCGTCGCCAATATCGCTGCGCACGAATTCGTGGTTAAATGTATCTATGCCGTATCTGATCCAGCTCTTCGGGCTTTGCCTGCTGTGTATGGTGGCAAGCTGTGTCCTGCTTTAGCACTCGGCTGTTTCTGATACTGGCCTTGGGCATATCGTCGGTGAGTTGCGGCCAACTGCCCAAGCCGTTCAAGTCGGACCCGGGCGGCGGTGCGGAGAGTCCTCTCGTCGCCTTGCAGGACAGCGTTGGTGTCATCGTCGCGCCGATAACCGGGGCGCCGCCGGGGGTTGCGGGGCCGCTGGCGGATATCATGGCGGCGGAACTGCGCCGCGCGAACGTGCCGGCGACGACGGCCAGTGCGGTGAAGAACGCGTTTCTCTTGGAAGGTCAGGCGGCGGTAACCCAGACGGGCGGCGACCAGCGCATTGTCGCGATCGACTGGACCATTACGAACGGCGCCGGCGACCTTGTCTCGCAGATCGAAACGCGTAGCGTGGTTCCCGGTGAAATCTGGGAATTAGCAAAACGTGCGCCGATGGAGGCCGTGTCGGCGGATGCGGTCCCGCGAAT
This sequence comes from uncultured Rhodospirillaceae bacterium, assembly GCA_913044215.1. GTDB lineage: Bacteria > Pseudomonadota > Alphaproteobacteria > UBA8366. The sequence continues at coordinate 4,560 of CAJWOT010000096.1, read as the reverse complement.
CACCGATGTCCTGCAGACGAAATTCGAAGGCGTGGCGCAGCGTCCGCGGCCGACGATTGCCGTCGTCGCGATTGAAGGGGCGCCGGGGGATGGCAACGAGGCGCTCAGGCAGGCCTTTACCGCGGTGCTGAAGAATGCCGGCCTGCCTGTTGCCGCCGACCCTCTAAGCGCTGCGATACAGATATTCGGCAAGGTCGACGTCAGCGATCAAACGTCGGGCCGAGAAAAGCTTAAAATTGAATGGTCTCTGCGGGAGTCCGACGGAAGCGAAATCGGCACGATGACGCAATCCAACAGTATCGAAAAGGGGCGGGCCACGTCGAAATGGGGGCCGCTTGCCTATGACGTAACCTTCGCCATGGTCGATAGCATCGCCGATGTCTTGTTAACGATGGAGCGTGCGGACGATATCCGCCAGGGCCGATAACGCCCACCGGAAGTCCTGCGGCCGCTCGACGTTTACAGGCCGTTGCCCCCTTGATATACAGACGCCGCTCGCCTTCGGGCGGGGCGCGTGGGTGCGATCAAACTTCCGGCCCGTTATGGCGTCCGGACAAACACAGGATCCGACATGAAAATCCTGAGCGGCAACAGCAATCGGCCGCTGGCCGAAGCGATTTCGGCGTGTCTCAATGCGCCGTTGACCAAGGCAGCGATTCGGCGCTTCTCCGACCTTGAAGTGTTCGTCGAGATTCTGGAGAACGTTCGCGGCGAGGATGTTTTCATCATCCAGTCGACGAGCTATCCGGCGAACGACAATCTTATGGAATTGTTGGTGTCGATCGACGCGCTGCGGCGGGCCTCGGCACAACGTATCACGGCGGTCATTCCCTATTACGGCTACGCAAGGCAGGATCGAAAGACCGGGTCACGGACACCGATTTCGGCCAAGCTGGTCGCCAATCTGATTACAACGGCCGGTGCTGACCGGGTTCTGACGATGGATCTGCATGCAGGGCAAATCCAGGGCTTTTTCGACATTCCGACGGATAATTTGTTCGCTGCACCCGTCTTCCTGAATGACATTGAGAAGAGCCGGGCCGAAGGCGAGGAACTGGTCATCGTGTCGCCGGATGTCGGTGGCGTCGTTCGGGCCCGGGCTGTCGCCAAACGACTCGGCGCCGAGCTGGCAATCATCGATAAGCGGCGCGAGAAGGCGGGCGTCTCCGAAGTCATGCACATCATCGGCGACGTTAAGGATCGTCGTTGCATTCTGGTCGACGATATCGTCGATTCGGCGGGCACTTTGTGCAACGCAGCCGAGGCGCTTATGCAGGACGGCGCGAAAGCGGTGCAGGCCTATACGACGCATGGGGTCCTGTCGGGCGGGGCGGTGGCGCGGGTTTCGGCTTCGCCGCTGGAAAGCCTGATGACGACTGACTCCATTCAGGCCACCGAAGCGATGCGGGTGGCGCACAATATTCGCCAGATCACCATCGCGCCGCTGCTGGCCGAAGCGATCCTGCGAATCGCCGAAAACCGGTCTGTTTCGAGCCTATTTGACTGATTTTTGTTGACGAATTGCGTTTAGCCGCGTAGCACGCGGCACGAATGGTGCCGACCCCCCTGGAGGCAGGCACCGCGATAGCAACTGGAGAGTGATATGAGCGAAGCGAATGTTCTCGAGGCGGAAGCCCGAGATCGGGTCGGCAAGGGGGCCGCCCGGGCCACGCGTCGCGCCGGGCGGGTGCCTTGCGTGATCTACGGGGCGAAGAAAGATCCCACCAGCATTTCCATCGATCCCCTGTCTCTGCGTAAGAGCCTGGAAGCCGGTACCTTCTTTTCCACGGTTTACGAAGTGAAGATCAATGGCGGCGGTGCCACGGAGCGAGTTCTCGCCCGTGACGTACAACTGCATCCGGTGACCGACGTACCGCAGCATGTCGATTTTCTGCGTGTGACGGCCGCAACCAAGGTGACGGTCGAGGTGCCGTGCCGCTTCTTGAATGAAGAGGAATCGGAAGGCCTGAAGCGAGGCGGTGTCTTGAACGTCGTGCGCTACGCGATCGAGGTTCTATGTTCGGTCGATAACATTCCGCATGAGGTCGATGTCGATCTCGCCGGAACGGATATTGGCGATAGTGTTCACTTCAGCCATGTCAGCCTGCCGGAAGGGGTGGAGCCGACGATTTCCGACCGAGACTTCACCATCGCCACCATCGCTGCCCCGACCGTCGTCGAGGAAGAGACCGAAGGCGAAGAAGGCGAAGAGGGCATGGAACTTGGCGAAGGCGAGGGCGAAGCCGCCGCCGAAGCCGAGGGCGAAGAAGAAGGTTCCGCCGAGGAGTAATCTCGTGCTGCTGCTCGTGGGTCTGGGCAATCCCGGTCCGAAATACGAGAAGAACAGGCACAATATCGGGTTCATGGCGGTGGACGAAATCGTCCGCCGCCATTCCTTTGCCCCCTATCGTGCCCGGTTCCAATCGTTGACGGCTGAAGGAACATTGGCGAGCGAGAAAATCCTCGCCATGAAGCCAACGACCTTCATGAACGAATCCGGTCGCGCGGTGGGCGAGGCGATGCGCTACTACAAGCTGACGCCTGACGACGTGCTGGTCATCCATGACGAACTCGACTTGGCGGCGGGCAAGATTCGCGTCAAGAAAGGCGGTGGGCTGGCGGGCCATAACGGCCTGCGCAGCATCGACGCGCATATCGGCAAGGAGTTTCACCGCGTGCGAGTCGGCATCGGCCATCCCGGTGACAAGAACCGGGTGCATGGCTACGTGTTAAGCGATTTCGCCAAGGCTGAGATGCCAATATTCGAGAAACTCGTCGACGCCATGGCCGCCAGCGCCGAAACCTTGGGCGAACGCGCCTACGACGCGTTCATGACCAAAGTGTCGTTGATCCTGAAACCCCCGCGGCCCAAGCCGGAAAAAAAACCGGCTCCGGAATCCGCTCCAGAGGCATAAATCATGGGATTCAATTGTGGCATTGTCGGGCTGCCCAATGTCGGCAAGTCGACCTTGTTCAACGCCTTGACGGATACCGCCGCCGCCGAGGCGGCGAACTATCCGTTCTGTACGATCGAGCCGAATGTCGGCCGTGTCGCGGTGCCGGATACGCGGTTGCGCGAGGTCTTTACGATTACCGGTTCGGCACAGGAAGTGCCGACCTATCTCGAATTCGTCGATATCGCTGGTCTCGTGCGCGGCGCGTCGCAGGGCGAAGGGCTGGGCAACCAGTTCCTCGGCCATATTCGCAGCGTCGCGGCGATCGTTCATGTGCTGCGCTGCTTCGACGACGGCAACGTGACCCATGTCGAAGAAACCGTCGATCCGATCCGCGATGCGGAGACGGTCGAGACGGAATTGATGCTGGCGGATCTGGAGAGTTTGGAGCGCCGAATTGAACCGCTCGAAAAGCGCGCGACTTCCGGCGACAAGGAGGCCAAGGCGAGCCTGCCCGTAATGCAGCGTACCTTGGCGGCCTTGCGCGACGGCAAACCGGCCCGGACAGTCGAGCGTTCCGACGATGAGGCACCGATTTTCCGCTCGCTGCAGCTTATTACGGCCAAGCCCGTGCTCTATGTGTGCAATGTCGATGAGGACAGCGCAGCAACCGGCAATGAATTTTCAGCACGCGTTGCCGCCATGGCTGAAGAGACGGGGCAGGGCTACGTGCTGATCTCGGCCGCGATCGAGGCGGAGGTGGCGGAGCTCGAGACCGAAGACGAGAAAGCGGAATATCTGGAGTCATTGGGATTGGCGGAAACCGGGCTGGCCCGCGTGATCCGTGCCGGCTATGCGTTGCTCGACCTGGTGACTTTCTTCACCACCGGCCCGAACGAGAGCCGCGCCTGGACCGTGCGCCGCGGCTCGAAGGCGCCGCAAGCGGCCGGGACGATCCATACGGATTTCCAGAAAGGCTTTATCCGGGCGGAGACCATCGCCTACGATGACTTCGTCGCCTGCCAAGGCGAGCAGGGGGCCAAGGATTCGGGCAAGATGCGCCTGGAAGGCAAGGAGTATACCGTGCAGGACGGCGATATCATGCTGTTCCGCTTCAACGTTTAGGAGACAGTGGATGATCAAGGTCAGTGCAAAACAGCTCGTCGCCGAGGCGAACGCGGAAATTGAAACCATGTCGGTCGAGGATGCCATCGCGCTGCACGGTGACGAGAACACGGTCCTGGTCGATATTCGCGACGTGCGCGAATTGAAGCGCGAAGGCAAGGTGCCGGGTGCCCTGCACGCGCCGCGCGGCATGCTTGAATTCTGGGTCGACCCGGACAGCCCCTATTACCGTGAGGTTTTTGGTTCCGGCAAGAAGTTCGTCTTCTTCTGCGCTGGCGGCCTGCGGTCCGCGCTGGCCACGGTGCAATTGCAGCGTATGGGGCTGGAGCCGGTCGCGCATATCGAAGGCGGCTTCGGCGCCTGGCGTGACGCCGGCGGCCCGGTGGAGAAAGACGAGGGCTAACGGGCGCGCCATACTTTCGAGATCAGGTTAAATACGCAACCGCATGAAACAGCCTCTCCGCTTCTACGTTCTGGTTTTGCCCAACCTGCCCTGGCCGCAACTCGTCGAGCGCTTTCAGCGCGTTGAGCAACTGGGGTT
>CAJWOT010000095.1 GCA_913044215.1 uncultured Rhodospirillaceae bacterium | reverse complement strand
ACAACCGTCGTCTATTTTCCCTATGACACCAAGAACCGGTTTGATGGCGGAGAAACGCTCGACTTCAACGCGTACAGCTTCCACAGCGACCTTTCGTTTAAAATAACCAAGGACGAATCCACACACGAAATTCAGGACCAAATCGACGCCGACATGAAGGTCCTGAAACTCATTAACGCGATGCACAGCCTCGATCCGTTCATGTTCAAGAGCAAAGCGGAACAAATGGAGGTTGCCGACAAGATTCACGACGCCTATTTCGCGATCTCGCCAAAAGAATGGGAAAAGATACGGACCTCAATCCGCGACAAAATCCAGACACTTGTGACGAAGGCGCTGGGTGAATCAACAGGTTTCGACGACAAACTGGCGCGCGAGCAATATATCGAAAAATTTCTGCTGAAGATTTGGGAAGCCAAGGACATCGAAGGGATCGAGCCCTTCGTTCAGGCTATGCAACTGCAGCCGGAACAGGCGCCGGACGTATTCTTCGCCTGGGAAGCGGTCTGCTACTACCAAGCGCGCTTTGCGGAGCTGCTCAAACCGCTGCAGACCATGTTCAAGTGGGTCGGCCATGACCAGCTTTGTTTCCCAGCCGATCACCCCAGCCTGACGAATGACGAGTATGAAAACATTCAGCGTAAGCGCAACGCGCTACGGGAGAAAATGCGCGAAGGCTACATCAGCGCCCATAAGGTATTAAACGCTTACGAACACAGCTATGTCGAATTCGTCGACAATGATCGCCCGCAATCGTTTATCACCTTCTTTGAGAAATCCGAGAATTCGTACCTGCTGCTGGCCAATCACGTCTCCATCGCCACCCATAGCCTGAACCTGTGGAAATGGTATGTGAAGCAGTACAGCCCCGAGATGGTGCGCAAACCCTTCATGGAGTTGTTCGAAGGATTGAACACGCTGTATGGCGTCAACCACGCGCCGGAGCCGATCTCCGCGATCGGCGATCGATACGCGAGTTGACCGGCACTATCGGACCGCCGAGGGCGGCTCTCCATACCGTTCCCTGAAGCATTGCGAAAAATGCGCCTGGCTCGAGAAGCCAGCGGCAAGGGCGATCTGGCTGATCTTCATCGGCGATTGGGCGAGAAATCCGCGCGCCTTTTCCAGGCGCAACACGCGATAAAATCCCATGGTCGATTGGCCGAGCTTCTCACTGAACAGACGATTTAGCTGCCGCGCGCCGATTCCCGACAGCAGCGCCAATTGCGGAAGCGTCAAAGGATCCGCGATATGGTTCTCCATGGCCTCAATCGCGCGAACGACCGTTTGATTGGTCGTGCCGTAGCGCTCCGCGATACCTGCCCGCTGCGGCCCACCGGACGGGCGGATATCAGTATGCATATACCAATCGCTGACTTTCTGTGCGAGTTCGCCGCCGCAATGCTCCGTGATCAGCGCGTGCATCAGATCGAGCGGCGCGATACCTCCGGCACAGGTGATGCGGTCGCGGTCGATGACATACAGGGTGCGCTCGACAAACAGGTTGGGCGACGCTTCCGCCAACACAGCCGCATGTTCCCAATGGACGGTCATGCGGCGCCCTTCCATGACCCCGGCGGCGGCAAGGATCACAGGACCACCCGACACCCCAACCAAGATCACGCCACGGTTCGCCAATAGACGCAACCAATCGAAAACCCTTTCGTCTTGGAAGCGTGCAGGATCGCCGCCCGCGAACACAAACAGATAGTCTGGATTGCAATCGTCCGCCACGGCAACCGCACCTTCGACCGCCAGCCTGCCGGAACTCTCGGCACGCTGCCCCGGTACCGCGTAGTGGCGTACCTCATAAATCGTTCGGCCCGCCAATAAGTTGGCCGCCCGCAAGGGTTCGACGACGGCGGAATAGGACATCAGCGCAAAATCGTCGATCAATAGGCAACCGACTTGGATCGGGCTGCCAATTGGCGAATTTTCTTCCATTTTACGAAAAAAACCGTCTTTTTCTTGACTGTCAAGGTGAGATGGCGTCACCGATCATGCGGAGGAACAAATCCTTCGAAAGGTGGCGTTGGATGAAGTACTCCGGATGGAAGGTCCTTCGGCAAGCACTCGGCGGCAACAAAGGTTGGGAGCCCGTATGGCGCGACCCGGCGCCTAAGCCCGCTTACGACATCATCGTGGTCGGCGGCGGCGGTCATGGGCTGGCGACAGCGTACTATCTGGCCAAGGAATACGGGCTGACCAACGTAGCCGTGCTGGAGAAGAGCTGGCTTGCGTCCGGCAATGCGGGCCGGAACACAACAATCATCCGTTCGAACTACCTGCTGCCGGGCAACGAACCGTTCTACGAACTCTCCATGAAATTGTGGGAAAATCTGGAACAGGATTTTAATTATAACGCGATGGTGTCGCAGCGCGGCGTCGTTAACCTCTACCACTCCGATCCGCAGCGCGACGCATTTGCCCGGCGCGGCAACGCCATGCATATGGCGGGCGCCGATGCGGTCCTGTTGGACGAACAGGGAATTCGCGAGCTTTGCCCGTTCCTCGATTTCGACAATGCTCGCTTTCCCGTCAAGGGCGGGCTGTGGCAACCACGGGGCGGCACGGCCCGTCACGATGCTGTCGCGTGGGGCTACGCACGCGGCGCGGACCAGCGCGGTGTCGATCTCATTCAGAATTGCGAGGTGACGGGGTTCCAGGTCAAGAACGGCCGTTGTATCGGTGTGGAAACCGCGCGCGGACCAATAGCCGCAAAGAAGGTTGCGGTCTGTGTCGCCGGCTCGTCGGGCCGTGTGATGGCGCAAGCCGGACTGCGCCTGCCGATCGAGAGTCATGTCCTGCAGGCCTTCGTCAGCGAAGGGCTGAAACCGATCATCCCCGGTGTCGTCACCTTCGGCGCCGGGCATTTCTACATCTCGCAATCGGACAAGGGCGGCCTGGTATTCGGTGGCGATATCGACGGCTACAACACCTACGCGCAGCGCGGCAATCTGCCGGTGGTGGAAGATGTCTGCGAGAGCGGTATGGCACTCATGCCGATGATCGGCCGCGCGCGGCTGCTGCGCATGTGGGGCGGTGTGATGGATATGTCGATGGACGGGTCGCCCTTCATCGACAAGACCTCGGTGGACGGTCTCTATTTCAACGGCGGCTGGTGCTATGGCGGGTTCAAAGCCACACCGGCCAGCGGCTGGTGCTATGCCCATCTGCTGGCCAAGGACGAACCGCATCCTGTGGCGACGGAGCTACGTCTCGACCGTTTCAAACGGGGCCACATGATCGACGAAAAGGGCGCCGGCGCCCAACCGAACCTGCATTGAGGAGGGCGCGCAGATGATAATAAACCATCCGCTCCTGGGCCCGCGCGACGCTGCGGAGTTCGTCTATTTGGGCGACGCGTCTTTGATAGACCGGCCCGACTGGCAAAGTGATACCGCCGCAGACGATTTCTATGAATATCAATATCTCCGGGATAATCCGGCCGGAGAGACCCGCGAACTGTGGTTTCACGAACAGGGGGACCGGTCCTGGCTCGTGGTGACTCGCAACACGCTGACGCATGAGATCACGAAGGTTGAACTGGCCCGTGACGTCGCTCTGGCCGCGGGGCGCGACCGATGAGCCAGCCTTACAGGATAGTCGGCGGCCTTGTCGGCCGCGAGAATCTGGTCTCGTTTCGCTTCAACGGAAAGCGGTTCCAAGGATATCGAGGCGACACCCTCGCCGCCGCGCTGATCGCCAATGGCCAGCGTCTGGTCGGCCGTTCGTTCAAATACCACCGCCCGCGCGGCATTTTCAGCGCCGGCTCCGAAGAACCGAATGCGATGGTGCAACTTAGGCACGGAGCGCATCTGGAGCCGAATACGCGGGCCACGGTCACGGAGCTCTATAACGGCCTTGAGGCGACCAGCCAGAACCACCGCGGGTCGCTCGAATTCGACTTGATGGCGGTCAACGATCTGCTGTCGCCGTTCCTGTCGGCCGGCTTCTACTACAAGACCTTCATGTGGCCGAAATCATTCTGGGAGAAGGTTTACGAACCAGCGATCCGCGCCTCCGCCGGGCTCGGCCGGCTCTCCGGCGAAGAGGACCCGGACAGCTACGACAAAGGATTTCTGCACTGCGACGTTCTCGTGATCGGCAGCGGTCCCGCGGGACTTGCGGCCGCCCTCGCAGCCGGTCGCGCCGGCGCGCGGGTCATTCTGGCGGACGAGGATTTTCTGCTGGGCGGCCGCTTGAACGCCGAAACGCTGGCAGTCGAAGACATGTCGGGCGCCGGCTGGGCGGCGCAGACCGCACAAGAACTTGCCGGTCTGCCGAACGTGCGGATGATGCCCCGTACGACCGTTTATGGGGCGTACGATCACGGAATCTACGGTGCACTGGAGCGCCGGACCGACCATCTGGCCACGTCGGCGGGCAAGCCACGCCAGGTCCTGTGGCGGATTTATTCCAAGCGCGCGATCCTGTGCGCCGGCGCCACGGAGCGGCCCATCGCCTTCGGCAACAACGACCGGCCCGGGGTCATGCTGGCCGGCAGCGTCCGTGCCTATGTCAATCGCTGGGGCGCCACCCCCGGCAGGCGCGTCGCGGTCTTCACGTCCAATGACGATGGCTGGCGCACTGCGCAGGACCTTTCGGCGAAGGGAATAGAGATCACCGCGGTGATCGACAGCCGTGATAAACCGGCTCTCGCATCGGTGCCGGGCGCAGCGATCGTCATGGGCGGACGGGTCATTGATGTCGCAGGTCGCAAAGGCGTGACGGCGATCAAACTGGCGAAAGGTCAGACGATCGAGACGGACTGTCTCGCAGTATCCGGCGGCTGGAATCCGAACGTCCATCTGACCTGCCATCAGCGCAGCTTCCCTAAATGGCGCGACGACATCGCGGCCTTCATTCCAGGTGACGAGATGCCTGTCGGCTTGACCGTCGCCGGCGCCGCGAATGGCGCGCTAAGCCTGGGCGCCGCGCTGATACAAGGTACCGAGGCCGGGCACATAGCGGCGACGGATACCGGCCACACCGCCACATCCATCACGCCACCGTGGGCGGAGGACGAACCCCGCGACACCGCCGCCTTCTGGCATGTCGGCGAAAGCAAGGCGCGCGCCTGGCTCGATCTGCAGAACGATGTCACCGTCAAGGATGTTCGACAGGCCGGGGAAGAAGGGTTTCGCTCTGTCGAACATCTGAAGCGGTATACGACGCTGGGTATGGCCACCGACCAGGGCAAAACGGCCAATGTCGGCGCCCTCGCGATCATGGCCGAAGCGACGGGTAAATCGATTCCGGAGACGGGAACCACGATCTTCCGCCCACCGTACACGCCGGTCGCGATCGGCGCGTTCGCCGGCCGGTCGCGCGGCAAGGCATTTCGCCCAACGCGCCTGACTCCAAGCCACAAATGGGCGGAAGAGCAGAAAGCGGTATTCGTTGATGCCGGCATGTGGCTGCGGGCGCAATGGTTTCCCCGGGCGGGAGAGACCCATTGGCGGCAATCGGTCGACCGCGAAGTCCTGCAGACCCGGGCCTCCGTCGGCGTCTGCGATGTCACGACCTTGGGCAAGATCGACGTGCAAGGCCGCGATGCGGCGGAATTCCTCAACCGCGTCTACGCGAACGGTTTCGCAAAACTTCCCGTCGGCAAGGTTCGATACGGGCTGATGCTGCGCGAAGACGGCATGGCGATGGATGACGGCACGACGGCGCGCCTGTCGGAAACCCATTTCGTCATGACCACGACCACCGCGAACGCGGTCGGCGTATTCCGCCACATGGAATTCTGCCGACAATGTTTGTGGCCGGGGATGGACGTCCATTTGATTTCGGTCACCGAGCAATGGGCGCAAATCGCGGTAGCCGGCCCGAATTCCCGGGCTCTTCTGCAAAAGATCGTGGACGACAGCCACGATCTTTCGAACGAGGCCTTTCCCTTCATGGCTTGCGGCGAAGTCACCCTATGTGGCGGCGTCCCGGGCCGTTTGTTCCGGATATCCTTTTCAGGCGAGCTCGCCTACGAGGTCGCGGTGCCCGCCCGTTATGGCGACGCGCTGATGCGGGCGTTGATGAAAGCGGGCGAAGCCTATGATGTGGTCGCTTACGGCACGGAAGCGCTCGGCGTCATGCGGGTCGAAAAGGGACACGCGGCCGGCAACGAGTTGATCGGCCAGACCACCGCGCGCGATCTCGGCATGGGCCGCATGGTCTCGAAAAAGAAGGACAGTATCGGCAGCATCCTGTCGGAACGTGACGCGTTAAATCGCGAGGACGGCCTGGCCCTGGTCGGTTTCGTGCCGGTCGACCGGTCGGAGGGGCTCAACTCGGGTGCCCATTTCGTATCGCCCGGCAAAGAGGTCACCACGGAAAATGATGAAGGCTGGATGACGTCGGTCGCGTTCTCCCCGAGCCTCGGCCATTCAATCGGGTTGGGCTTCATTAAACGGGGCGCGTCACGGATCGGCGAAACCGTCATCGCTGCCGACCCGGTGCGCGACCGCAAGGTCGAAGTGGAAATCGTCTCCCCGCATTTCATCGATCCAGAAGGAGAACGCCTCCGTGCCTGATCTTACTTTGACGGCGAGCCCGCCATTGGACGGGTACCACAAGCAATTCGGCGACACGGCGTTGACGGAAATAGGTGACCAGGCTCTGGTATCGATCGCGGTGCCACTCGGCGGTGCTGATGCGCTGGACAGCGCAATGACCGGCGCCTATGGCACGACATTTCCCGCACCCGGCAGTACCGCCCTGTCGAAAGACGGATCAGTCCGTTTCCTGGGGCTGCAACCGGACCAATGCTTCGCGCTGTTCGAGCTCGCCGGGAACGATCCTGTTGAGGCAATCGCCAACGTTTTAGGAGACACGGGCTACTACACGGACCAGTCGGACAGCTGGGCGATGTTGCGGCTTTCGGGCCCCTTGGCGGTTTCAGCACTGGAACGAATTTGCCCCCTCGGTCTGGCACCGGCGGCATTCCCCCAAGGCAGCGTCGCACGAACCGCGATGGAGCATCTCGGCGTCATCATTTTGTGTGAAAACGAAGACAGCTACGTCCTGATGTCGGCACGTTCTTCCGCACCTTCCTTCCTGCACGCGGTCGAAACCTCGGTCGAGAATGTCTCATGATGCGGATGTCTGAGCGATAACAGGCGATCTCGAAACGCAAGCCAAAAGGCGTCCTTTTGACATCCTTTCAACGAGAAGAGACGCAAGAGGACACACCGAACATATACCGTGTGATCCAACCGAGTGGACCCGCCGTAAAACTAGATCGGTCTCAAACGGATCGGATATGGGCAGTGCGCACAAACGTTGGCGGCCATATAGGGCACGCGTTCCCGGCATGCTTTGTAGCCGCGTTCCTGCTCTTTACGGCGGCTCCCGGACACAGTGAGCCGCATACGCCTAACAAGGAACCGTTGGAATTCGAGGTTCAACGGGACGGCGTTCCCGTGGGACAGCATCGCGTATCCTTCGCTCGCGACGGTAAAGACCTCCGTGTCGACATCGTGTTCGACATAAAAATCAAGCTGTTCGGGTTAACCCTGTATTCGTTGGAATATTCGTCTCAATCGCGTTGGCGCAACGGCAAGTTGGAATCGTTAGACGCGCGAACCAACGACGACGGCACCGTGAGCACCGTGAGCGCGAAGCGGGTCGGCGATGCCTACCGGATATCTGGACCTGACGGCATGGAGACAGTGCGCGGCGACCTGATACCAACGAACCACTGGAATATCGCGGTCACCGAGAGCGACAGGGTTCTCAACACGATCACCGGCAAGGTGAACGCGGTCCGCATGCGCGACCTTGGCGAGGAGCGCATTGAGGCGGAGGGGCGCACGGTCGAAGCACAACGATGGGCCTATACCGGCGACCTTGAGAGCGAAGTCTGGTATGGCCAGCATGGCGAGTGGGTGAAGATGCGCTTCGAAGGCAGGGACGGGTCACAGATCGAATATGTCTGCAAACGGTGCCTGAGCTCACATCAGCGGATGACCACCCGTTGATGCCGCCGCGTCACCGCACCGTCTGGATTACCGGCGCCGGCAAGGGGATAGGCCGTGCGCTCGCGCTCAAATGCGCAGCGGAAGGCTGCACTGTTGCGGCGAGCGCGCGAACAGAAACTGACCTTGCCGCGTTGGAGGCCCAATCCGTGGACCTGCCCGGCGAAATTCACGCCTTTCCCCTCGATATCACCGAGATGCCACGGGTCGCGACCGTCGTTCGCGACATCGAGTCCAGGGTCGGCCCTATCGACATTGCCGTTCTGAATGCCGGCACGTACACGCCCACCCCGGTCCCGGACTTCAACCCGGAGACCGTCCGCGCCCTGTTCGACGTCAACGTCATGGGCACGGTCAATTGCCTGTCTGCGATGCTGGCAAACCGGGAGGCGCGTAGCGGCTGCCGGATCGCGGTGGTGGCATCGCTCGCCGGATATCGGGGGCTCCCCGAAGCGTCTGCCTATGGCGCCACGAAGGCGGCATTGATCAACATGTGCGAGGCGCTGAAGCCGGAATGCGAACGCTTCGGGATCGTGTTGAGCCTGATTAATCCCGGTTTCGTGGAGACACCGCTGACCGAAAAAAACGACTTCCCGATGCCGTTTCTGATTTCAGCGGAAGAAGCGGCGGACCGGGTTTATCGCTCATTCGAAGGCAACCGGTTCGAGACCGTGTTCCCCACGCGTTTCGGCTTTGTCATGAAGACATTACGCCTGCTTCCCGATAGGCTCCTGTTCGCCATCACGCGAAGGATGTTGCGATGAAGGAAGCGGACGCATATCGACGCTATCTCGAAACCCTGGCCCCGGAGACACTTCCGCAACTGTCCCAGTACGTAACGCCCGACGTACACTTCACTGATCCGTTCAACGATGTGCGTGGCCCCAACGCGCTGCGGCGCGTGTTTGAGGACATGTTCGACAGCGTGCAAGATGTCGTGTTTCGGGTCGATGCCCTAGGTCTCGACGGCCCCGTCGTGCTCATGTCCTGGCAGTTTTCCGGCGTCCTGCGCGGGCGCGCCTTCACCTTGGACGGAACGAGCAAGATCCGATTTTCCGAGGACGGAAGGGTCAGCGAACATTTCGACCACTGGGATTCCGCGACCCAGTTCTACATGCACTTACCGGTTATCGGTTCGCTGCTGTCTTTCGTCCGTCGACGGATTGCAACGCCTGATCAGACGTAACCGGACGATCCGTATTCGCGCTTTTAAGGGTCGATTTGCTGAAAAACAGGGTCACTTGACCCAGCTCAACACCCCACTTGCTGACCCGGGCGCGGTTGATCAGAACGTTGTCCGGCTGAAGGAACATCCAGTCATCAAAATGAACCCGTAGCGTCGAGTCGCCGACCTTCAAATCCATGTTATAGCGCCAGCTAAGCGCGTTTCCCTTTGCCTCGCCGGTTGCCACGCCGATAACGTCGTCAGCACGGCCCTGGTAGCGGTTTGGACCAACCTTCTCAATCGTCCAGACCCTGCGGTCTCGTTCGCCATCGCGGTACACGAAGCGTTCATCGAGAACCAGGGTCCGGCCGTCCCAACGCCCGACGATATCGACGGTGAACTGCCGCCTCAGCGTGCCGAACCGGTCCTCAAATATTCCCCAGGCGCGTGTCTTGCCCGCAAAATACTCCTCCAGCACCAGCTGCGGCGTTGCCGCTTCGAATTTCTTAATGTCCATACCGCCACATCCCGTCAAAACAACGCCCAGAAAGATCATCCCCAAGAGTGTTTTCTGCATCGTCAGGCCTCGCCATGGACCCGCCGCCTGGCGAGCCTCTTCTGCACCGTAAGGAGCCGTCGTTCGTCGAGGGTGAAGTTCCAGACCAGCGCAACGGCAATTATCTTGAATACGATAGGCAACCAGGCGTAGATCACCGTCAGGGCGAACTGTCCGGGTGCGGTTACCTGGGCCGGATCGAACCCCAGCGCGGCCACAAGCGGCAGCCCAATACCGACGGCAAGCGCCTGGGCGAACTTCGTCGCCATGCTCCACAACGCAAAAAGGAAACCGGCCCGCGCCTCGCCCTGTTTCCACGCGTCGTAATCGACGACATCGGCCTGGATCGAGGGCGGCAAAGCCAAGTCAGCACCGAGCGCCGCGCCGGTCAGGACGCAGACCGCGAAGAAAGCGCCAAACGCACCGTGCGGGATCAAAGGGACCGTCGCGAAGGCGACAATGGCGAGCATCATGGCAACGCACCAGGTTCGGTGCTTGCCGAGCCGGCGCGACAGAGCGAGCCAAGCCGGGATCGCCAGCACTGCGGCCAGGAAATAGGCGAGAATGAATCGTGGGCGCAAGCCTTCGCCTGCACCGAGCGCGTATTCCAGGTAGAGCAAAAACAGGGCCGCCGGCAGACCGTTGGCGAACCCGTTGATCGCCCAGGCAGCGATCAGGCGGCAGAAGGGACCGTTCTCCGGCAGGCTGGTGAGATAGGCGCGCAGCGGCGTGGGAGACCGCTTTGGCGACGCCTGAGGTTCCGGCACCCGGAAAGTGAGGAGGGCCATGACGGGAATACCGACAAGAACGGTCACCCAGGCGAGGACGATCAGCGCACTCTGCTCCGTCCGCCCCGTTGTGATCAGTACGGCGGGGAGGGCGCTCGCGAACAGGATACCCAATAATCCGGCGCCTTCCCGGGCCGAGGTGATGCGCAGCCTTTCGCGATACCCGCTGCGCAATTCCGCTCCCCACGCCGCATAAGGGATCGCGACCAGTGTCCAACCGAGATACAGGACCCCGGACCAAATCAACAGGTAGGGCCAATCGACCGGCTGCGGCGGCGAGACGATCCGGATCAAGGCCAGCGCGGCAAGGCAACCGCCCAGCAGAATCAACGGTTTGCGGCGGCCGGCGCGCCAGTTGAGCGCATCGCTGATCCGTCCGATCAGCGGGTCTGTCACCACGTCGAACAGACGCGCGGCCAGCAGCACCGTTCCCGTCAGGGCCAGGCCGAGACCGAAGCTATCGCCATAGAGGGCAGGCAGGTAGACGTAAACAGGGATCGTCGGAACAGCGAGGATAAAACCCGGCAGCGCGTAGGCGACTAGCGTCCAGCGATCGACCGGCGCCTCCGCTGTCACGATCGAGTCAGGGTGTACTGTGCGACATTGATCGCGCCGTCGCGGAAGCCAGCCTCGCAATAGGCCAGATAGTACCGCCACATCCGGCGAAACCGCTCGTCAAACCCGAGTTTTTCGATCGCGGACCACTGCGCTTCGAACTGCTCATGCCAGCGCCGCAATGTTTCAGCATAGGACTCGCCAAAGAAGAAACGGTCCTCGATTTCGAAACCGGTTTCGGCGGCCGCCTTCTCGAAACGCTCCGGCGATGGCAGCATCCCACCTGGGAAAATATATTTCTGAATGAAATCCGGCCGCTCGCGGTAGGCCTCGTACCGGTCGTCATTGATGGTGATGACCTGAATGCCGGCCTTGCCGCCCGGTCGCAAGACCGAACGCAGTTTTTGAAAATAGGTGGGCCAGTTCTCCTCGCCGATCGCCTCGAACATTTCGATCGAAACAACTGCGTCGAAAAGCCCCCGCACATCCCGGTAATCCTGAAGACGGATATCAGCATGGGCGCTGAGCCCCGCTGTCTGCAACCTTTTTTGCGCAAATTTCTGCTGCTCCGCCGACAGGGTGAGCCCGACAACGTCGCTGCCAAAGTCTCTGATCGCGATCTCCGCGAACCCGCCCCAGCCGCACCCGACCTCCAACACGCGGCTTTCCGGTGCAAGGCAAACCGCATCGGCCAATCGCCGGTATTTTGCATCCTGCGCTGCAGCGAGATCGTGATCGCGCTCCGAGAACAGCGCTGCGGAGTAGGACATCGTCCGGTCCAGCCAGTTCCCGTAAAACTCATTTCCCAAATCGTAGTGGAACGCGATATTGCGCCGGCTGCCCTTGAGTGTGTTGGCGCGCAACGCGTGCTGCATCCGGTTCCACACGGCGTTGACCAGTTTCGCCGCAAAGACACTGTCCATGGGTTCCAAGTTCGCGGCCCCGAAGGCGAGCAATTGCAGCAGGTCGGGACTATCCCAGTCCCCGTCCATGTAAGATTCGGCGAAACCTGTATCGCCCCCCAGCGCCAGGCGCGTCACGGCCCGGTCGCGCCGCAATCGCAATTCCGCGTGCGGACCCGGCGTCCCACCGACATGCTGCCAACGGCTGCCGTCCGGCCAAACGATCGACAATTGCCCTGTTTTGGCGCAGCCGACCAGCCGCTGCAGCAATCGCTGCCGGAGCGTGCGTGGCGTGGTTGCGAGTCCCTCAGTCGTCTGCGCTTGGATTGAAATGTCTTGAATGCTCATGCGGCCTTCCCCGGTTCGCGCTCTACGGACGCGTTTTGAATTATGCTTGTGCCGATTGGCGTCGCTGCCGACCGGTGGCGATAGACCGGAAGCCGCTTCAGCCACAGCCGCAGCGCCTCCCAGTGGATCCCTGCCGTGACCTTGAAGATCATAGCCGGGTACCGCGCCAATGCGCCGGCGAGGGTCGCGGCGGTCAGCGGTTTACGCTGTCCGTTGAACGATGCGGCCAACAGCAGGCCGTGTTCGTCTTCCTGGCGGATGGCGACCGCGACGGAGTCGCCCGGCGGCAGAATGCGGAAATGATAGGTGCACTCCATCGGCACGAAGGGCGAGACGTAGAAGACTTTCTCGCAGCTTTGCCGGATCACGGCTTTCGAAGACGGTTCGACCGGAATGACGTAAGTGTGACGCTCGTGGAAGGTGTTACGGACTTCGTAGAGAATGGCCGCGGGTGCACCGTCCTGCCGATAGCAGAAATAAACCGTCAGCGGATTGAAGGCGTAGCCCAGGATGCGCGGATAGCAGAGGACGCGGATCGGACCGCCATCCGGCTGCAGACCGGCCTCTGCAAGTTTCGCATTGACCCAGGGCCGAAGATCGCGGCCCGACCCGTCGCCATGGTCCCGGTTCCAGAAACTCACAAGCGCGTGCCGATTGTATCCGAATAGCGGCGATCGGCTATCGAGACTGCTGATCTCGTCCAGATCCAGCAATAGGGCGAAAACGTCATAGGACAGGCGATGGCGCCGCGGCCGCACCCTCTGATGCACCACAGGCCCTTCGAACAACGCGGAATGCCGGGGCTGGATCATGCGGCAACCGGGAGTGGGTCGGATAAGACGATGCGGCCGGATTCGTTCTCGACCGTCCAGGGACGCCGCACGCCGCCGAGCGCCTCGGCAACGGCAAGACCGGACTGCAGCGCGTCTTCGTGGAAGCCGTAACCGAAATAGCTGCCGCAGAACCAGACACCACCTTGGCCCTGAAGCGACCAGAGCCCGTCTTGTGCCGCCATCGCCTCACCGTCGAACTGAGGATGCTCATAGGAGAACTCGCGAAGCAGCGTATTTTCAGCGGGCTCGGTTGTTGGATTGAGGGTCACAAACAGCGGATCGGTCTCGCCGATGCCTTGAAGCTTGTTCATCCAGTAGGTCACACAAAGCGGAGAGTCGGATGCCGGGCCTTCCGACTGCAAATAGTTCCAGCTCGACCAGACGCGTTTTCGCTTCGGCATGAGCGTTTCGTCGCAATGCAAAACGGCACGGTTCGTCGAATAACCGATCGCACCGAGCAAACCGCGCTCCTGCGCGCTGGGCAAATAAAGAAGCCGGAGCGCTTGATCCGCATGGGTCGCGAGAACGACATGGTCGAATTCCTGAACGCTATTCTTTTCGGAGGTAACGGTGACCTTGCCATTCCGGCGCGCCACCGTCACGGCACGGCATCCCGCCCGAATTCTATCGCTGTACGAAGCCGTCAACCGTTTCACATATTCGCGGCTGCCGCCGTCGACCGTGCGCCAAATCGGGCGATCGGCGATCTGCAACAAGCCATGACTGTCGAAGAAACGGATGAAGGCTGCGGCGGGAAAGGCGAGCATTTCCTGCGCGGTGGCGGACCAGATGGCAGCTCCCATGGGCAACAGGTGATCATCGATGAAGGCCGCGGAATAGCCGTTCGCCGAAAGGTAGTCGCCCAGACTTTCCCGCGAAGATTTGGGGTCGGCCAGGAGACCCGGCGCGTCGCGATAGAAACGGCGGACATCCTTCAGCATGGCCCAAAAGCGCGGGCGCACCAAATTGCGCCGTTGTCCGAACAACCCATTCAAGTCGGTTCCGGAATATTCCAGCCGCCCGGCGTCGAGGGATGCGGCAAAGGACATGTCACTTGCCTTGGTCGGTACGTCGAGATGGCGGAACAACGCCGTCAAATTCGGATAGCTACGCTCGTTGTAGACGATAAAGCCAGTATCGACGTCGATCGGCCCCGCCCGTCCCGGGACGGTCACGGTGTTCGAATGGCCACCGATACGGTTTTCTTGCTCATATACCGTTACGTTATGCTTCTGCGAGAGCAGCCAGGCGGCGCTCATTCCAGCAATCCCGGTACCGATGACTGCGATGTCGAGCGTGGGAAAAGAATTG
>CAJWOT010000094.1 GCA_913044215.1 uncultured Rhodospirillaceae bacterium | reverse complement strand
TCGCGGAGAGCTTCTCGCGCAGCACGTAATGCAGACTGCCGCCATGGCGGTAGTACGCGACCTCCACTTTCGTGTCGAGCCGGCAGATCAAGGCGACGGATTCGCTACGGCCGTCGCGACGGGCAATCCGGCAATTCACTGTCATACCGGGCTCTATTCCATCCTCAAGCCCGGTAAGGTCGAAGGTTTCACTACCGTCGAGCGCCAGCGTCTTCCGGGTGAAACCTTCCGGGAACTGCAGCGGCAACACCCCCATGCCAATCAGATTGGACCGATGAATACGTTCCAACCCTTCCGCGATAACCGCGCGAACGCCCAACTCGCGCGTGCCCTTCGCGGCCCAATCGCGCGATGACCCTTGCCCGTAATCTTTACCGCCGATCACGACCATTGGGACGTCGGCGTCGCGATAGCGGCGCGCGGCCTCGAAGATGGTCATCGGTTCATCGTCCGGCATGTAGCGGGTCAGGCCGCCCTCGGTGCCGGGCCGCATCTCGTTTCGGATTCGGGATTGGTTGAAGGTGGCGCGCAGCATCACATCGTGATTGACGCGCCGTTGCGCATAGGAGCTGAGATCCTGCGGTGCGACCTGCTGTTCCTGCAGATATGAACCGGCGAGGCTTTCCGGCGGGATAGCGGAGACGGGAGAGATATGATCCGTCGTCAGGAAGTCCCCGAATATCCCCAACGGCCGCGCACCGACGATGTCGCCGATTTCCGGCAGCGCCGCAGACATGTCATCGAAGAAAGGGGGGCGCCGGATATAGGTGCTGCCCGGCTCCCAGGCGAAGATATCACCCACCGCTGACTCCAGGGCGCGCCAATCGTCACCGCCCTGCTCCACGTCCGCGTAGCGGTCTCGGAACATTCCCGGAGTCATGCACGCGCCAATCGTCGCCTCTATGTCCTGCGGTGACGGCCAAATGTCGCGCAGATAGACCGGCGTCCCGTCCCGACCTTCGCCCAGCGGCTCGGTCGCCAGATTTATGTTCAGGGAACCGGCGATCGCGCTGGCCACGACCAAAGGCGGCGACGCCAGATAGTTGACCTTGCATTGCGGATGGGCGCGACCTTCGAAGTTGCGATTGCCGGAATGGACCGCCCCCATGACGACACCACCCGTATCGACACTTTCGGAGATTGCCGGGTCGAGCGGGCCGGAATTCCCCATGCAGGTCGTGCAGCCATAACCGATGATGTGAAAACCCAAGGCTTCCAGCGGTTCCATAAGCCCCGCCTGGGCCAGATAATCACCGACGACCCGCGAGCCCGGCCCCAACGATGTCTTGACCCACGGCTTTGCCGAGAGCCCCTTCTCAACCGCGTTGCGCGCCAGCAGACCGGCGCCGATCATCACACCGGGATTCGAGGTATTGGTGCAGCTGGTGATTGCCGCAATGGCCACGTCGCCATGACGGATCGAATAGTCCCGGCCGGGCACCGCCGTCTCCCCATCCCCTTCGGCCAGATTCTGCAAGGCGGTTTGAAAACTTTCCGGCACCTGGGCAAGCGCCGTCTTCTCCTGGGGCCGGAACGGGCCCGCCATGGTCGGTTCGACCGACCCGAGATCGAACTCGACGATTTCACTAAATGAAGGCTCTGGCGTATCCGTGTCCCGCCACATGCCTTGCGCCTTGTAGTAGGTCTCGACGAGAGCGAGGTCTTCCTCAGTCCGCCCCGTTGCCCGCAGATAGGCCGTGGTTTCCCGGTCCACCGGAAAAAAGCCCATCGTCGCGCCATATTCCGGCGCCATATTGGCGATCGTCGTGCGGTCGCCAACCGGCATATCGTCCAGCGCGGGACCGCAAAACTCGACGAACTTCTGCACGACGCCATGATCACGCAGAAGCTTGGTCAGGCTGAGCACCAGATCGGTCGACGTCACACCCTCGCGGCGTGCGCCCACCAGCCTGCAGCCAACCACATCCGGAACCTGCATGGAGACCGGCTGGCCCAGCATCGCCGCACCGGCCTCAAGTCCGCCGACGCCCCAGCCGAGTATGCCCAACCCATTGATCATCGGCGTGTGGCTGTCCATGCCGAGCAAGCAGTCCGGGAAGGCCACGGTCGAACCGCCCAACGATTCCGTCCAGACAACCCGGGACAGGAATTCCAGATTGATCTGGTGGCAAATTCCGACGCCGGGCGGCAAGACGCGTAGATTTTCGAACGCCTGCTGCCCCCATTTCAGGAAGCGGTAGCGCTCCTCGTTGCGGGCAAATTCGTTCGCCATGTTCCGCTGCACCGCATCGGGCACGCCGGCGACATCGACGACCACCGAATGGTCGATGATGAAGTCGAGCGGCACCGCGGGATTGATTGCCGACGGGTCGCCGCCGAGCCGCACCATCGCATCGCGCATCGCCGCCAGATCCGCCAACAGAGGCACACCGGAAGAATCCGGCATCATGACCCGGGCCGGATGGAAATTGATCTCATGCCCGCCGCGGCAATGCTCGGTCCAGCCGCCTAGCGCGGCGATGTCCTCGCGCGTCACCGCAACGCCGTCCTCATGGCGCAGCAGATTTTCAAACAGGACCTTCAGCGAATAGGGCAGCTTAGAAATATCGCCGACGGAACCAGCGGCATCGAGGCTGTAATAGCTGTACTCCGTGCCGCCGGCCGACAGATGCCGGGCGGTCTTCAATGAGTCGAGACTGTCGGCCATCAGCTGGCGTAGCGTTGATCGATTTCGACAAAATGCGCCGTGTTCACGATTTCCTCGCGGTCCTTGAACGACGCCATCTCGTCGGCCATTGCGGAACAGTCACCATCGGTTTTGATCGTCTCCAGCACTTTTTGCATCGCCTTGATCGCGGCGCGCTGTGTGTCGCTCGGGATGATGACGATCTTGTATCCGATCTCTTCCAGCCGCTGCGTCGACATCAATGGCGTCTTAGCGCCGAGGAACATGTTGATCAGTTTCGGACCTGGAATACGTTTGGCGACCTCTTCGATCTCCGCCTCGGTCGTTGGGGCCTCGACAAAGGCAACGTCAGCACCGGCCTCCATATAGGCATGCATTCGATCTATAGCGGCATCGAAACCTTCCACCGCGATAGCATCCGTTCGGGCGATCAACACCGTGTCCGGATCTTCCGAGGCATCCTTAATCGCGCGGATTTTCTGACACAACTCCTCGGTCGGCACGATGCTCTTGTCGTCATAATGGCCACAGCGCTTCGGGAAGGTCTGGTCCTCGATATGAAAACCCGCAACGCCGGCGCGCTCGAACGCCTTGATCGCCTGCCGCGCATTGAGGGCGTTGCCATAGCCCGTATCCATGTCCGCGATCGCCGGAATGCCGATCGCATCGACAATCTGCGCCAACCGCTGGGCAATCTCCGACATGCTGATCAACCCCATGTCAGGGATGCCGGTACTACGCGCCATGCCACCGCCGGTGACGTACACCGCGGGGAAACCCGCCGCCTCGACCAATCGGGCCGAGAGACCGTCATAACAGCCTGGCGCCACGACAATGCCGTCGCCGTCGATCAGTTTCCGCAATTTCGTCGATGCCCGCATGGCCTTTCCCCCTTCGGAATGTGATGCATTCGCGCGCGACTTTAGGATGCCGCCTCTGCCCGATGCAATGGAGCGAGCCTACATCGGATCGAGGATCCGGTATTGCCCCGCCGGTGCCGGCTCATTGCGCGCCCCTCGGGCGATGAGCGCAACCAACCTATCGGCAACCGTGGCGGAATAATGCTGCGTATCCCAATAGTTCGAATCTTGCGTCGTGAGCGGCGACTGGATCATGAAATCAAGCAATGCCGCGTTATCAAATGTCGCGGCAATCGTATTCAGCCGGTGTTTACATTCTTGCCACTCGACATGGGACCGGGTGCCTGAAGCCGGCTGCGAATAAAAATGGTAGGGGACGAAAAATAGAATTTTCTTGGTCGCTGGCGGGAACCGCGACAACATATTTCGTAACAGCGCATGGCTCGGGAAGAACCATGAACTGCGCTCACCCGCACCGATATTGACCGGCGCCGAGAGTAGGTTTTTCGGTTTTGGGTCGGGTCCGCCGTAAATCGTCTGTCTGACTTTTGCCAAATTGTAGTCGCTATCCGGCGGCAGAAAATTGGCGTAGCCGTCGGGTCCGTACTTTGCCGCTTTCATACCCATCAGATACGCAGCCTGCCGGCCGGCGTCTTCGAAGCTCTTGAAGGCGAGCATATGCAAGACGTCATTCCATTGGCTCTCGTCATACATCCATTCGGGGAACGCTCTGAATGTGTATTTGGTCTGCACCGCCTCGATCGTGCACCACACACTGTCCAGTCCAATAAGCACCGTCCGCGGCGCGGCATGGGCGCGCTGAAACACCTCGGTCAGCCGATCTTGCTCGTATGCGGTCGCGCTGTTCATGGCAAGATTCGCGAAACCACCGCCGAATGTCTTGTTCAATACGGCCGGTTCGAGCATGCGCGCGGTCGAGGTACCGATAACGGCGCTGTCAAATCTGCGATCTCGGGCGACAGCGGGATAGGAGTAGCGCTGATTGCTCGCCATGGCCGTGCGGTCGAACGGAGGCGATCCTGGCAGATTGCTATACGGGTCGACAACCCACAGCAGACCGCCGACGAGCAGCAAAGCGCCTGCCAAGGTCCAGAGAAAACAGCGCCAATATCGTCCCCACATCATCGCTGCCCCTAAAACTGAAAATAGATGAACTCGGGATGCGCTTTCGAGCCAACCTCGATCACCAGCAACACGAAGGCGATCGCTGCCGGCCCGGCGACCCAGGGCCTTGCGAAACTGTATTTCAGGACCGATTCCTGGCTCGTCGGTCCGATGAGCGCGACCAGTGCGGCAAAGACAAGCATTGCCAGGTTCGCTTCATAGCTTCCCCAAGCGAGCGAAAGACCGTGGATACCAATCAGACTCTGCAGAATGCTCGCAGCATCCCCGAAATCGGCGGCCCTGAACAGCACCCAGGACAGCATCACAAACAACATTGTCACGGCCCAGCCGACGATCGGATTGAGCCGCCGCCCCGTTCGCCGCCACCCCGCATTGGCGGCTAGACCGAAGCCGTGCCACATGCCCCATGCGATAAAGGTCCATCCGGCGCCATGCCATAGGCCCCCGAGGAACATCGTGGCGATAGCAGCCAAGGCCTGACGGGCTGGCCCGAAACGGTTTCCGCCCAAGGGAATGTAAAGATAGTCGCGCAGAAAGTGCGACAACGTGATGTGCCAGCGTCGCCAGAAATCCTGGATGGATACCGCGCGGTACGGTGCGTTGAAATTCACCGGCAAGGTAAAGCCGAACATCAGTGCAAGGCCGATCGCCATGTCGGAGTAGCCGGAGAAATCAAAATAGATCTGTATTGTGAAAGCGAACGTCGCGACCCAGGCATCCACGAAAGAAAGCGGTGCAGTGGCGGCGGCCGAAAATAACGGGTCAGCAATCCGTCCTGCCGTATCGGCCAACACGACCTTCTTTATCAACCCGACAATCAGCATCGCCGCGCCCCGGGACAGGCGTTCCGCCAGCATCGCCCGGTCGATCACTGCGGTGAGTTGCGGAATGAACTCGTTATGGCGAACGATAGGCCCTGCGATAAGCTGCGGAAAGAACGACACGTAGAGGCAATATTCTCGGAAACCATATTGCGGCGCTGTTCCCTTTTGCCGGTCCGCGAGATACGAAATTTGCTGAAAGGTGAAAAAGCTGATGCCGAGCGGCAGGATGATGTTCCAGGGCTGATGTTCACTGCCGGCGAGCCAGGCAAGCGATCCGGCAAAAAAATCCGCGTATTTGAAGACACCGATGATCGCCAGGTTGAGCACGATGCCCAACACGACAAGGACTCGCCGCTGAAACCGCAGAAAGATCTGGGAAAACAGCCAATTGACCGCGATGGAGAACAACAGCAGCGGGACCAGCCGGATTTCCCAATAGCCGTAGAAGATCAAAGACGCCAGTATGAGCAACCACTCACGCAATACCCGCTGATCCCGACAGGCGTAGTAGGCCAACAAGGTGGTCGGAAGGAACACAAGCAGGAAAAGTTGTGAGTTGAAGAGCATGAGATCATCGGTGGCGACAACGTCGCTAGACTTACTAAACCATGCACCGCACGTTCTCAATTTAGACGCGCCCTATGCGGCATAACGACGGAACATCGATGCTATGAAGGATGCCATCGTCGACTATCGAAGCGACCTGCTGGTGCCGCCAAGCGACGCTGTAAAGACAGCCGTGGCGGCGGCGCTGGAACAAAGACCGGAGTTCGACCTGCGGGGCGGCGTGCAACAGTCGGCGCTCGAAGACAAGGTCGCCACGCTGTTGGGCAAGGAGGACTCGCTCCTCTTTCCAACCTGCACCATGGCGAATCAGGCGGCGCTGATTCTGCATTGCCGGCCTGGCGACGCGGCCATCGCGGAAGGCGACGCCCATATGATCACTTCGGAAGCCGGGGCGCCGGCCAGCCTTGCTGGGGCCATCGTGCATGGTGTTCCCGGAGAAGACGGTATCCCGGATATGGCAGCGGTAGCAGCGCATCTGAAAGCGCCCGCCAGCGCGATTGCTCCCCGCGTGACAGCGCTGTTGCTGGAAAACACGCATCTGCGGTCCGGTGGCCGCGCGCTCGCCCCCGCTCGCACCGCCGAACTCCGTGCCCTGGCAGACGAAACCGAGACGGCCATTCACCTCGACGGCGCGCGCCTGTTCAATGCCGCCGTCCACGCCGGTGAGACGCTGTCCAACCTCGCCGCTATCGGCGATACGGTCTCGCTCAGCCTGAACAAGAGTCTCGGCGCCCCTTTCGGCGCCATGCTCGCCGGTCCGAAAGCACTGATCGAAGAAGCGTTGCGCATCCGGCACCGCCTCGGCGGTGGCTTTCGCCCCACCGCAATGATCGCCGCCGCGGCACTGGCAGCACTGGAGTCATACGACCACATCGCGGAAGACCATCGCCGGGCGAAACAGCTGGAAAAGGCCCTGAACTCCCTACCTGGCCTCACCGTCTCGCCCGTCGAAACCAACATTCTGTTCGTTACCGTGAACTCAGAAACGCAAGAGTTTGTAGAAAGTCTCGACCGACATGATGTGAGAGTTTTGCCCTACGGGTCGAACCGAATTCGACTGGTCACGCACCGTGGAATCGACGATGACGGTGTCGCGCGTACGATAGATGCCTTCACGGCATTGCTCCGTAGCTAACCCTCCGCCTCATAGGGCGGTGCGACGCGCGGAACTTCGCTCATGATCGTGCCGGGAATATCCTCGATCAATTCTTCAATGTTGAAAAGTCCGTCGCCGCCCTTGTGCAACGCTTTCAGCTCTTCGCCGAAATAATAGTTGTGAATGCGGCCGCGTTCGACGTGGAAGACATGGCCGTTGATATCCAACGCTGCATCGGTGCACAGATAGGCAACCATGGGGGCGATGTGTTCCGGCCCGCGCGGGCGGCTGGCCCGGTCGAACTGCTCCTGCGTCATCAGCCCGCTTTCAAGCTTGCGCTGCCGGTTGGCGATAACGGCATCGTTTACGGTCATGCGCGTATCCGCCGACGGGCAAATCGCATTGGCCGTTATCCCATAGCGGCTGGTTTCTTTGGCGATCGAGCGGGTCAAGCCGATGATGCCTGCCTTGGCAGCGCTGTAATTGCACTGCCCGACCGATCCTTTGAAAGCGTCCGACGAGAAATTCACGATGCGGCCCGATTTCGCTGTGCGCATATGCTTGATCGCGTGATGCGCCATCGCCCAATGCCCTTTGAGGTGCACCGAAACGACAAGGTCAAAATCTTCTTCGGTCATGTTCCAGATCATGCGTTCGCGCAGCAGACCCGCTACATTGACCAGAATATCGATCTTGCCGTGATCGTCGACGACCTTCTGGACCATGCGGCCGGCGGCGGCGTAATCGGCAACGGAATCGTAGTTCGCGACAGCCTTGCCGCCCGCCGCTTCGATTTCCGCAACGACTTCGTCGGCGGGCGCATCACCGGTGTTTTCCTCGCCATTGCGACCCACACCGGGATCGTTGACGGTGACAATCGCGCCCTGCTTCGCCAGCAAAAGCGCGACCTCCTTGCCAATGCCACGGCCGGCACCGGTGACGATGGCGGTTTTTCCTTTCAGGTGCATTCCGATCTCCCCAACCAAATTTCGTTCATCCAAGTTCAAGCGCCCGCGCGACGGTCTTGCGATGATCGAGCGACGTTCCTAGCCGCATGCTCCAAGCAGCGGCGCGTCGGTACCAGAGCTGCTGGTCGAACTCTTTTACCTGGGCGTAGCCGCCATGGATCTGGTTCGCCTCGCGGATCACCATCTGACAACGTTCGTTGGTGAAGGCTTTCGCCGCCGCGACCGGAAGCGCTGCGTCCATCCCTAGGGCAATGTGCCAGGCGGCTTCCCGTGTTAAAAGCTCGGCACCGTCGACCCAGGTGATCATGTCCGCACAGAGATGCTGGATCGCTTGGAAGGATCCGATCGGATGACCGAACGCGACACGCTCTTTGGCGTAAGCAAAGGCCCGTTCCGCGGCTCGGCGGGTAGCCCCGACGACTAGTGCGCAGTTCAAAACCACGGCGCGTTCCAACATCGGTCGCGCCAATTCCCAACCCGCATCGACTGCACCGACCAGTGCATCCCCATCGACATGCACATTGTCGAACGCGACTTCGGATTGGGTATCGCCCCCCATCGCCCGTTGCGCCACGCCGGCCACACCTTCTGCCTTCGTGTCGACGAGCAGTAAACTCATCCCCTCTTCCGGCCCACCGGAAGGGTTGGACCGGACCGCGACCAAACAATAATCGGCGCCCTCGAACGCCTCGACGAAGCGTTTTGTCCCGTTCAACCGCCAACCATTCCCATCCGGCTCTGCGGACATCGTCACCGCCTCCGGACCAGTCCCGGGTAGCCGTTCATTCCACGCCCAGGTGAGCAGGGATTCGCCGGCAGCGGCTTCGCTCAGAAGCCGTTCCGCCAACGGACCGCCCTTGCCGACAGCCACCGCATCAGCGAGCGTCAGGCTCGCAACGGTATGCGGATGCAATGGAACAGGTGCAAGCGCGCGGCCCGCCTCCTCGAACAACAGGCAGAGCTGCGTGAAAGGCGCTTCGCTGCCTCCCTGCATCGCCGGCAAGGCGAGACCGAGCCAGCCCAGTTCGGCCAGCTGCTGCCACATCTCCGTGTCCAAGAGCTCACCGCCATCCTCGATACGACGTACCCGATCGGTATCGCATTCGGCCTCGAAATAGTGCCGGACCGCCTCCTGGATAACTTGTTCGTCTTCGTCGAGAAGGATGTCCATCGCCCTACTCCCGCGGTAGGTCGAGGCCGCGCCTGGCGATCGCCGTCCGCATCACCTGCGTGCTGCCATGACCGAAGGTGGACACCATGGCGCTGACATACTGCCTGGGGAAACTGCCGCCATTGGGCGCCTGATCCTCGTCCCAAAGCTGGTGGTAGTCGCCCATGATTTGGCTCGCCGCCTCTGTGGCACGAACCTGGAACTCCGGTCCCCAGACCTTCTCGGAGGAAATTTGGTAGGGCGGGTTTTCGCCGCGCCGCACCATCGACAGGCTTCGCATGGTGAAGAGTTTTGCCACGCGCGCCTCGCAATAAAGCTGCGCTACCTTGTCCTGAACGACTGGATCCTTGGCCAACTCGCGGCCGATTTCGTCCTCTTTCAGAAACCGCAAAAGATCCTCGAAAGGCGACACGTAAGTGCAGTAGCGGCGCGCGCCGGCGCGGCCGAGATTGAGCGCGCTGGCGCCGATATACCAACCCTTGTTGCGCTCGCCGAGCAGCGTGTCCTTGGGCACTCGAACGTCTTCGAAAAAGACTTCGTTCGTACGCCCGCCCGGCAAAGTCCAAAGTGGCCGCACAGTGATACCGGGCGTGTCCATCGGCACCAGGAAGATCGAAATGCCCTTATGCTTCGGCGCGTCGGGATCGGTGCGGGCCATGAGATAGATGTGGGAGCTCTGCTCGGCCCGGGTCGTAAACACTTTTTGACCGTTGATTACAAAACCATCCTCGTCCTCGACGGCGCGCGTCTTCAGCGATCCCAAATCGGTCCCGCCGCTCGGTTCCGAGTAGCCGAGCGCGAATGTCACCTCACCCTTAACGATGCGCGGCAGGAAGTACTTCTTTTGGGCCTCGGTCCCGGCGAACATAATCGCCGGCGCCTGTTCGATGAAGTTGCCAAGATTGAGCGGCACCCGTGCCCGAGCCAATTCCTCCTCGAAAATATACTGGTCGATAAGGTCCGCGGCGCGGCCGCCATATTCCTCAGGCCAGCTCATGCCGATCCAGTCACGGTCGCCGATCTTGCCGATCAGCACCTTGGTCAACGGGCCTAGCCCATGCCCCGCGGCAGACTGTTTCATCTCCTGCCGAATACCGTCCGACACGTGCTCGTTAAGAAAGTCTCGAATTTCGGCGCGAAACGCCTCATTCTCCGGGGTGAAGCCGAAATCCATGGGTCGTCCCTCCGCCGCTTCCAGTCCGATACGAAAAGCGTAGACGCCACGCGGAGGGATCGCAAATTCACTTCACGGTTACGAGGCCCGCTTGCGGGTCGACGATCAAATGGTCGCCGCTCTTGATCAAGGTCGTGACGTCACCATCCTCGAACCGGTCGCACATCGGCAGATCGGCGAGCGCCGCCCCTTGTGCCAGGATAGTGTTCGCCGTGTTGAACAGGATCGCCTTGGGGCAGATTCCGCGGGTCTTCATTTCATGCAGCATCCAGGCCGACGCCACGCCCCCCTTGGCCGTGTTCAGCACCAGGATCTTGTCCTTGTAGGATTGGCCGTAAAGCTTGTGCGCCTTGCGTGAGAAGACACCCTTTATGCGATCTAGGTCGTAGCGGGCAGAAAAATTGTCGTCGGCAACGAGGGCTTTGCCCTCGACCTTGTCACCGATCCCCTTGTGACATTTGAGTTCACGGCTCATTGAATTTCTCCGGCGATGGCGGCGGCGACACAGTCTTCCATGCTGGCCAGTGCCGGCTCATAGCCGTAGCCGCCGAGGATATTGACAATCTTCGCCGAGTTGCTCAGCAACCGCGTCCAGCCGTTCGCTTCGCCGATTTCACGGGCGTACTGGTTGTAGAAACACGTTCCTTCCAGGACCTTGGCGCCCGCCGATTCAATCGTCGCGACAAAACCCATGCGCGTCGCATCGGCATAGACCTGCGGCGAGGTGCAGACAATGACGGCAGTCGCGAATTTCTGACCGTCGCACAGCCGCGCCACCGCCTGCATCTCGACGATGGACAGCTGCGGCGCGGCGAACACGACAACGTCGACCTTGTCCTCCCTAGCGCCGAAATTGGACCGAAACGCATCGAGGTCATCCGCGGAGATGTACTCGACCGGCAAGGCCTCTCCGGCAACATCGGCCAAGCTTTGCGCTTCAGGCGTAATGCCCGCCAAATGAAACAGCGGTGTCGAGCCATAACTCGCCATTGCGGCACCGAGATGTTTCATCTCGTCGGAGGTCGGCACCACCTCCAGCCCCTCGATCACGGGGACTTCCCAATAGGACCCGGCCTTGGTCCCGGCTACGGCGCCAAGCACACCCCAATCCGTCAGCTCCCGCGGCTGTTCTGTCACGCGAAAGCGGCGGGTCGCCTGCCGGTTCTCATCCAGATGCAGCCCATAACGCGGCGTCCTCCCGGTCAGGCCCGCGGCCAGCGCGGAGGGGCCGCCCTCGAAATTCGAGCGCGCGCCGCAGGCGCTGTTGGAGTAGATCACCACACCCGTGTCGCCATAGGCGACGTGATCGCCCAGCACCGGCGGCATGATCGTCTGATAGTTGACACAGGTGTTCGTCATCAAGATGCCCATGCGTTCGCACGCCGCGATGGTACGGCGGTCGATATCGGCCATCTCTTCCGTCTGACCGAGCGGGCGATAGTAGTTGAGATCGACACCGCGAGGATCAGTGATCATCGGGATCGCAACCTGCGCCCCCTTATCGGCTAGGTCCTCCAGAAAGCTCACTCCCGGATCACCGACCGACTCGGGATCGATCATCATATGCGCCTGGCTGACCGGCACGAGATTCACAGCGTCGAACATCTCGCCCACCTTAATCTGATGATCGATCGCCCAACGCCGTGCCGCGCCCTGCTCGCCCGCGAGCATGGCATGTTCTTCTTCGCTCAGCTTCACCGGACCATCTCCCCCAATAGAACCGGCACTAGGCGCTCATCTCGGCCAATTCCTCATCGGCCTGCTTGATCGCGCGAGCGAGTGCGCCTTGTAGCGCCTTGGCCGATTCCAGGGTCAGTTCGACGGCGGCCCGGGTACCCGGGCCGTCGCCGCCATTCATGAAGTCGATCGTGATCGCTTCATCCAGCAACGCGTGGTGCGGATGGTCATAGCAGACGACCGCCTGGCTCAATTTGAACCAGGCATTGCCGTCCTTGCCCTTGCCTTCCGCATCGACGATTTCGACGATGGAGGTACACATGCCGGTTACGCCGAAAGATGCTTTTCAAAGAAGGCGAAGGTCTTCTGCCAGCTGTCCATCGCCTGTTCGACCCGGTACAGCGGCGTGTAGTAGTACCATATACCGTGGCCCGCATCGTCGTAGCGATGGAACTCGTAGTCCTTACCGTGTTTCTTCAGTTCTTCTTCATGCTGGTTAACCTGCTCCATGTTCGGCGCACGGTCGTCATTGCCGAAAATGCCGAGCAGCGGGCAGGACAGATCGGCCGTCATATCGATCGGCTGCACCGGCTGCTTTTGCGGACGGTCGTCTTCCGCCTGGACGACACGGCCGCCCCACAGATCCACGGCGCAATCGATATCGTCGCGTTTGCAGGCGTAGAGGAAGGTCTGTCGGCCACCGGAGCAGCTGCCAATCAGCCCGACCTTGCCGTTGATCCAGGGCTGTGCGCGGAGCCATGCAACG
This sequence comes from uncultured Rhodospirillaceae bacterium, assembly GCA_913044215.1. Classification (GTDB taxonomy): domain Bacteria; phylum Pseudomonadota; class Alphaproteobacteria; order UBA8366. The sequence goes on along the minus strand of CAJWOT010000094.1, from coordinate 1,701 downwards.
GCACCCGCGGTATCGCCGACCATCTGATCATCCGAGACGCCGCCTTCGGCGCGCGCCTTGGCGGCGACATCGTCCGACGGCCCGTAACCGATCCGGTCATAGAGATTGTGACTGATCGCCGCATAGCCATGATGAGCAAAGCGGCGGGTAAATTCGCGATAGGTCTCGTCCCAACCCGGCAGATGATGGATCAGCACGACGCCCGGAAACGGCCCCGCCCCCATCGGACGCGCCGTGTAGGCGTTGATCGAATCGCCATTGTGCCCCGTGATTTTGATCGTTTCCGCGATCATGCTTTCGTACGTCATTGTCGGACCTCTTTTGAATTGGATACGGGCGCAGCCGATGCGCCGGGCGCCCTCCGTGATGCATAGAGTGTAGCCGCGTGCCCGGCGCGAATCCAAGCGAGATGAATTGCGCGCGATCGCGTATGCTGCCCCCCAACATCAACACAAAATACTGGACCGAAGTGCATGCCAACCGAACCGATGACACCCGCCTATCTGACCGAGTTGATCCGCGACAGTCTCGCCGCCGGCGGATTTTCCGCATCCAACGCCGATATCGTATCGCGGCATCTGGTCGACGCGGAGATGAAGGGCGTGTCATCGCATGGGGTGAACCGGCTGGGGCTCTATCTGACCGAGGCCGCCAATGACGTCATCGATCCCAAGGCGGAACCGATCGTGACATCACCGCGCGGCGGGCTCCTGCACGTAGATGGCGCCAAGGGGATCGGAATCGTCGCGATGGCGCGCGCGACCGAAGCCTTGATCGAGACCGCCGACGTGGCCGGGATCGCGGCTGGGGGCATCGTCAATTGCGGCCATTCCGGACGCATGGGCGCCTATGCGGAGCAGGCTGCAGAAGCGGGATTCCTGGCGCTTAGCTTTGGCGGTGGCGGCCGGCGCAAATGGGGAAACGTCGTGCCCTTTGGCGGCGTGGAGCCCGTCATGAGCACGAACCCTTACACGCTGGGCCTTCCCGGCAAACCGGACGATCTGGTCGTATGTGACTTCGCGATTTCGACGGTCGCCACCGGCAAGGTCGCGGTCGCCCGCGCCAATGGCGAAACGCTGCCGCCGGGCGCCGTCATCGACAAAAACGGCGATGAATCACAAGACCCGGAAGCCTATTACGACGGCGGTGCCCTTTTGCCCGCAGCCGGTCCGAAGGGCAGCGGCCTCGGCATCATCGCCGAACTGATGGGCGATGCGATGCTGGGCGACTGCGTCGAGTACAACTGGCTGATGATCCTGATCCGTGCCGATGCCTTCCTGCCACGGTCGACATACGACGATCGGGCGGCAGAGTTCGTCAATCAAGTGCGCAACACGAAAACGGCCGCGGGGTTCGACAAGGTCATCATGCCTGGCGAGCGGGAAACGACGTTGGCAAAAGCTGCTGCGGCAAACGGCATCGTCATCGGCGACGGCGTCTGGGCCGGGATCGTCGAAGCGGCCAAGAGCGTTGGCGTCGAGGCGTAACGTGGCATCGAAGATCCTCGGTATCGGCCTGTCCAAAACGGGCACCTACAGCCTTACAGTCGCGCTCCAGTATCTCGGCTATACCGCAATCCACTGCCCGACGAATGTGAAGCAGATCGAGGCCTATGATGCGGCGACGGATACTCCCGTCACAGCGCATTTCGAGACGCTCGACGAGATGTTTCCCGGCAGCAAGTTCATCTACACCACGCGT
>CAJWOT010000093.1 GCA_913044215.1 uncultured Rhodospirillaceae bacterium | reverse complement strand
ATATGGCGCGCGGCGCCCCGAATCTCTGCCAGTTCGCGGTCGAAATCCGCGGCATCGCTGAGAGCAAGGGGTGCCTGCAACAGCACCATGACAAGTTCGTCGATTATCTGAACGCCAACTACTGGAAGGCTGTCGGCGCGGGTACCTAAATCCAGGAGGATGGTATCCGTTAGGCGGCGCGCCAACCGCCGTCGATGGTCAGGACGGAGCCGGTGGTGAAGCTGGCTTCGTCCGAAAGCAGGTGGGTGATGCCGTTGGCGATCTCCTCCGGCTTGCCGAAGCGGCCCAGCGCGTGACGCTTGCGGGCATATTCCCGCGCCGCATCGGGGTCTGCGGCGCGTGACTGGCTGCGGCGCATCATCGGCGTGTCGGTGGCGCCTGGGGCGACGGCGTTGACCCGGATGTTGTCCGGCGCCAGTTCGAATGCGGCGGTCTTTACCAGGCTGACGATCGCGCCTTTGGACGCGATATAGGCGGCGTTCATCCGTCCACCCCCGAAGGCGAGCTGCGAGGCGATTGCGACGATCGACCCGCCGCCCTGCGCGCGCATCGCCGGCAGGGCCGCGATCATCCAGCGCCAAGTCGCTTTGACGTTCACCGCAAACACCTGATCCCACAGGTCCGGATCGATCGCGTCGATCGCGTTGCCGGAGGCGCTGATCCCGGCGATGGTGCCGAGTCCGTGGATATCACCGGCCGCCGCGATAGCGCGGGCGATCGTGTCGTCGTCCGTCACGTCGCCCAGGATCGGCTCGACACCGTCCGGCATGCCATCGCTGTTCTGATCAACGCCGACCACTCGGGCACCTTCCGACATCGCTTTGATCGCGGTAGCCTGACCGATACCGGACGCAGCGCCGGTTATCACGATTGTCTTGCCGTCCATTCTCATCGTCAGTGCACCAATCCCATTTCCGGTATCGCTTCCGAGGCCTTGTGGAACCGGCCTATCGAATCGGCGTGAACCGCTGCGGCCGCGTCGCTCTTCTCTTCACCCAATGCCGGTTCCAGGTCGAAATGGCCGTAGCGGTCCGTGCCGCGCGCCAAGGTTGCGGATAGGCGTGTCTCGCCGACATGGCGCACCCGGGTCGGGATGTAGCTGATGCCGATTCCAATGCGCGGTTCGTCCGTCGTGTTCGGGCGCGACCGGTGTATCGCCAGGGTGTGGTGAAAAGACACCTCGCCCGGCTGCATGATCAAGCTGACCGCACCGGTCTCGTCGATATCTTTGGCGATCGTCTGCCCGCGCGACAGCATCAGGTCCGGATTTGGCTTGTCGGCGTGCAGCAACTGTCCCTCGCCATGCGTTCCCGGCAGGAACTGCATGCAGCCCATTTCCTCCGTAGACGGCGTTAGCGCGACCCAGGCGGTGACGTGTTCGAACGGGCTGAGGCCGAAATAGGTTGCGTCCTGGTGCCAAGGCACCGCCTTCAGGCTTTGCGGTTCCTTGAACCAGACGGTCGTGTGAAAGACCAGGATGTCGGGACCCATCAAAATTTCGAGATGGTCGAGGATCACCGGGTGGCGCACCAAGTCTGCGGCCCAGTCGAAAAGCAAATAAGGTTTCAGCCGGTTGGTCGCCTGTCGGCGGCCCGGATTCTCCCACTCGACACCGCAAGTCCGAATGCAGGCCTCGCGCATGTCCGTGGCTTCTTCGTCCGACAACATCTGTCGTCCGGGCAGGAATCCGTGCTCTTTGTACGTCGCGATTTCCTCAGGTGTCAGCATCGTTGCACCGTGAAGTCCTGGGCGATTTCGCGCAAGCGGAATTTCTGGATCTTGCCGCTTGGCGTGCGCGGCATCGCGTCGATGACCTCCAATCGCTCGGGCAAGTACTGTTTGGCCATCTTCTGTTCGGTCAGATAGGCGATCATTTCCTCGAACGACAGCGTCTGTTCCGGCTTTAAGGTGACGAAGACGCAGGCGCGTTCGCCCAGGCGTTCGTCGGGCATCGCGACGATGGCGGCGTCCTCGACTGCGCCGTGCCGGTACAGCATCTCCTCGACCTCGACGACAGGGATGTTCTCCGCGCCGCGGATGATGACGTCTTTACTGCGGCCGCTGATGCGGATGTAGCCGTCTTCCCGCATGCGAGCCAAATCGCCGGTCTCGAACCAGCCGTCCGGGTCGGTAGCGAACAGGTCCGGTTTCTTCAGATAGCCGACGAAATTGCCCATGCCGCGCGCCTGCAACCGGCCTTCGATGCCGTACGCGACTGGCTGGTCTTCGTCATCGACGACACGGACTTCCATCCCTTCGATCGGTCCGCCGTCGGAGCCGAAAACCTTTTCTTCAGGATCGCTCGGCCGCGTCGTGGTGACGCCGCCATTCTCGGTCATTCCCCAGGCGGCGATGACCATTACCTCCAGCCGTTCCGCCGCTCGGCGCGACAGGACGCGAGGGATCGGGGCGCCGGCGGTAAGGAAAGTATGGAGCGAACCAAGGTCGTGATGATCGACCGCCGGTGTATTGGTCAGGTCGGCCAGGAACGGGGTCGACGCCATCGTGAAGGTGCATTTCTCGGCGTCGATGATGCGCGCCGCTTCGGCCGGGTCCCAGACATCCATCAACACCGCGGGGCAGCCCAGAACCACCGGCATCATCAGCCCGTAGAGAAATCCTGTCAGATGGGCCAACGGCGAGGCCATCAGGACCGTATCGTCCGAATCGAGCTCGATCCGTTCCGCGAATTTATGGATGTTGCTGATCAGCGTGTTGTGCGTATGCATCACGCCCTTGGGCTGACCGGTCGTCCCGCTGGTGTACATCAGGATGGTGACGTCGTTCGGGGCGGGTTTGCAGTCGGCAAAGACGGGGCCGGCTTCCGCCTCCGCCTCCCATTGCCGGTCGACGAAACAGGCGTCGAAGGCATTGGCTTCATCACCGCCGACGACAAAGACATGCTCCAATGCCGGCAGTTCCGGCCGCAGTTCCTCAATCATTGCCGGATAGTCGAAGCCGCGGAACAGGTGTGGCACGAAGACCGCCTTTGCCTCGCCGAAGGACAGCATGAAGGACAGTTCCCGCTGGCGGAAGATGGGCATCAGCGGGTTGATCACCGCGCCGACCCGCACGCAGGCCAGGTAGAGCGCGCTGAAATGCCAGTAGTTGGGCAGTTGCGCGGCGACCACGTCGCCGGGGCCGACACCATGCGCCGTCAACCCCAATGCGATCCGGTCCGCCATTTGGACCAGTTCCGTGTAGGTGTGATGGGACCGCGTGCCGGTCTGGCTGTCATACCCCACGATGGCTGTTCGGTCGGGATAGACCGCGACTGCGTCTTCCAGATAATCGGTCAATAGCCGGTTCGGCCAAAGTCCACTCGCCTTAAACGCGGCAACCCGCTCCGGCGGCGTCTGGATTTCGAAACTCATGCTTATCTCTCGCGATGCTTCGTTCGCGATATTAGGCGAGATTTCACGCGGTCACACAAGCGGGTGCCCGGTCAGCTTTCCGTTAGCCATTTCTCGACCTCGTGGCGCTGGATCTTGCCGGTGGTGCTGCGTGGAAGGTCGTCGAGCGCGACGAAGCGAATCTTTTTCGGCTGCTTGTAGCCGGCCAGCGCCGCGCGGCATTGCTGTGACAAATCGTCGGCGGTGAGCGCCGGGTCGTTCGCGGCGACGAAGGCGATCGGCACCTCGCCCCATCGGTCATCCGGCGCGCGCACGACGACGGCGTCGTCGACCTTGGGTTCGGCCAGCAGGACCTGTTCGATTTCGGCGGGATAGATATTCTCACCGCCGGATTTGATCATGTATTTCACCCGGTCGACGAAATCGAGCGTGCCGTCCGGGTTGCGCCGGAAGGCGTCTCCCATATGGAACCAGCCGTTGCAAAAGTCTTCCGCATTGGCCTCCGGCGCATTCCAATAGCCGCTGAACAGGGTCGGGCCGCGAAAGGCAAGCTCGCCGACCTCGCCGGTGGCGACCTCGTTATCGTCGCGATCGACCAGCCGGCAGCGGCACAGGGCGCTTTGCGTCTTGGACAGGGAGTCCGGTGTCACCCCGACGGGAATAAGGCCGGCGGATGCGGGCGGCAGGCCGGTTTCCGTCGACCCGAAGGTGTTGGCGTAGGGGGCTTGGACCAATTCGGTGATCTCGGCGATCTGGTGACGTGGCACCAGGTCCGCCATTGCGCCCACGACGGTGACCGGTTTCGCCGGCGCGTTGCGGCGCTTCAGCGCCTCGGCGAAGGGTTCGATCATGCCGGGCATCAGCAGCAGCCACCATTGCGGCTCGGATACCGTCACATCGACCATGCGCTCCGCGTCAAAACCGTCGACGACGATAACCTTGCCGCCGAGACTGAGCACGCTGATCGCCTGATCCATCGACGCCATGTGGAACATCGGCGGCCAGGCGAGAAAGCTGTCGCCGGGCTGCAGGCCGAAATCGACACAGCTCGACTGCGTGCGCGCAACTTCCGCCCGGTGACTGATGAGCGCGCCTTTCGGCAGGCCGGTTGTGCCGCTGGTGTAGATGATGGCGAGCCCGTCTTCAGGATCGACCGTGATGTCCGGTTCCCTCGCGTCGGATGCGGCGAGCAACGCCTCATAGGCGTTGCTCAGCTGCACTGTCTCTTCGACTGCAATGTCGAGCCCGGCGAAGCTTTCGGCGAACCGCTCGGAGACGAAGGCGAGCTTCGGCGTCACCAGATTGACGCAATGGGTCAACTCACCGGCGGCCAACCGCCAGTTCAGCGCACAGATAATTGCGCCGGTTTTCGCGGCCGCGTAGGCAATCTCCATATACTCGATGCGGTTCTCGGCCAGGACCGCGATCCGGTCGCCATGCCCAACGCCCATGTCGGCAAGGCCGTTCGCCAGCCGATTCACCCGCGCGTTGAAGGCTTTGTAGCTGTAGGACCGGCTGTCGTCTTCGATCGCGATCGCGTCCGGCCGCAGAGCCGTCTGGTCCCGCAGGATTTCGCCGATGGTTAGCCGCGCCGAACGGGCGACGAGCGCTTCTGGGGCCGCTGCCATCAGGTCGCGTTGCGCTGCCGCACCGTGAGCGGCAGGTTGCGCAGGCCGCGCGCGATCAGCTCGTCGCGCCAGAACGGAACCGGTCCGCGCAGTTGGAAATCCGTATAACGGTCGAGCAGCGCTTCGAAGGCGACCTGGCCTTCCAGCCGGGCCAGCGGCGCACCGAGGCAGAGATGGATGCCCTTGCCGAACGCCATATGCCGGTTGCGGCGGCGTGTGATGTCGACGGAATCCGCATTCTGAAATACGTCGGGGTCATGTGCGGCCGAATCGATCGCAGCGAACACCCGGTCGCCCTTCTTGATGTTCTGACCACCGATTTCGACGTCCTCCAGCGCCAGCCGCACGATTGTGGCGATCGGTCCTTCGGCGCGCAGGAACTCCTCGACTGCTGAAGGGACGAGCAATCGGTCACCCTCCAGCAGCGCCAGCTGATCCGGGTTCTGCAGCAAGGTGAACATGCCGCTGGTGATCAGATTCGTCGTCGTTTCGTGCCCGGCGAACAGGATCAGCACCAGGGTCGAGACGATCTCATCGTCGTCGAGGGGTTTGCCGATCTCACCGCCCTCGATCATCAGGCTGGTCAGGTTGTCCCGCGGATTGGCGCGGTGGTCGGCCACTAAGTCGCGATAGAAGGTGACGCATTCCGCCAGCGCCGCGTGCGACCGGTCGTACTTGTCCGGCGTCGAACGGCCTTGCAGTACGAACTTGGCGATATCGTCCGACCAGCTGCGCAGGTTGCCAACCTTGTCGCGCGGCACACCGCACAGATCGCCGATCACGGTGGCGGGCAGCGGGACGGCGAAATCGCTCAACAGGTCGATCTCCGTACGGTCGCCGAGACCGTCCAGGATCTCCGCCGCGATTGCTTCGACCTGGGGCCGCAGCGCGGCCATGGGTTTGGGCATGAAGGCGCCCTGCAGCACCTGACGCAATCTGGTGTGTGCCGGCGGGTCCTTGAAGACCATCCATCCGCCGAGGATTTCCGTCAGGAAGGCGATCTGCTGCTGTTTCGATCCCGTCGCCTGATCGGCGAAGGGCGACATTTTCTCCACCGAGAAACGCCGGTCGCGCATCACCGTGCGGACATCGAAATACCGGGTCACGAACCAGCCCTTCACCGACTCGTTCCAATGCACCGGGGCGTCCCGGCGCATTTTCGCGAAAGTCGGTTGGGGGTCCTGGATGACCCCCGGAGCGAGCAGGTCGAACGCCTCGCCCATGACGGAATTCCCGGAGGGCAAGGTCCTAGATCGGCGACTCCGGATCGAAGACCGGCTTGCGCTTCTCAAGATGCGAGGCCAGGCCTTCACGCACTTCCGGTCCGGCGAAACCGAGCATCTCCAGCGCCGTGGAGGCGTCGAAGGATGGGCCCATCATCCGGTACCAGTTGTTGAGCGCGTATTTTGTCCAGCGGATCGCGCTCGGCGCGCCGGCGGCGAGCTTGGCGGCGACTTCCACGGCCTTGTCCTGCAGCTCGTCATCCTCGACGCAGAGCGAGACCAGCCCGTATTTCTCGGCGTCTTCGCCATTAACCGGCTCGCACAGCATCAGCAGATATTTCGCCTTCGCCATGCCGCACAGCAGCGGCCAGTTGATCACCGCGCAGTCGCCCGCCGCGACGCCCAGGCGCGTGTGTCCATCGACGATCTTGGCGGCCTTGCCGGCGATCGAGATGTCGGCGAGCAGGGCAGCGACCAGGCCGGCGCCGACCGCGACGCCGTTGATCGCGGAGACGATCGGCTTGTTGCAGTTGATGATGTTGTAGACGAGGTCGCGCGCTTCCTTCCACGCCTGCATGCGGGCCATTTCGTCATTCATGTTGGCATCGATCATGCCGAAATCACCGCCGGACGAGAACGCCTTGCCCTTACCGGTCAGGATGACCGCGCTGATTTCCGGATCGTCGTCGATGTCGCGCCAGATATAGGTGAAATGATTGTGGCCCGTGGCGTCGAGCGAGTTGTAGGTCTTCGGATTGTTCAGCGTGATCCGCAGCACCCGGTCGGACGGGCGGTCGAATTCGAAGCTCGTGTATTTTTCGTAACGGTCGGTCATTGGTCTCTCCCAGAAAATTCGGTGTGGCGGTCGCGCTTAGTCGACCATGGTCAGGCCGCCGCTCACGCTGAGCACCTGGCCGGTGAGGTAGTTTGAACGGTCGCTGGCGAAGAACAGGATCGCATCGGCGATTTCCTCCGGCTCGGCCACCCGTCGGAAGGGGATGGCGCGGGTCAGCGCTTCGCGCATGCGTTCCGGCTGCGCATTGAACAGCGGTGTATTGGTTGGACCGGGGCAAACGCAATTTACGTTGATGCGGTAGCGCGCCACTTCGCGCGCCAGCGACTTCGAAAAGGCGATGATGCCGCCCTTGGCGCCGGCATACATGGTCTCGCCCATGCTGCCGACCCGGCCGGCGTCGCTGGAGACGCTGATCACCTTGCCGGCGTTGCGTTCGATCATCGGGTCGAGGAAGGCGCGAGTGAACTTCACCGGACCCATCAGGTTGATTTTAACCACTTTTTCCCAGAAATCGGGCTCCTGCTCGATGAAAGGCTGGATGATATCCCAGCCTGCGACATTGATGACGCCGTCGACCGGACCCGCATCCTGCGCGGTCTTGGCGAAGCTGGCGATCGAGGCGTCATCGGTGAGATCGAGGGGAACGAAGGTGGCGCTGCTGCCGACCTGTGCCGCCGTTTCCGCGCCGCCATTCTCATTGATGTCGCCAAAGAACACGGTCGCCCCCGCCTCGCACAATGTTGCGACGGTCGAACGGCCGATGCCCGAAGCGCCGCCGGTGACGGCGAATGTCTTTCCTTCCAAATTTATCACTTTTGTCTCCCAATCTGTTCTTTCCGGCGGGCCGTCAGTCGCGGCCGGCCATCATCCGTGTGACGTCATAGGTGGCGACGACGTCGCCATGCTGATTGACGATATTGTTGGTGGTGCTGACGATGCCGCGGTTGCCCTTACTGGTCTGTCGAACGGCGGTGACTTCGATCTCGCCATGGATCGTGTCGTTTACGAATGTCGGCGCCTTGATCTTCAAGGTCGTCTCCAGCATGGCGAGACCGGTGTGCTGCATCGTCGATTGAACAAGTAACCCTTCGATGAAGGTGTAGCAGAGCGCCCCCGGCACCGGCCGGCCCTTCACCGCGCCATGCGCATCGCCGAAGGTCGCATCGGTGAACATGACCTCGACCATGCCGGTCGCGTTGATGAAATTGACCAGGTCGGTTTCGGTCACCGTCCGGTTGATGGTGCGGAACTTCTGACCCACCGTCAGGTCGTTCCAGTAAAGGCCGAGCCCGACATATTCCAATTCGTTCTGCATCTTTCGTTCCCTCTTGCGGTATTGCTCAGCGGTTGCCGGCCACACGTGCCGGCGCGTCGCGGCCGCCGCTGGCATTGATTCGGTCATGGATGTGATCAAAAACGGCGAAACAGGTCTGGAGTTGCGCGTCCGTCAGGCCGGACAGGAACTCCGAGCGCAGCTGTTCGACGATGTTCTGGATCTCGCGCACCATGGGCGCGGCCTTGTCCGACAGGTGGATCGTCTTGGCGCGACGGTCTTCCGGATCGTTGCGGCGCGCCACCCAGCCGTCCGATTCGAGCCGGTCAAGCTGCCGCACCAGGGTCGAGCCGCGGATGCCGACGATTTCGGCCAGCTCGTTCTGCTGTAGCCCGTCGCCATGGATCGACAGGTAATGCAGGATCAGCCCGCGCGCTTGGCTCAGCCCCAGCGGTCCCAGCCGGAGGTCCAGCTCGGCACGCCATTTCTGATTGGTTTCGGCCAAGCGTCTGGCAAAACTGACGATCAGCTTGTCCGACGGCGTTCCCATATTCCCCTGTCCGCGGTTCAGCGTATTACGTTAGGACGCTAATTATTAGCCTGCAAACTAACCGCGGGCAATGGCCCGGCCGGGACGGTTCGCCCGCGTTGCGGATCAGCGCAGATGACAGGAAACTTGGTGACCAGGCGCGATCTCTTTCAGCGTCGGGACTTCCACCTTGCAGCGTTCTTCCGCATAGGGACAGCGCGTGTGGAAATGGCAGCCGGAGGGCGGTTTGATCGGGCTGGGGACATCGCCTTGCAGGATGATCTTCTTGCGCTTGATCGTCGGGTCCGGGATCGGTACGGCGGACAGCAGCGCTTCGGTGTAAGGATGCTGCGGGCTGGTGAACAGGGTCTTCTTGTCGGTGTATTCGACGATTCGGCCGAGATACATCACGGCGATGTGGTCGCTGATATGTTCGACGACCGCCAAATCATGCGCGATGAAAAGGTAGGAGAGCTTGAACTCCTCCTGCAGATCCATCAGCAGGTTGATGACCTGCGCCTGGATCGACACGTCGAGGGCTGATACCGGCTCGTCGCCGATGATCAGCCGCGGATTCAGCGCCAAGGCGCGGGCGATACCGATGCGCTGGCGCTGACCGCCGGAGAACTGGTGGGGAAAATTCTCCATCTGGTTTTGCCGCAGCCCGACCCGGTCGAACAGTTCGGCGACTCTTTCTTCCTTCTCCTTGCCGTCGGCGATGCCGTGTACCTTCAGCAATTCGCCGACGATATCGCCCGCCGTCATGCGCGGGTTGAGCGACGAGTAAGGGTCCTGGAAGATGATCTGCATCTCGCGGCGGAAGTCGCGCAGCCCGGGCTTGTCCAGCTCGGTGATGTCGGTGCCATCGACTTCGATCGCGCCTTCCGTCGGCTCCAGCAAGCGTAGGACGGTGCGCCCGACGGTGGATTTCCCGCAGCCGCTTTCGCCGACGAGACCGAGCGTTTCGCCCTCGTTGATGTGAAAGCTGACGCCGTCCACCGCGTAAACATGACCGACCGTGCGGGACAGAATCCCTTTTTTGATCGGGAAATGCTTCTTCAGCCCTTCGACCTTCAGGACGGGCGTATTGCTCGCGTCCGTGGCTGCGACCTCAGTCATTGTTATCTCCATACAGCCGGTCCGAATGCCAGCAGGCGACCCAGTGATCCGGTTTCCGTTCCGTGTAGGGGGGATAGGCGCTCGTGCATTTATCGTCCGCGAACTGACAGCGCGGGGCAAAGGTACAGCCCGGCGGCAAATTGTGCAGCAGCGGCACGATGCCGGAAATTTCCTCGAGCCGCTCAACGGCGTCGCTGTCTTCGCCCTTCATGACGTCAAGGTGCGGGACCGATGCCAGCAGGCCATGCGTGTAGGGATGCATCGGCTCGGCGAAGAGATCTTCGACGCTGGCTTCCTCCACCTTCTTGCCAGCATACATGACGACGACGCGCTGCGCGGTTTCCGCGATGACGCCGAGATCGTGCGTGATCAGAATCACCGCGGTGCCGAGCTGCTGCTGAAGCTGCAGGATCAGGTCGAGAATCTGCGCCTGAATGGTGACGTCCAGAGCGGTCGTCGGCTCGTCGGCAATCAGCACCTTCGGATTGCAGGCCAGCGCCATAGCTATCATCACCCGCTGGCGCATCCCGCCGGACAGCTGGTGCGGATACTCCTTCACCCGCTGAGCGGCTTCCGGAATCTTCACAAGATCCAGCATTTCAACCGACCGTTGGAGCGCCTGCGCCTTGTTCATGCCCTGATGCAGGATCAGCGCTTCGCTGATCTGATGGCCGATGGTGAAGACCGGATTGAGCGATGTCATCGGCTCCTGAAAGATCATCGACATCTCGTTGCCGCGGATGTCGCGCATCTCGTCGTCGGACAGTTCGAGTAGGCTGCGGCCATCCAGTTTGACGGAGCCGCCGACGGTCTTGCCGGGCGGGTCCGGCACCAGCCGCATGACGGATAGGGCGGTGATGCTCTTGCCGCAGCCGGATTCGCCGACGATGCCGAGCGTTTCGCCCTTTTTCAGATAGAAGGAAACGTCATCGACCGCCTTGACGATGCCCTGGCGGGTGAAGAAGAAGGTCTGAAGACCTTCGACTTCCATTGCCAGTTCGGCGTCCTGCGGGGCGACCGGCGCCACCTTCTCGTCACTCATTGTCTCGGTCATCTACTTGCTCGTCAGAGTTTTACGGGAAGGGCTAGCCGCGCTGTCTTGGATCGAGGATGTCACGCAGTGCATCGCCCAGCAGATTGGTGCCGAATACGACCAGGCTGATCGCCAGACCGGGAAAGATCACCAGCCAGGGTGCCACGCGCGCATATTCCGCGGCATTCTCGGACAGCATGCGGCCCCAGGAGGGGTGCGGTTCGGGCACGCCCAATCCCAGGAAGGAGAGCGAAGCCTCGACCAGGATCGCGGCACCGAGCTGTGCGGTCGCCAGCACGATCAGTGGGGCTAAGGTGTTCGGCAGCACGTGACGGATCGCGACGCGCATTTCGACCATGCCGGCGGCGCGTGCTGCTTCGACGAACGGCATTTCGCGCAGGGCCAGGGTGCTCGACCGCACGACCCGCGCCACTCTGGGCACCAACGGAATCGAAATGGCGATAATGGTGTTCTCCAGCGACGGGCCGAGCGACGCCGCCATCACCAGCGCCAGCACTAATAGGGGCAGCGCCTGCATGATATCGATGATGCGCTGCATGATCAGGTCGAACCAGCCGAGCAGGTAGCCCGACATCAGCCCAATGAAGACGCCGATAGCGCCCCCCAGCAGGGTTGAGGCGACACCGACGATGAGCGATATGCGAGACCCGTGAACGATGCGTGCGAACATGTCGCGCCCCATCATGTCGTTGCCCATGATGTTGTCCGCACTGGGCGCGCCGAGCGACAGGGCGGAATTGGTCTGAACCGGATCGTGCGACGCGATCAGCTCGGCGAAGAGCGCCATGACCACGAAGACGATGACGATCACGATCCCAGTCACGGCCAACGGGAAGTTCTTCGAGAAGTGGACGATGGCGTCCCAGCGCCCCTCGATGTTGGCGCCGGCCCGGGCGAGTTCGGCTTGTTGGTCGATTTGCACCATGTCGAGCCTCCCCTATTCGCCGTATTTGATGCGCGGATCGAGCGCGCCGTAGGTCAGGTCGACAATGAAATTCACTGTGACTACGATCAGCGCGATCAGCATCACGAGGTTCTGCACGATCGGGTAATCGCGCATCAGGATCGCTTCGACCAGGAAGTGCGCCACGCCGGGGATGTTAAACACGGTCTCCGTAATGATCAATCCGCCGATCAGAAAGGCCGCCTCGATCCCGATGATCGTGGTGACGGGCAGGAAGGCATTCTTCAGCGCGTGCGAATAGTTGACCGAATTCTCCGACGCGCCCTTGGATCGGGCGGTCCGGATGTAATCCTGCCGCAACACTTCGAGCATTGATGACCGGGTCAGCCGCATGATCAGGGCCGAACTTCGGAACCCGACGGCTGCTGCGGGTATGGTGTAGAGCAGCAGCTCGTCCCATAAGTTTTCCGGCGGGTCGGTGTAGATGGGAATGTCACCGAACAGGGCGAGCGACGCCATCAGGATCAGCAGCGCCAGCCAGAAGGAGGGCAGCGACAGGCCGCTCAAGCTGATGACACGGAGGGTATAGTCCAGAGCGGTATCCTGTTTGACCGCGCTGATCACGCCGAGCGGTACGCCGAACAGGACCGAAAATCCGAGTGCCATGACCGCGAGTTTCGCCGTAATCGGAATGCGGGGGCCTAGTTCGTCGACGGCCGGCATTTCGGAAACATAGGAAAAGCCCAGATCCCACTTCAGCAGGCCGATGATCCAGTCCATGTATTGCACGGGGATCGGCCGGTCGAGCCCGAGTTCCTTCTCGATCTCCGCCTTTTCCGTCGGGTCGACGAAGCCGGCGGAGTCGAACATGATGTCGACGATGTTGCCGGGCATCATCCGCAACAGGACGAAGATGATGATCGACATGCCGATGAGCGTCAGCAGCATCAGCAGGAACCGCTTTACGAGATAGGTAGCCAAGACCGTGCCTCCCGATTGGTCACCAAACGGCGACCCTTGCGCGCGATGGAATAATTAAAAGAAACCGATTAAAAAATACCGGAGCCGCGCAGTGGCGCGGCTCCGGGTTGTCGTCTGATTACTTGTCGATCCAGACGTCTTCCATGCGCCAGCCATTGTACAGGCTGTTCACATGGGCGACGTAGCCCTTCACGTGCTCTTGCCAGCAGGTGTAGGACTGGTTGTGCATGATGATCGGACGCGCCGCATCTTCCTGGAGTGTCTTGTCGATTTCCAGGACGAGCTGCTTACGCGCTTTCTGATCGGTCATCATCGACTGCTTGACGAAGAGTTCTTCCATCTCCGGCTTGCAGTAGCCCGTGTAGTTCCGTTGCGAACCGCAGGAATAGTTCTCGAAGAAGTTCGCATCCGGATCGTCCACGCCGACGGCCGTCGCATTCAGGCCGACCATGTAGTCCTTGCGGGCCACCGTGGCATGCCAGTTGCTGGTCTCGATCGTCTTCAGGGTACCGTCGATATAGACTTCCTTCAGATGGTCGATCAGCAGCACCGCGGGATCGCGATAGGTGGCGATGTTCCGCGTCGACACTTCGACTTTCAGGCGCTTGTCCGGTCCGTAACCCGCCTCTTCCATAAGCTTACGGGCTTTTACCCGGTTCGCTTTCACGTCGGGATCGAAGCCGGCGACCTGTGAGATGAACTCAGGCGTGAAGCCCCAGACGCCTTGCGGCGGCGGCGACATCGCGCCACCCATCTTGTTCTCACCCTTGGAAATGATGTCGATGACCGACTTGCGGTCGAGGGTGAGGACCATCGCCTTGCGGATCTTTGCGTTGTCGAACGGCGGCTTCGCCTGATTGACGATCAGGTTGATGCTGGCGCCCATGACACGCTGGCACACGGCGCTCGGATTCTGCGCTGCGACGTCGCGCTGCAACGGCACCGTCACATCGCCGTTGAAGGCCATGTCGAACTTCTTCGCAATGAAGGCCAGGACGCGGGTCGAACGGCTCTTGATGATTGTCCATTCGATGCCGTCGAGATGCGGCAGGCCCTTCTTCCAATAGTCCTTGTTCTTGGTGAACTTGACGCTTTCGTTTTGCTTCAAGGACACGAACTTGAACGGACCGGTACCGATCGGGTGCGTGCGCATCTTCTTCGGCGAGACGTGACACGGATAGACCGGCGAGTAGCCCGACGCCAGAAGAGTCAGGAAGGCCGGTTGCGGACGGCCCAACTCGAAGGTGACGGAGTGATCGTTATTGACGGTCACGCCTTTGAGGTTCTTGTACCAGGCTTTACGCGGGTTCTTGCGCAGCTTGTATTTGCGGCCGCCATTGCCCAACAGCAGGTCCCACCAGGTGCACTTTACGTCCTTGGCGGTGAAGGGTTTGCCGTCATGCCATTTAACGCCCTGGCGCAGCTTGAAGGTGAGCTTCTTGTTGTCGTCGCTCCATGACCAGCTCTCGGCCAGGTCCGGCACGATCGTGTCCAGGCTGTTAATCGGTTTGGACTGATCATACATGATCAGATTGTTCATCACCGGCATGTATGGCGTCAGCGTCGAGTTGGTCGCTTCCTCGTGGATCGACCCGCTCGGCGGTGTGCCGCGGTGATAGGCTTTTAGGATGCCACCCTCCTTCTGTGCCACCACCGCTTGCGCGCCGAGGGTCACGGCCGCCAGCGAGACGACCGCTGTCAGCAACTTAAATTTCGGTTTCATAAATCCCTGCCTCCTCACAGTGATTGTTCGACCTTTGCGAATCTTT
>CAJWOT010000092.1 GCA_913044215.1 uncultured Rhodospirillaceae bacterium | reverse complement strand
TCATGGGAACAAGCGTTTGGTGTGGTGGTTTGCTAGTCTGTGCCAAGCGGAAAGGAGCCGTTATGGCGAACAGGCAGCCGGCCGAAGACTGGCCGTTCGAGATCAGTCCGCTGTCGCCCTTGATGGCGGCGGCGGTCACCGGTTTCGACGCGGCGACGCCAATTGACGATTTTGCGAGGGACTCGATCCTGGAAGCGCTCGGCCGATTTAAGGTTTTGGTTTTGCGTAATCAGGACTTAGCGCCCGCCGCGCAGGCTGCCTTTACCAGGCGCTTCGGTGAGTTGGAGCCGCACGTCAATCGGGAGTTCCGCGGCAATGCGGTACCGGAGGTGCATCCGGTCAACAATCTCGACGAAGACGGCAAGCCGGCGCGGGGCCGCAATATCGGGAATTACTCCTGGCACACGGACAAGTCCTATATGCCGCGCCCTTCGCTCGCGACGATGCTCTACGCGGTCACGTTGCCGCCGGCGGGTGGCGATACGGAATTCGCCGATATGCAGGCCGCCTACGCGGCGCTGCCGGAAAGGCGGAAAACGGAGCTGGCCGATATCCGCATCGTGCACAGCTGGGAGCGCTCGCGGCAGAAGAACGGCAGCCGATTGGCGACGGCGCAGGAGATCCTCGACGCACCACCAGTAACCCACCCTTTGATCCGGACCCATCCCATGACCGGCTTGAAGGGTCTCTATATCGGGAATCACACTTCGCACGTGGAAGGCTGGCCGGTCGACAAGGGTGAAGCGCTGCTGCAAGAGCTGGAAGACTTCGCGACCCAGGACCGGTTCGTCTACCGCCATCGCTGGCAGTCAGGCGATATGGTGATCTGGGACAATTGCTCCCTGTTGCACCGCGCCGTCGACAATTACGACATCGAAGCCCATATCCGAATCTTGAATCGGACCGTGGTGCGGGGTTCCGTGCCGATTTGACCGCAGCTGTGACCTGCGACGTAAAAGGGGCAGCTGGCTACGCGGAGGAGGCGCCCGAGCTTCTCGTTCGCTACGAAAGTTGCGGCTTCGAGGAGGCGCATGAGGCCGTCCTGGATCTGTTGCCTGCGCACGCTAGCGACGTTCTTGATGTCGGGGCCGGTACCGGGCGCGACGTCGCCCATCTGGCGGCAAAAGGTAACCGGGCCGTCGCGGCGGAACCGACCGCCGCCCTGCGAGAGGCGGCCGCTGAATTGCATCCGTCGGCGGCAATCGAATGGGTCGACGATGGGCTACCTGCGCTCAAGACTGTCGTGGGACGGGGCACTAGATTCGATCTCATCCTCATGTCTGCGGTCTGGATGCATCTGGACGAGCAAGAGCGGAGCCGGGCGATGCCCGTTATCGCGTCGTTGCTGGCTCCTGGCGGCACCGTCGTCATGACTTTACGGCACGGGCCCGTCCCGACGGGGCGCCGGATGTTTGCAGTCACCGGGACCGAAACAGTAACGCTGGCGGAGACGTCGGGGTTGGAAACAATACGCTGCCGGCACGCGGAATCGCGGCGGGCGGACAACCGCCGGGCCAGCGTTAGCTGGACGACGTTGGTCTTTCGCGCGCCAAGCCCGAGCGATCAGCTACTCCGCAGCGGCGGCTTCGGCGTCGCCGTCGTAACCGGGGACCGCTAGCAAACGGGTCAGCGCATCGACATCATCCATATCCGAAAACCCTTTGACCGTATCGGCGATCGCATCAACGTCGATCAAGGGGCCGATCAGTGCGGTGACGGCGCGGGCCTTTTCGACGACTCCGTCGAAGGACAGCGAATTGCCGGGCGAACCCAGCGCTTCGATGACCTCGGCCTGCCGGATACTGCCATCGGCGAGATGCAGCGCCACCCCACCGCCCATATTCTCTGGCAAATGTGCGTCCAGTGCCGAGTCGTGATGCGCTTCGGTCTTGTCGATCAGCGACAGTATTTGCGGATCGTTGTGGAATTCCGCCTCGAACGCGCCGTAATTTTGTGGGCCCTTGGACAGGGTCGCGGCCACGATGTACGGCATGCTGTATTGCGCCGCCATGACGGAGTCGGGCCGGCGGATGGCGTGCTTCTTGATGGCGTTGCCCGGAGAGAAAGCATCGATCTTGACGATCTTTTCAGGATCGAGCGCGAAATGGTCAGTGGCAATCTCCAGCGCGTCGATCATGGCGTGAAACTTGCGGCAGCAGGAATAGGGTTTGAAGCTGACCGCGTGGATCTGCAGCGGTGCGCCGGGCGCACGGCGCAGAAATTCCGGCCGCACATTTCGGGAATAGAGATGATAGAAGCCAAGCGGCCCCTCCAACGGTGCGGCCGGCGCGGTGACACCCAGCATCGACAGGTCGGCGGCCAAGACCCCATGCATTGCGGGAAGGCCCGCATGCATCCGTTTCACCATGGTGCCTTGCGGTTCATGCGCGAACTGCTGTGCACCGCCCGCCATGGAAAGCGCCAAGCCCCAGGCACGGGTCAACCCGTCCGCGTCGAGGCCCTTCAGCTTGCTCGCCGCTGTCGCCGCCCCAAACGGGCCGAACAGGCAGGTCGCGTGGAAGCCGCGTTCGGTTACTTCCGGTGAGGTGGAGGCACGGCCGATCCGCGCCATCGCTTCGTACCCGGCTGCGATCGCGGCAAGCGTTTCGAGGCCGCTCGATCCGGTTTCAGCGGCGGCCGCAAGGGCGGCGGAAATCACGACGGCGCCGGGATGGCTGTTCGACGCTTCATGGGTGTCGTCCAGCTCGTACCCATGGGCCGCGGTGCCGTTGGCGAGCGCTGCGGTTGCGGCATTGGCCAGGTCGCCGGAACCGATAAGCCGCGCTTTCCCGCTCGTGTTCTGGTCGCGCGCCCACTGCCTCAGTTTGCGCCCCCAGGGCTGTACCGAGCCGCACATCGCCACGGCGGTGTAGTCGAGGATCAGACGCTCGAGTTGCGCGATGTCCTCCGGTGTCAAGGAAGCGGTGTCGATCGCGGCCATGTCTTGGGCGAGTTCGAGGCTGTTTACGGCACTGTCGGTCATCTCGGTCTCCTGGCACCATTGCGGTCACAGCTTCCGGTATTGCGGTCGTCTTGTCCAATTCGCGCGAACGTCCGCGATGGGTTATCGTTCGGACCCTTCCCGTTAATTTTTCGTGAGTGAATGCCATGACAATCGAACACGGTCTTCGGGTCCCTATGGTCGGTACCCCCCAGGACACGGGCGCCTACGCCAGGCAGGTCGAGGCGGACGGATTCGATTTCATGTGGGTCCCTGACACGCCGTTGCTCGCCGGGTTGTGGCGCGATGTTTACATGCATCTCACTTGCGCGGCGCTGGAGACATCGAAAATTCGGCTCGGGCCGGGGGTCACCAATCCAATCACACGCCATCCGGTGGCCGTCGGCAGCGCCATCGTCACGCTGGACGAGGTGTCGGATGGCCGCGCTGAGGTACCGTACGGCACCGGTTATAGCTCTGCCTATATAATCGGACGGAAGGCTGCGACCTTGAAGCTTATGCGTGAAGCGGCGGCTTTGTGGCGCAGCATTTTCACCGGCGAACGCACGCAATTGGGCGGTTTGGAGATCGAACTCGATCCGCCGCGGGCGCACATTCCCATCATCATGGCGGCGAGCGGCCCGAAGGCCTTGCAGACAGCGGGCGAGGTTGCCGACGGCGTGCTCATCATGGTTGGTGCCCACCCCGGATGCGTCGAATGGGCGTTGGAAAATGTCAATGCCGGCATCGCGAAGGCCGGCCGGTCAGCCTCGGACGTCAAAAAAACACTCGTGATCACCGCCTGCGTCGATGACGATCGGCAGCGCGCCATCGACACGATGCGGCCTTGCGTCGGCAATCTGTGCCGGCACCGCTTTGTGGGCGAGCTGTTCGATCGGGCTGGTCTCACGCCGCCGCCGGTGCCCGACAACATCCCGCAGCCCTATCCCGATTTGGGCCATGCGATCGATTGGGAGGAGGCCAAGCGGGCCACCGCCTGGATCCCCGACGATGTCGTGGCCGCGATGAACGCGCTCGGCTCCGGCGCGGAGGTGGCCGAGCGGGTGCAGGCGCTCAGTGCGCTTGACATCGATGCCATCTGGTGGCGCGATCATGGCACCTGGACGCATCCCGAGGCCCTGAGACAGGGTCTCGTGAATGCGGTTTTCCCACGGCTTTAAACCAACCGATTATTTGTGTTTATGGCCATGCCCTTTGTCATGGCCGTGTCCTTTCATGCCGGAATGGCCTGTGGCGCCCGCTTTCATCGCCACTGCCGCATGCACCGTCACCGTGCCCGCCTTCTCGAAGGTGAGGGTGAGCGGCAGCATGCCGCCTTTTTCGATCGGCGCATTGAGTTTCATGATCATGACATGATAGCCGCCCGGTTTCAGGGCCACGCTGCCTTGCGCGGGCACAGGGACGCCGCCCTCAACCTGACGCATGCGCATGATATCGCCTTCCCGGATATGGGTGTGCAGCTCGACTTTGCCGGCTTGCGGCGTTGACGCGGCGATTAGCCGGTCCGCGGGACCTTTATTCTTAATGACCATATAGGCCGCACTATTGCCCCGTGTGCCGATAGAGGGGCGGGCCCAGGCGCTGTCGATCGTCAAGGCGCCATGTTTGGTTTCGCCTGCCTGGCCAGCCGCACTGAAGCCCGTTGCGAGGCTTATCGCAACAGCGACTAATTTTAGAAACTCCATTTGATTCTCCGAATTGGCGGCTTCCCGCAGGGGCTGCCGCGTTACGCGTCTTTAGGTGATAGAGCGTCCGGAGTGTGGCGGGGCGCGTCCGAAGGGACGTTGAACGGGTGAAGAAGCGACTTCGACTTGGGCAAGGCTGAACTGCCCGGCTTGCCGCACCGCCGGCGGGAATTTATACGCCGCTTCGGAAATTAACGCGGCCGCGTTGGCGCAGGTGAGAACGCATTCCGGGCATTCTTCATGGTCGTGTCTCGGCGATACCGGTCGGTTCTCGCGGTCGAGGGTGATCCGCTTGAATCCCTCGCCGGTGCACAATGTGACGATGCGGATGACGCCGCTGTCCACTTCGATCGCGGCTTGAAGGCCGGTTGCGAACATGGCTTGCAGGCCGAGAGCAAGGGCGGCCAGCAGAATGATCGGGCGTCGTCGAACTCTTCTCATCGTGGCGCAACCTAACACCGGTCGAATCGCGCCGCACGATTAAACCGGATCGCGTGTCGATTGGCCGCACAGCGTCAACCGCTGTTGCTTGCCCGGTTTCCGTGCCAAACTGGTTCGAGCGAAAAGAGTAAATATTGGGAGGTCCTTATGATCCACGAACTGCGTATCTATCACTGCGTGCCTGGCCGTCTGCCGGCACTGCTGAACCGTTTCGATACGATCACGCTAAAACTGTGGGAAAAGCACGGTATCCGTCAGGCCGGGTTTTGGACGATGCTGGTCGGCGATTCGAACCAGGATCTCTATTACCTGCTGGAATGGGAAAGCCTGGCGGAGCGCGAGGAGAAGTGGAACAAGTTCGCCGCCGATCCGGAATGGCTCGAGAAGCGGGCCGAGACCGAGAAGGACGGTCAAATCGTCGCCAAGGTTGTGAACTACATGCTGCAGCCGACCAGCTTCTCCGCCGTTAAATAGGAGGGGCGGGTGAGCGAGAATCCGGTCAAGGCGCGTCTGGCCGCCGGCGGTGTCGCGCTGGGCATGAATGTGCGCCTGGCGCGCTCCGGCGACGTGGCGCGGATTGCCAAATCTTCCGGTCACGACTTCCTGTTCATCGATATGCAGCACGGTCTCTACGACGCGGAGACGGTGGGCCATATCGCGCACACGGCACTCGGTTGCGGGGTGGCGCCGCTGGTCCGCGTGCGCAGCTGCGACGATCCCAACACGGCGCTGCTGCTGGACAATGGCGTGACCGGGATCGTCTTCCCCGACATCAATACCAGCGCGGAAGCCCAGCGCGGAGTCGACCGGGCGAAGTTCGCGCCGGTCGGCAAACGGTCGGTTGGCGGCGCGTTCCCGCATTTCGACTATGAGCCGCTGCCGGTGGGCGAGGCGACGGTGCGGATCAACGATCTCACCCTCGTCGTCTGCATGGTGGAGACGCGGGAGGGGTTGGAGAATGTCGAAGCGATCGCCGCTGTGGATGGCGTCGATGTGGTGCATGTCGGCAGCAACGACCTGTTGCTCGATATGGGCATGCCCGGGCAATTTGGCTCGCCCGAGCATGTGGCGGCCATCGATCGGGTGATCGAAGCCTGCGCTGCGAACGGTAAGGTGGCAGGGCTTGGCGGCGAACGGGATCTGGCGCGTCAGGTCGACTTCATCCGCAAGGGCACACGTTTCGTGACGACGCAGACCGATCTGCGCTTCCTGCAGCTCGCCGCCACGAACCATACGGCTTCGCTGCGCGAGGCCCTGGGCTGATGGCCGTCGCTGTCGCCCATCTGGCGGGCGTGATCGGTGCGACGGTGACCGGCGTCGACATGCGCCAGGTGCCGGATGCGGCCCTGATCGACACGATCGAAACCGCCCTGGAACGCCATGGCGTGCTCATCTTTCCAGAGCAGGTGATGAGCCCGGCAGAACAGGTCGCGTTCTCGGCCGCGCTGGGGCCGCTGGAGCCAACCGGCAATATAGATGCCCGGCTGGACGGTCATCCGGAAATCTTCGTCGTTGGCAATACTGGCGCGCGGCCGGTGACCTTCGCGCCGCAGGCCGGCAGCGAGGATCTGGAGTGGCACACGGACCATATCCATCGCGAGGTGCCGGCCCGCGCCTCGATGCTATACGCCAAGGAAATTCCGCCCGATGGCGGCGACACCCTGTTCGCCTGCATGTACAGCGCCTATGACGCGCTCTCGGCCGAGGATAAGGCATCCTATGAGACCCTGAACGCGGTCCACTCCGTCTCGGGCTTGCGCGCCTATCTGCAGCAACAATCCGGGGACAAGCCCTATGACGCGGGCCGGCAGGCACCGGTGCCCGATGCGGTCACCTGGCCGCTAGTGCGGCATCATCCGGTGACCGGCCGCAAAGCGCTCTATTTCGGCGCCAAGGTCACGGTCGGGATCGAAGGTTGGCCGCTGGACAAAGCGTTGGCCTTCGTGGCCGGTCTGACGGCGCATGCGACGCAGGATGCTTTCGTCTACCGCCATGTCTGGCGGGTCGGGGACGCCGTATTGTGGGACAACCGGCGCGCCCTGCATGCCGCGACCCCGTTTGATCTCGACAGCCACCGCCGCCTCATGCACCGCACCACCTTGCGTGAGATCCATCCGGTCTAGGGAGACCCCTTTTGGACTTTAACCTGGAATTTCACGACATCGTCGGGTCGGCGGGCGTCGTGCTCGTCGTCGGCATGTATTCGCTGTTGCAGCTTGGCAAGATCTCTTCCGAACGGCCGCTTTTTTCGGTCCTGAACGGTTTCGGATCGGCGTTCATCCTGTACTCGCTCTACTTCGAGTTCAATCTGTCGGCGGCATTGATCGAAGGGTTCTGGCTGGTGGCCAGCGTCTATGGATTTTTCCGGGTCAGGCGGGCGGTTTGACCGGCGCCGGTTCTGTCGCCCACTGTAGGGGCTTGAGTTACGTCACAGAGGAAAGGAACGGACATGACCAAGGTCATCGATATGGAGATCGGCGCGCCGAAGACCGGCCGGGCAAAAGAAATCGGCGAGGCGATCAGGGACCGTCCGGGCACGCCCTTTCCGGAATCCCTGGACCGGCCGGATGGCTACGGTTTCGACAACTACAACCATATATTCGGCGGCGGTGACACCGGCGGAACGAAGGACCCGGGCAGTCTGGAGCGGACCGTGGCGGAAATGGATGCGTCGGGCGTCGAGTTCGGCCTGCTGACCGGTGCGCCGAACGCGGAAATCGGCCAAATCCACCGCGATTTTCCCGGCCGGTTCAAGATCTTCGCCTGGATCAATCCACTCGACGGTATGCGCGGCGTGCGCGAACTGGAAAGGCTGGTCCGCGAAGACGGCGCCGATGGGCTGCGGGTCTCCTCGCTCTATAACAATCTTGCCGCCAGCGACCGCCGCTATTATCCGCTCTACGCGAAATGCTGCGAGCTGAACGTGCCGGTGCGAATCTACACCGCGATGACCTATGCAAACGACCGTTCGTATGAGCTTGGCCATCCGCGTCATCTCGACACGATCGCTATCGACTTTCCGGAGCTGCGGATGGTCGCCGGGCTTGCCGGCTGGCCCTGGGTCGGCGACATGATCGGACTGATGCGGCGTCATCCGAAGCTGTATTGCGATACGGCCGCTCACCGTCCGCGGCATTTCGGCACCAGCGGTTCCGGTTGGGAGCAGTTCCTTCAGTTCGGCAACACGCTGTTGCAGGACAAAGTGATGACCGGCTTCTCGCGCTATCTGTTCAATTGCGGCTATGACGAACTCATCGACGAGTATATGAACCTGCCTTTGAAAGAGGCGGTGAAGGAGAAATGGCTCTACCGGAACGCGATTAACTTCTTCGCCGATTGATGTTACGCGATGTCGAGACGCTGATCCGGCCGCGGCGAATCGCGGTGGTCGGTGCGTCTTCGCGTAACCAGAGCCAAGGCAATATCGTCATCGACAATCTCACCGCACGCGGCTACGCGGGTGAAATTTTGCCGGTGCATCCGACGGCGGGCGCGATAGACGGCTTGCCCGCGATTTCGTCGATTGCTGATTTGCCGCCCGGTGTTGATCTCGCCATCGCCTCGGTCCCGGCGGGTGCCGCGGCGGATACAGCAGCGGCTTTGGATGCTGCCGGCGTCGCGTCGGCGATTTTCTTCGCCGCAGGGTTCACGGCGGAAGAAACGGGTGCATTCCGGAATCTGTCGAACGAACTGAGGATGAACCTTCACGGCCCCAACTGCATGGGGCTGATCAACTGTACGGACGGCATCTTCCTCTATCCGGCCAAGCCGACGGAGTCGCTCCGGCCCGGTCCGGTTTCGTTGATCGCCCAGTCTGGGTCGGCGGCAATTTCCGTGATCAATTCGGCACCGTTCGGCTTCGCCAAGATCGTCACGGTCGGCAGCGAGTTTCAGCTCACCGCGGCGGATTACATGCGCTGGTTCGTGGCGGATGACGATACAAAGACCGTCGGCGTCATCCTGGAGTCGATCAAACATCCCGGTGCGTTCGCCGAGGCGGCGCGCCGTCTTTTTGACAACGGCAAGTCGCTCGTCGTGCTCAATATCGGACGGTCGCGCACCGGTGCCGCGGCGGCGCGGGCGCATACCGGCGCCCTGACCAGCGATGCGGACACGTATGAACTTTTCTTCCGGGAATGCGCTATTCCCGTCGTCGATGATTACGATGAGCTGATTGCCGCGTTGCAATGCCTTGCCGCCTGGGGGCGGAAGCCGGGACTGGGCAGCCTCGCGATCGCCGGCATATCGGGCGGCCAGACGGCGCTCGCTTGCGATGTCGCAGAAACCGTCGGTGTCGCGCTGGCGACGTTCGGGACCGCGACAATGCAAACCTTGCAAGACATCCTGCCGGGTATCCCGGGCAACAACCCGGTCGATCTAGGCGCGGTCGTGGGCCGGGAGACGCGCAACAATGAAGGGGGCATAGACGCGATCCTCGCCAGTCCGGAAACAGCCGCGCTGGCGCTTATTCAGGACTGCCAGACCAGCCTGAACGACCGCTCGCTGCGTTATTACCTTTCCGTCGCCGCTGCCTATTGCCGTAGCGCCGCCAAGACCGGAAAGCCGATCGTTGCCATCTCCCCCTCGTCGCAAGATCTTCATCCGGACATGCTGGCGGCCTTCGACGGAGGCGGCATTCCCGTGATCCGGGGGCTGCGCGAAGGACTGGCCGGTATCCGGTCGTGCTATGCCGGGGAAGTGGCGCGGCCGAAAGTGCGTGATGAACCTGCGCCAAAATCTGAAATCGCCGTCTTGCGGAAAGAGTTCGCCGGTCAACGGGGACAGCTTTCACCGGACCAGTGTCTCCGGCTCCTGCGTGCCTATGATATTCCGGTCGCCACCTCGATTGTCGTCAGGGACAGTCCTGAGGCGGTCTCGTGCGCCGCGGAGGTCGGCTTCCCCCTGGTGGTCAAGGTGGCCTCGCGCGATATCGCACACCGTTCGGAATTGGGCGGGGTCGTGACCGATGTGACGGACGTTCCGGCGTTGGAGAGGGCGATCGCCGCCGTCGAAAGGGGCGTCGTCG
This sequence comes from uncultured Rhodospirillaceae bacterium, assembly GCA_913044215.1. Classification (GTDB taxonomy): domain Bacteria; phylum Pseudomonadota; class Alphaproteobacteria; order UBA8366. The sequence goes on along the minus strand of CAJWOT010000092.1, from coordinate 4,601 downwards.
ACGCAGCGCCATCGGCGGTGATCGACGGTTTCGAGCTCCAAACGCAATTCGACGGCGACTTGGAGGCCGTCGCCGGTTTCGTCGCCGCGCCGCCCTTCGGATCGAAAGTGGTCGTCGGCACGGGCGGTACACTGGTCGAACTCACCGCCGACCGCGCTTTGGGACTTGCGCCGCTTGATTTGGACGAAGCCCGGGACATGATCGCATCGACGGTGCTCGGCACGCGGCTCTCCGGCTACCGCAATTTGATGCCGGAAACGTATTGCAGGCCGCTCGCTGAATTGCTGGTCAACCTCTCGCGATTGGCATCGGACTTCGGCGACCTCGTAACCGAATGCGATTTGAACCCGGTATTGGTGCGCGCTGGTACGGGTGATGCGATGGTCGTTGATGTCTTGATGGTGCGGTGACCTCGGACAAAAAAGCTTAATCCGTTCTTTCGATCACGATATTGCTCCACCCATCCAGCGTCGCCGTCCAGCCGGGCCGTACGACGGTCGTGCAATCATATTCCTCGACGATCAGCGGGCCCGCTTGCGGGCTGCCCTCCAATGAAGCGCGCGGGACGACTGCGGTTTCGATCCATCCATGCTCAGGACCGAAATAGGCCTTTCGGGCGGCGGCCGGAGGTGGGGTGTCGCGTTTGAGGGCGATGCTGTCGGGGATGCGCGGTGCGTCTGACGCGCCCCGGCCGACGGCTTTCAGCGAAACGAATTGCACGCTTTCCCCATCTGAGCGATAGCCGAACGTGGCTTCGTGTGCGACGGCGAAGGCCTCGGCCAAGTCCGCCAACCCAGAGGCATCCAACGGCAGGGCCGGGACCGGCAGGGGCAGTGCCGTGTTCTGGCCGACATATTTCAGCTCGGCGGAGCAGGCGATGCGGCGTTGGCCGGGCCCGTAACCGTCGGTCGCGACCAACCCTTCAGCTTCGTCGGTCAGCGCTGCGAAAGCGGCGTTGCAGTCCGCGAGGTCGAGCTCGTCGAAGGCATTGTAATAGGCGCGGATGCACTGATGCTCCGTCTCGGCGAACAGCAGCCCGACGGCGCTGAACAGACCGGCCGCCGGTGGCACCAGTACCCGTTTGCTGCCGAGCGCCTCGGCGAGGTTGCAGACATGCACGCCGCCATTGCCTCCGAACGCAAGCAACGGAAAACGGGCCGGGTCGAGGCCGCGTTCGGAGGAGACTGCGCTCAAGGCCCGCATCATGCGCGCATTGGCGATCAAGTGGATGCCGTAGGCGGTGTCGGTCAGCGTTTGGCAGAGCGCGTCGCCCAAGGCCGTGACCGCTTTTTCCGCACCTTCCCAATCGAGGCTCAGTTCCCCGCCGACAAGCGCGTCCGGGTTCAAATAACCTAGCAACAAGTTGGCGTCCGTGACCGTCGCCTCGGTGCCGCCCTGGCCGTAGCAGACCGGGCCGGGCGCGGCACCGGCGCTGTGCGGGCCGACCTGGATGCCGCCGCCGGAATCGATCCAGGCGATGGAGCCGCCGCCCGCGCCGACTTCCGCGATGTCGATGGTCGGCGCCTGCACCACATAGCCGCCGCCCTGCGTCATGCGATGGCCGAGCGCGGCATCGCCGCCGACCTCGGTCTCCGGCGCCATGGCGAAGGTGCCGTCCGCGACAATCGACGCTTTCGCCGTCGTGCCGCCCATGTCGAAGACGATGCAGTCCGGGATATCGAGCTTCTCGCCGAGCCGTTGGGCGCCGACGACCCCGGCGGCGGGGCCGCTCTCGATAATAAAAATCGGCTTCTGCGCCGCCACCTTGGCCGGCAGCACGCCGCCGTTCGACTGCATGATATTGACCGGCGCGGTGATACCGATGCCGGCCAGCCGTTCTTCGAGCCGCGCCGCGTAGCGTTCGATCACCGGCCGGATATAGGCGTTCACCACCGCGGTACTGGTGCGCTCGTATTCCTGAATCTGCGGCACCAGCTCGCTGGACCGGGTGACGGGAATGCCGGGCAGATGCTCTTGCAGGATCGCGGCGGCCCGCTCCTCGTGCCGCGGATCGACATAGGCGTTGAGGAAACAGATCGCCACCGCATTCACGTCGGCGCAGCGCGCTGCGATCGCGACCATCGCCTCTTCGTCGAGGGGTTTGTCGACCATGCCGGCGGCGGTGATGCGTTCCGGGACGGTGAAGCGCAGCCGGCGTTCAACCAACGGCTCCGGCTTGCGGAAGCCGACGTCATAGAGACGCGGTGCCCGGAACCGCGCGATCTCCAGGACGTCACGAAAACCATCGGTGGTGATCAAGGCAACCTGGACGCCCTTGCGCTCGATAATGGCGTTGGTCGCCACGGTAGTGCCGTGCGCGAACTCACCAATCTCCGCGGCCGTGATACCGGTCGTCTCAAGCAATTCGCGGACGCCATCCTCGATCGCACGGCTGTAATCGTCCGGCGTCGACAGGATTTTCTTGTTGAATAGTGCGCCGTCATCGCCAAGCAGGACGATATCGGTGAAGGTGCCGCCGATATCGACGCCCAGTCTGTATTCCGCCATCAGTTTGCCGCCCGTTTTTCGCGCAATGCCGCCGTTGCCGCCGCGTCGAGGGTGAGTGCCTTATCGACCACGACACCGTATTCGGCTTCGGCGTGGGCGACGGAAATCTTCTCCTGGCGAATATCTTCGGCCACTGCGTCGGCATCGCGCTGCAACGGGTCGCCATATCCGCCGGAACCCGCCATTTCCGCGCGGAAGGTTTCGCCGCGTTTCATTGGTTTGACGAACTTGGATGGCGCTTCCTCGCGTTTCCCTTCGCGTACGAAGTAGGAATGGCTGAGGCCACCCGGCTTGCCGCCGAAAATGCCCCAGCACGGGTAGACGTGCCGGTCAGCGCGAAGCTGTACGATCGCGTCTTCGGCCAGCAACCGGTATTGCCGCACCAGGCCGAGGGCCCCGCGGTATTTGCCCGGCCCGCCAGTGTCCGGCAAAAACCCATACTCGTCGATCAGCAGCGGGTTTTCCGCCTCGATGATTTCGACGGACGTGTTGGCCATGTTGCCGAGCCAGTAGGGGCCGGCGTCCTGTCCGTCCGCGTCAGGGCCGCCGCCGCGTCCGGTGACGTTGTGAAATTCCACTAGCAGGAAGCGCTTTTGATCCGGTGTCATGCCGGTCACCGAAAGGCCGAACTCGTTGCCGCCGGGACAGGCCGGCATGCGGTCGGGATAGAGCGTCGTGAGCGCGCCTGTCACCACGGTCCGGACCCGGTAGCCGCCTTGCCCGCGCGCGCCGACAGCCGCTGGGTAGCGCGGATTGACCCAGCAGCCTTCCGGCGCGATGACCGTGATCGGCCGGTAGAAACCGACATTGTTGGGCGTGTCAGCCGGCATCACGGTGCGCAGCGCGGCGTAGCTGAGCGACGCGGTGAACCAGTAGTTGGTGTGCAGCGCGCCGCCCATCTGCGGCGAGGTGCCTGTGAAATCGACGGTGATCTCGTCATCCTGGACGGTGACCTTGACGTGGATCGTCACCGGCCCGCCGCCGACGCCGTCATCGTCGTTATATTCCGTAAACTCCGCCTCGCCGTCCGGCAGGTCGCGGATGGCGTTGCGCACGAGCCGCTCCGTGTAGTCGATCAACGCCGCCATATATTTGGTCAGCTCGTCCGCGCCATAGGTGTCGATCAGCTTCTCGACTTCTCCGGCGCCGGTGATCAGGGCGGCCAGCTGCGCCCGCACATCGCCCATCACCGTGTTTGGTACGCGGGTGTTGTGCTCGATCAACCGCATCAGCGTGTCGTTCGGTTTGCCAGCCTCGTAGATTTTGCTGGGCGGAATGCGGAGCCCTTCCTGGAAAATCTCGTCACTGTCCGCCGCCTGGCCGCCTGCAACCCGGCCGCCCAGATCGGTGTGATGGAGGATCAGGCCCAGGAAGCAGACCCTTACACCGTCCCGATAGACGGGCTTGAACATGAAAATGTCGTTCAGATGGCTGCCGCCGGCATAGGGGTCGTTGTTCGCCAGGATGTCGCCGGGCCCGATATCGTCGCCGAAATAGTCGAGGCACCCCTGCAGTGCCGGCATCGTCGCGCCGAGATGGCCCGGCAGCGCCAGTCCCTGCGCCACCATATTGCCGTCCCCGTCGAGGATAGATGCCGAGAAATCCATGTTCGATTTGATCAGGGTCGAGCGCGAGGTGCGGAGCACCGAAACCATCATATTGTCGCTGACCATGACCAGCGCGTTCTTGATGAGCTCAAGACGAATAGGATCGATCATGGGAGGCTCCAGGGTAGGCGGCGGGAGTCTGATGTTACGGCGCGGCCGGTGGCCGGATCAATCCTCGGTCCGGCGCGTCCACCAAATCATCGTCACGGTGGTGGGCGGTCCCAACGACCGGCCGGATTATCACGACGATCCGTATGAAGAAATTTTCTACCAGCTGCAGGGCGACATGACCCTCAAGGTCTTCGACGACGGGGTGCGGCGTGACCTGCCTATTCGCGAAGGTGAAATCTTCCTGTTGCCGCCGCATGTGCTGCACTCGCCGCAACGGCCCGCGGACACCATCGGACTGATCGTCGAGCGCACCAGGCCGGCCGGCGTGATCGACGGGTTCGAATGGTTCTGCGACGCCTGCGGCGCGCGCGTTCA
>CAJWOT010000091.1 GCA_913044215.1 uncultured Rhodospirillaceae bacterium | reverse complement strand
TTAACGGTGAAAATCAGGCTTCCAGCCGTTCCAGGACATCGCCTTCCGGCGTCATGCAGACCGCCGCCAGAGAGCCGCCGAAGCCGCACCCGCCGTCAACCGTGACGGTCACTTCGGTCTCGCGCAATCCGCCATGGTCGGGGTCGTAGCCCCGCACGATGCGGCGAAAACCTTCATAGGATTCTCGGATCAACGCGAAACTCCGTCCGGCCCACCAGAAACTGTCCGTCTGTGCCGCCAACGCCCGGCTGACATCGATACCGGAACTGACGAACAGGGTTCCCCCGGCCTGCGATATCGCGGCCCGTTTCAGCGCATACATCATACCCTCATGCCCGGGTGCCGCCCGCATGGCATCCCGCAAGCTACCGGTCCATCCGGCTAGGGCGACGACGCCCTTCTCCGCCAGAGCAAACCCTTCCGCGGCGCTGCCACCGTAGGCTTCAAGCGTCGCAGCCACGCCGCGATCCAGCATCCAGGCGAGATCCTCCGCGGCGCGATGGGAAAACTGCAGTTGCAATAGCTTCTGCCACATCTCCTCCTGCGCACCGCGCAAATAGACGCAATCCGTGGGATCCATGTAGGGCGGAATTGATAGAAACAGGCGGCGAAAGCGCATCATCTCCGCAATCGTGGCCGGGATTGCGGCGCCATAGCCGAGGAAATTTCCCAAATAGATGAGCCGATCGCCATACGCGATCCTCTGGCGCATCTGCTCATGCAGCGCCGCCAGACGCGCCGCATCGCCGTGGATCGCGCCGACGGCCCACACGCGCCGGGGACGTCGAAGCGTGACAATGCTGCGGTCCTCACTCATGCGGGGACCGTAACATTTTCAGCCGCCTTCCATAACGGCCGACGCGTCAATTTTTCGTTTGTTACGCGGCCTGCAGAACTGTTTCGAGCTGCTCGCTCGCGGCTTCCTCGTCGATATCCTCAACCGCGGCCAGTTCGCGCACGAGTCTATCGAATGCCGCCTGATAGATCTGCCGTTCGCTGTATGACTGATCGGGCTGATCGGCATTGCGGTGCAGATCTCGCACCACCTCGGCGATGGAAACCGGATCGCCCGAGTTGATTTTCGCTTCGTACTCTTGCGCGCGCCGGCTCCACATCGTGCGGCGCACCCGGCTTTTGCCTTTTAGGGTCTTAAGCGCGACTTTCATTTCGTCCTTCGACGACAATCGGCGAAGTCCGGATGTTTCAGCCTTATCCACCGGGACGCGGAGGATCATTCTATCCTTATGAAAATCAATAACGATCAGCTTTAACTTGTCGCCAGCGATTTCTTGGTCCTCGAAACCGGTTACCTTCCCAACACCGTGGGTCGGATAGACGACATAATCGCCGGCCGAAATTTTAAGTTTCTTATCGCTCATGCGCCCTTCTCGTAATCATTAAATCGATTTGTCTGTGGCGCGTCCCCAATTTCAGGAACTACGCTAAATTTAAGCCGTGGCCGCCCTTGGAGATCGACCACAGCGTTCCGTGCAATTTCAGTGCTTATCCAGCCAAACCGTCTCTTGGCACGACGGCTGGTACCGCTCGCCTTTTCTCAATACGAGCGCCTAGTATATCACAAAAATGAGGTGATTCCCAGCCGGGCTCAGGCCTCGCCGGGGTTCGGGCTGAAGTACTTATCGAACTTGCCGGTCTCGTCCTTGAAGTCGTCGGCGTCGGCCGGACTCTCGCCCTTGCGGGTGATATTCGGCCATTGCTCCGCATATTCGCGGTTGAGTTCGACCCACTTCTCAACGTCGCTTTCGGTGTCGGGCAGGATCGCCTCGACCGGGCATTCAGGCTCGCAGACGCCGCAATCGATGCACTCATCGGGATGGATGACCAGCATATTCTCGCCAACGTAGAAGCAATCAACCGGGCAGACCTCGACGCAATCCTGGTATTTGCACTTAATACAATTCTCGTTGACGATGTAGGTCATGTGGAACTCTCCCTCGGTCTCTCGATATACGCAGTTGCCGCCCGGCCCTGGACAGGCTGTGAATTCTAACTTTCCAGGCGTTCGCGGGCGCGTTTCCGCGCAATCCCGCTTTCCTGGTCTGTGACATACAAAAGTCCGGCAACCTGACGCAAGAGGCTTGCTTCATAATCGTGCAATTCGCCGTCGGCGTACGCGACCTCCCACAGCATCTGCAGCATCGCAATTCGTTCGTCATGGCTGAAATGGTCGCGAATGGTCCGGGTGAAGCCGTAGATCTCCGGAATGGCATCGACCTTGCCGACGGCCGCGTCGATCAGCAACTCCGTCTCGTCGGCATCCAGTTCGAAGCGCTGCCGCAATACAGAACTGATATGCGCCCGCTCGGTTTCGTCGAACGCGCCGTCAAGCCGCGCTGCCTCAACCATGAGCGCCGCCGCCGCCAATTGCAGTTCATCCTGGGAATGACGGCCGTCCGCCGCTTCGGCGCGGCCGCCCCGTTCCAACAAAAAATTCCGAACCTTTGCAAGCATGGGGGCGACATAGACCATTGCCGCAGCCATGTCACATCGTTTCGTGCCGTGATCCCGTTATCGTGACCGCTTGTTGGCGGCGGCACCCACCGATATAACCCGTGAAATGTCCGATCCCAGATTTCACGCTCCGGCGGCCCTGCGCAACCGCGATCCAATTCTCGCCGTCCTTCAGCGCGTGTTACCGCCCGAAGGTCTAATTCTGGAAACTAGCAGCGGCAGCGGCGAGCATGCACGCTATATGGCGCCCAAGCTGGCGCCCCGAATTTGGCAACCCAGCGACATGGATCGCGCCGCCTGCGCCAGCACCGCCGCTCATGTAGCCGATGCCGGGGCAGACAATCTGCTGCCTCCGGTCGAGCTCGACGTCACCTGGACGGATTGGCCCATTGAACACGCAGCCGCGATCATCTCCGTGAACATGATTCACATCGCACCGTGGGAGGCCTGTCTTGGTCTCCTCGACGGCGCGGCGCGGACCCTGCGCGGCGCCGATGCGATTCTCTATTTCTACGGACCGTTCAAGCGCGGCGGCGCGCATACCGCCCCGACAAACGAGGCATTCGACCGCAGCCTGCGGGCACAAAACCCGCTCTGGGGCATCAGGGATCTGGATACCGTCGCGGCGGAGGCGGAGGCACGCGGCCTCTCGTTGACGGAAGTCGTCGACATGCCGTCGAACAATTTCTCGGTAATATTTTCGCGATCAGCTTGATACCGGTCGGTTTCAGGGCCTGCCCAACAGCCGCTCGATCTCCCGCCGGTTTTTCTTCGTCGGCCGGCCGCTGCCGATATCGCGGCGGGCCGGACCCGCGGCGCGCTCCGGCTTCGGCTGCGCTTCGGGCGGGTTCAGATCGCGGTAGAGCGTTTGCGCTTCGGACGCCGGTCCGCGCCGTTCGCCCAGCGCGACGATTTCGATTACCCGCACATAGGGACCTTTGGAGAAGGTCACCACATCTCCCGGCTGCACCGCGTGGCGCGACTTGCGCACCACCACACGATTGACGCGAAACCCGCCCGCCGCCACCTGCTGCGCCGCTAGTGTCCGGCTTTTGAAAAACCGGGCGTGCCACAGCCATTTGTCCAGCCGCAGCTTTTCCGCTGTCTTCTCCGTCATTTCACGCTGGCCAGTTCGCGCAGTTTGGCGAAGGGCGAAGCAGGATCGATCGATTGTGCCCGTTTCCTGCCACGGCGCGGCCGGCCGTTCCCGCCGGAGCGCTTTTTCTGCCGGAACACGAACCCGGTCTCCGACGCCGTCGCATGCACTCCCAGATCGCGCAGCACAGCAGCGCAAGCGGCGCCGTCGCACCCGGTCATCGCGACGAGCTTGGCATCTTCCGAAAATTCACCCTTCTTCGCGCGTTTGCGAACCGCTGCGGCCAATCGCTCTGCACTGTCCAGCTTGATCGCCCGGTCTCCAAGGACGCGGTGACCGGTCAACTCCCAAAATCGTTTGGGAACACTATCGACCGGTACCGAGCGGGCTTGCCCCACTTTCGGTGCCGGGTGCCCCACAAACACGGCGGCCAGCACCGCCCGCAACCGCAACGCTGCCGGCCGCAGCAAGGGCGCGAAATAGAGGGCGTGCACGCCAAACCGCAATCCAAGCCTGGACAAATTTTTCTTGTCGTCACCATCCAGAGCCGCGATCTGGCTCCGCGCGTCGGCACTGCGGATCGACCCCAAATTCTCCGACAGCTGGAACACGATCCCTCGGGCTGCGGCCCCCATTGGGGCGTCGTCCGTCGCGAATAACGGTCCCAATCTTTGGCGCAAATGCGAGTCGAACCAACGGGACAGACGCGCGTGAACGCGGTCTCGTGCCTTTGCGTCGAGGAACTCGTTGCGCAGTAGACCGATATTCGGCCGCAACGCGGAATCCCCCCGCTGCAGAAAACCGATCTCTTCGTTGTGCCAGCGGATACGCCCGGTCCGCGACAGCGAAAACGCCTTGTCCGGCGCGCCGCACAGCGCCCCGACCCGTGTTTCGACCTCCAACGCGATGGTCGACCGTGCGGCCGAGACGAGGGTTTGCGTTTCCTCCCGGCTCTGCGCAGCGTCGCGCACGAACTTGAGCCCCGCCATCGAACCGGCGACAACCCCTTCGACGACGACTTCGCCTGACTTGGAGACATAGGACAGTAAGGCCTCGTCACCCTGCCGGCGTTTCGCGAGAACCGGCGCCCGGCGGTCGACAAACCGCTGCAGAAGCCGTTCGTGCAGTGCGTCGGAGAGACGGTCTTCGATCTTCCGCGCCACCCCTTGCCAATGCGCACTGTCGGGCAGCCAATCCGGACGGTGGCTGATATAAGTCCAGGTTCGCACATGGGCGATGCGCTGGGTCAGTGTGTCGATATCACCGCCGACATCGTCGAGCCGATTGATATGGTCCGCGACCCAATCTTCCGGCAATCGCGCCTCGAGCGTGCTGAGATTCAAATACACCTGCTTCAGCAGCCGGACATGAATGTCCGGCATCACCTTGCGGAAATCCGGTATCTGGCAGACATCCCAAAGCAGGCGCACCGCGGCCGGGTTGGCCGCGCGCTCGAGGATGTCGGGGTCGGCGACCAGGTCTTTCAAGGTGCGGAAATCGTCGGCTTCCCGCGCGCGGTAAAGAAGATGCGAGGTAGGCCGCCGCGACAGGCTTTCCAGCAACAGCTGCGGCGTCCGGAAATCGACTTCGCGGTTGCGCCAGCTCAATCGCTCGAGCGTATCGTATTGGTGGGTCTCGATCGCCTCGACGGTCTCTTCGTCCAGCGGTGCGACATTGTTGGTCACACCGAAGGTACCATCATGTTGATAGCGTCCGGCGCGGCCGGCTATCTGACCGATCTCCGCGGCCTTCAAACGACGCGGCACGCGGCCATCGAATTTTCGCGTCCCGGCGAAAGCGACATGCTCGATTTCCATATTGAGGCCCATACCGATGGCGTCGGTCGCGACCATGTAGTCGACCTCGCCAGCCTGGTACATCTCGACCTGCGCGTTGCGCGTGCGCGGCGACAGGGCGCCCAATACGACCGCGGTGCCACCGCGTTGCCGGCGGATCAATTCGGCCAGCCCATAGACCTCGTTCAAGGAGAACGCGACGATCGCGGTGCGCCGCGGCAGACGCGTCAGTTTCTTCGCACCGGCATAGGATAGGGTCGAAAAGCGCGGCCTCGTTTCGATCTCGGCGTCAGGCACGAGCCGTTTCAGAAGCGGTGCGATCGTGTCCGCACCCAGCAGCATCGTCTCTTCCCGGCCTCGGGCATGCAGCAGGCGGTCGGTAAAGACGTGGCCGCGCTCGGTATCGGCGCAGAGCTGAATTTCGTCGATCGCCAGGAAATCGACTTCGCGGTCGAGCGGCATCGATTCTACAGTGCAGACGAACCATCGCGGACGCGGCGGGACGATCTTCTCTTCACCGGTGATTAACGCGACGGACCGTCGTCCTTTCAGCGCGACGATCCGGTCATAATTCTCGCGTGCCAGCAGCCGCAGGGGGAACCCGATCATGCCGCTGTGGTGGCCGAGCATCCGGTCGATCGCCAAATACGTCTTGCCGGTGTTGGTGGGCCCCAGAACGGCCCGAATCCGGCCTCGTTTCTCAAACAGCGCCATGTTCCCTCGAACATTGCGGGATTCTCTTCCAAGATCAAGACCTAGTGGACCTATGAGGTCTCAGCAATCCGCCGTCAGGCGCGGATATTGTCGAGCAGGGGCACGAAAGCGACCGGCAGATGACAGCCCTCCGTCACCGTGCCCTTAGCATCCTTCTCGAACAGGATCAGCGATTGGGTCCAGCCCCGGCGCCCCACGGGTACGATCATGCGGCCGCCGGGCCGGAGTTGTTGCAGTAACGCCTCCGGCACTTTTTTGGCGGCGGCGGTCACGATAATCGTGTCATAGGGCGCCTCGGCGGCCCAGCCCTTCCCGCCATCGGCATGAAGAACGGCGACGTTTTCGTATCCCAGCCGCTTCAGCCGCGCGCGCGACGCATCGGCCAGCGAACCGACCCGCTCCAGCGTGACCACGCGGTCCGCGATTTCCGCCAACAGGGCAGCCTGATACCCGCAGCCGGTTCCGACCTCCAACACTCGGGCGTCCGGCGTCAGCCCCAACAAGTCGGTCATGATCGCCACGATGAAAGGCTGCGAGATGGTTTGGTCCTCGCCAATCGGCAAGGGACGGTTCTCATAGGCAAGATCGCGAATTTCGGGAGGCACGAATTCGTGCCGCGGTACCGCCAGAAACGCCGCACAGGTCGCCGGGTCCAAGGAATCCCGCCCCAGATAGCGGCTTGTGTCCGCCACGTCGCGCAAAACGGCGGCCAGCAAGCGCTTGCGTTGATCGACCAGGGCGTCTTTCATGCCGGCCATTCAACAACAGGCGTTGAACGCTGTATAGCGCTACCCCTCTTGCAGCATCGGCGTCATCATCACATATAGCGCGCAGGAAAATTCCACGGGTGGAACCAGAGAGCGATGACTACGGAAGAGACCAAGAAACCAGCAGATCAAGAAGCGACCGCGAACGCCGAGGGGCCCGGGGAGACCCATACCTTCCAGGCCGAAGTGAGTCGGCTGCTCGATATCGTTGCGAACGCGCTGTACAGCGAGAAGGAAATCTTCATACGCGAGCTCGTCTCGAACGCAGCAGACGCGTGCGACCGGCTGCGCTATGCGGCGATCACGCAGCCTGATCTGGTCGAGGGAGACGCGGATTACGCTATCGCGCTCAGCACCGACAAGGACGCGCGGACGCTGACTTTCTCCGACAACGGTATCGGCATGAGCCGCGAGGAACTCATCGGGAATCTCGGCACCATCGCGCGGTCTGGCAGCTCCGCCTTCGTGGAACAGCTGAGCGGCGACGCGAAGAACGATGTCTCGCTGATCGGTCAGTTCGGTGTCGGCTTCTATTCCTGCTTCATGGTCGCCGAGAAGGTCGAAGTCGTCAGCCGCCGCGCCGGTGAGGACCTGGCCTGGCAATGGACGTCGGACGGCAAAGGCGCCTTTACCGTCACCGAGGCGGAGCGGGACGGTCGCGGAACGACAATCACCGTGCACCTGAAAGAGGACGAAGCGGACTACGCCGAGACCTTCCGGGTGCAAACGGTCGTCAAAACCTATTCGGACCACATCGCATTCCCGATCACGGTCAACGATGGCAGCGAGGAGGGCGACCCCGAACCCGTCAATACCGCGTCCGCCTTGTGGACCCGCCCCCGCAACGACATCACCGAACAGCAATACACGGAGTTCTTCCACCACGTCTCGCACATGGTCGGCGACCCCTGGTCGACATTGCATTTCCGCGCCGAGGGCATGATCGAATATACGGGACTGCTCTATATCCCGTCGTCCCGCCCCTTCGACCTCTACAATCAGGACCGCACCTCGAAGGTGCGGCTGTATGTGAAGCGGGTCTTCATTACAGAGGATTGCGAAGAGCTGGTACCGCGCTGGCTGCGCTTCCTGCGCGGCGTAATCGACTCGGAGGATTTGCCGCTCAATATCAGCCGCGAGATGCTGCAAAACAATGCCGTGTTGAGCAGGATCCGTTCGGGTCTGACCAGCCGCGTGATCCGGGAATTGGAATCCAAGGCCGAGAAGGAACCCGACGCCTACGCCGAGTTCTGGGAAAATTTCGGTGCGGTCCTGAAGGAAGGGCTGTACGAGCCTACCGGAGAGAAAGAAGAGTTGCTCGGCCTCGCCCGTTTCCGGTCAACGCATGACGACAATCTTGTGTCGCTCACCGACTATGTCGGCCGCATGAAGGAAGGCCAGAAGGCGATTTATTACATCACGGGCGGCGATGTCGACGCGCTGGCGCGCAGCCCTCAGCTCGAAGGGTTCCGCTCGCGCGGGATCGAGGTGCTTTTGCTGAGCGATCCCGTCGACGAATTCTGGGTTCCAATGGTGGGAATGTTCGAAGAGCAACCCTTCAAATCTGCGACTCAAGGCGGTGCCGATTTCGACGAAATCAAATCCGAAGACGCGGAAGCGGACGCGGAGGAGAAAAAGGCGGACGATACGCCACAGGAAGATATCGACCGCTTGATCGCCGCGATGAAGTTGGCCCTGGGCGAGGACGTGAAAGATATCCGCGTCTCCGACCGGTTGACGGAAAGCGCAGTCTGCCTTGTCGCCGATGAAGGGGACATGGATATGAACCTGGAGCGCTTGTTGAAAGCGCATCAGCAAATCGAGACGCGGGCCGCCCGCATCCTCGAAATCAATCCGGGTCACACGTTGATCAAAGGTTTGGCAGCAAAGGCCAAGGCGGACAGCGGCTCGACCGATGACGCGGCCAGGCTACTGCTGGATCAGGCGCGCATTCTCGAAGGCGAACCCTTGCCGGACCCCGCCGCCTTCGCGCAGCGGATGTCCGAAATCATGGCGAAGGGAATTGGCTAGCTGCCCTTGTAGGCCATTACGGCGGCGGCAGTGATCGGACCCTGATTGGCCTTCTGAACGATCACGGCGCAGCCGCCATCGCCCTTCTTGCCGGCGAGCGACACCAGCTCTTGGAAGGAATCGCCTGTCCATCGGCCGATATGTTCGAAGGCACGGACGACATTCGTGTTCAGGAGCACCTTGCCGCGGCTCTCGCCCCGCAGGATCTTGGTTTCATGCTTGGCGTCGAAGGTGACGAAGAAGACGTCGTAAGCGTCATCTCCGGGCTTCCCATTGACCGTCACCTGCACGCTGTTATCGACTTTCTTCAACACGACTTCAGGCCCGGGTGACGCATTATCCCGGATTAGCGCGATCTTTTTCTCGACCAGATAGCGCTTCGAACCGACTTCGTGCGTTTGGCCCTGGATGACCATCTGCGGTGTGTAGACGTAGCGCTCTCCCATTCTGGCGCTGTAGGCGCGCTGGCGCGCGGTGTAATCAGGGGACGCGAACGGATCTTTCCAGCCGATGTAGTCCCAGTAATCGATGTGGAACTCCAGCGCGATCACGTTTGGACGCTTTGCCAGTTCGCCCAGAAACGCCTCGGCGGGCGGGCAGGATGAACAACCCTGACTCGTGTATAGCTCGACGACGACGGGGGAGCCTGTGTCCGCGGCGACCGGCCCGCCAAACATCGCGAGGCCCAACGCTGCCAGCCCATAAAGAGCGGTTTTCAGATTTCGCATATCGGTAAAATAGGGATTGAGAGCGCTCAATGCCGAATCACATGTCGGTGAAAGCACCGAAACCACTTGTTAAGGCTTTCCTTGAGCCGCCGTTCGCGCCCAACCGCGCGATACGGAGGACAAAAAGCCGCCCATCATTCTGGCGGGATGAACGTGCCGCCGATCGATAGACAGGCAGCACGTTCAAAACCTTTTCGGTGAACCGTTAGTCTCTTTCGACGCACATGGCGATGCCCATGCCGCCGCCGATGCACAGCGTGGCGAGACCCTTTTTCGCGTCGCGGCGCTTCATTTCATAGAGCAGGGTCACCAGCACCCGTGCGCCGCTGGCGCCGATCGGATGGCCGAGAGCGATGGCGCCGCCATTCACATTGACCTTGTCCGTATCCCAGCCGAGGTCCTTGTTGACCGCACAGGCCTGCGCGGCGAAGGCCTCGTTGGCTTCGATCAGGTCGAGATCGTCAACCGTCCAGCCCGCCTTCTCCAGCGCCATGCGGCTGGCCGGGATCGGGCCGGTGCCCATGATCGCCGGATCGACGCCGGCGGTCGCCCAGGACACGACGCGGCCCATCGGGGTCACGCCGCGGCGCTCGGCTTCCTCTGCGCTCATCAGCACCGCAGCGGCGGCGCCGTCATTGATGCCGGACGCGTTGCCGGCCGTGACCGTGCCGTCCTTCTCAAAAGCGGGGCGCAGCTTCGCGAGTGTCTCAGCCGAAGTGCCATGTTTGGGATGCTCGTCCGTATCGATCACGGTCTCGCCCCGGCGCGTCTTGATCGTGACCGGCACAATCTCGTCAGCGAAGCGGCCTTCCTTTTGCGCAGCCTCCGCTTTTTGCTGCGATGCAGCAGCGAATTCGTCCTGTTCCTCGCGGGTAAGCTGCCATTTCTGCGCAACGTTCTCGGCCGTGTTGCCCATGTGATAGCCGTTGAAGGCATCCCACAGCCCATCCTTGATCATCGTATCAACGAAGTTCAGGTCGCCCATCTTCTGACCGTCACGCAAATGCGCGCAGTGCGGCGCCTGGCTCATGCTTTCCTGGCCGCCGGCAACGACGATATCGCAGTCCCCAACCTTGATCGCCTGGAAACCGAGCGCCACCGTCCGCAGGCCGGAACCGCAGAGTTGATTGATCTGATAAGCCGTCTTTTCGACTGGAATACCGGCATCCATGGCCGCCTGTCGCGCCGGGTTCTGCCCTGTACCCGCGGTCAGGATCTGGCCCATGATAACCTCGTCGACATCGTCGGGCTCGACCTGGGCGCGCTTCAGCGCTTCCTTGATCGCAACCGCGCCGAGATAGGAGGCCGGCACCGAGCTCAGACCACCATTGAACGCACCAACCGGGGTCCGCACCGCCCCCGCAATGACAATTTCCGACATCGTCCTCTATCCTCCTACAAATTTCACTCGGCCCGGTTCACGGCCTATTCCAAATTATGTTGCAATGCAACATATACGCGCCGTTGGAGGCGCAATCAAGCCGAGTCAGGGTTCCGCCGTACAATTCTTTGACAGCCAATTCGCCAGCGGGCTCCAAATCGAGCGAGTCACGCCACGGCCGGCGATCATCCCGATATGTCCGGCGCGCGGCCGTTTGACGGCCGCGTTCGGCAGTGCCCGGGCCAGGCCTTCGGCGGAAGCGGGCGGCACAATGCGATCGGCGGCCGGGATCACCACATAGGCCGGCGCGTCCCAATCTTCCGGGCGGATCGGCGCACCGCACACGTGCCAATCGCCGCGGGCCGGCGAGTTTTTCCCATACCAGTCGAACGCGCAGGCACGGGCGACCGGCGCGGCGAGCGGGACGCCATCGTTCAACCAATCCTCCAGGGCGACGAACCGCCTGGCCGCCTCGGAGTTTTGATCGAGGCCCGCAAACGCCGTGAACTTGCGAATGCCCAGGAATGGGTCGAGCAAGCAAAATAGATATTGCAGCGTGTCGGTCGGCAAACTGCCGAAAGTCTGCAATTGCGGTTCGAAGGCCCGCATCGCCGTTCCCAACGTCCGCGCCTGCTCAGGATCCTCGGCATGGAAATCCCATGGTGTCGCCAACAGGACGAGGCTTGCGACATCGGCCCGATTCCGCAATGCCAAGGCGAGGGCCAGCAACCCGCCCATGCAATATCCCAGGATCGAGACTTTGCCGCCGGCATCAGTGCGTACCGCATCGAAGGCGGCTTGCAGCGGTCCGGCAATGTAGTCATCGATCGAAAAACGGCATTCACGTTCGCCCGGAGCCCCCCAATCCAGCAGGTAGCACCGAAATCCCCGGGCGGCGAGCCAACGGGCGAAGGAGCGTTTCGGTCCCAGGTCCAAGATATAGGATCGGTTTATCAGCGACGCGACCAGGAGGACCGCCGGACCGTCGTCCCCAAAGCGGCATAGCGTCGCGTTGCCGTCAGTCCAGACCGGCGACGATGTGTCTGCGGTGCGGCGATAGGTATGACGACGGTAATGTTCTACACCCGTCAGGAAACGATCGAGCCGCTCCAACGACTCCCGCTCGACCGCTTGGCGCAACGCCTCGGTATCGGTCTTCGCGATTGCGGTAGCGAGGTCAGCTGCCGCTTGCTGAAGCGGCTCCTTCCAATGCAGCGAGGCGTTCCTCAAGAGCGGCAACGCGACGCTCGAGCCGGCGCAGTTCATCGTCGCGAGTGCCAGATGCAGTGCTAGCGGCCGCGGTCCCTGCCGCATCGTCTGGGTCTGCGGACGGGTCACCGGTGGCGCCTTCTCTTCGGCCGGGGTCGAAGGCGCTCATGAACCGCTCGGCCGAATTGGCGAATTCCGGATCGGTCGCCATCGCGGCAAGCTGCTCCTGCCAGAGGTCCAGGAAACGGCGCGCCAAGCTTTCGATATCCGTCTGTTCGGGCATCCTTGGAGTATATCGGTGAGGGGGTCAACATTCTAGGAACGCCGCCGTATTGCGCCGCATCTCCGGCGTAGCAGCCGACCTTCGTTGCAGTGCAGCGAATCTTTGATTCACCGACAAGGGAGTGCTATGCGTTCCTGCGCTTCGCGCTTGCACGAACTGACTCAACGGACCCAATGGCAAAATCCAACGGCTCTGACGACGGACCGGTCATCATCAAGAAGTACGCCAACCGGCGTCTTTACAATACCGCGACCAGCAGCTACGTCACGCTGGATTACCTGTGTCAGATGGTCAAGGACGGCGTCGAGTTTGTCGTCAACGATGCCAAGACGGGGGAAGACATCACCCGGTCCGTGCTGACTCAGATTATCGTCGAGGAAGAAGCCAAGGGACACAATCTGCTGCCTCTCGATTTTTTACGGCAGTTGATCGGGTTCTATGGCGATAACGCCCAGCAAATGCTGTTACCACAATATCTAGACCACTCGATGAAGATGTTCGCGCGGAACCAGGAACAGATGCAGGAATATCTGCGCGATTCCATGGGCGGCGTCTTTCCAATGGGTCAGTTGGAGGAAATGGGCCGACAGAACATGGCCATGTTCGAAAAGGCGATGCAGATGTTCTCGCCCTTCGGTCAGCCCACCGCGGAGGATACTCCGCCGCCGGGTTCCAAAGAAGAAGCAGCCGACCAGGATCAGATCGACGCGCTTGAAAAGAAACTCGATGCCCTGCAGGCGCAAATCGAGGCGATGAGCCGAAAATAGACTGAACTACGCGGCGGGTGACGCTGCAGTCGGGGCGACGGGAACGTCCAACGCCGGACGGCCGCACAGCCATCCTTGCAGATAGGTTACGCCGCTGGTCGACAGGTAGTCGCGGTCCATCGGCTGCTCAACGCATTCGGCGACTGTTTCGATCCCGAAGGCATTGGTATAGGACAACAGAATACTCAAAAACCTTTGGTTGGCGTCGTTCTGGGCAATGCCGCGGATGAACGAACCGTCAATTTTAACAACATCCACAGGCAGGCTTTTAAGTTGCCGAAACGATGTGTGCCCGGCTCCGAAATCGTCAAGAGCGACGCGGCACCCCAATTTACGGACGGCGGTTACCAGACGGAACGCCTCTTCGAAATCGTGCAGCTTCGCCGTTTCGGTGATCTCGACCGTCAGGCGATTGGCGATTTGCGGACGCCCCCCGACGAGGCTCGTCAGTAGGCGGAGCCATGACCGGTCGGTCGCCGTGTATCCGGATATATTTATCGCCAGCCGGATACTCGAATCTTGCGTGAGGTCGGCAACGGCAAGCTCCAGCACGTAGCGATCGATGCGCCGCGCGTGGCCGAGTTGTTCCGCCGCAGGGATAAGGGTGGCCGCCTCGAAGGGACCATTATCGGCATCGATTAGACGGAGTAGCGTTTCATGGTAGGCCACAGATCCGTCACCGCTCCGCACAACCGGCTGGTAGGCAAATGCCACGCGCCGGTCGCGCAAGGCATCGAGCAAAGCCTTTCCCTGCTCCACCAGGCTGCTGTCATGCGGCTGTTTGCGATCGGCTTCGCGGTATATTTTGAACCCGCCCCCGCCATGCTGCACTGCCGCGAGATAGGCGCTTTCGGCACCTTTCAACGCAGCCGCCGGTGTTTTCGCGGCGTCCGGGAACATCACGATACCGACGGAAACGGCAACCCGGACCTGACCGTCATTTGTCGCAACCGGCGATGCGGAAAGTGCCGCAATGATTTTCCCGGCGGCGATCGTCGCCCCTTCTTCGTTGCAGCGGTTCAGGACGACCCCGAAACAGTGCTGGTCGATCCGACCGACGACATCTGTGGCCCGCACACTATCTTCAAGCCGGGAGCCTGTGCCGAGGATCACCTGGTCGCGCACGGCTTCCGAATATGTCTCGGTGATCGTTTGATAGTTATCGAGTCCCACGACGATAAACGCGCCGGACTGCGAATAACGGCGTGCCTGCAACATGGCCTGGTCAATCGCTTCACGGGTCCGCGCACGGTTGAAGTGGCCGGTTAGGACATCGTAGGTGACGGCATCCCGGCGGCCTGCCTCCGACGATTTCCGGTCGGTCACAACGCGGAGCGAACCGATCATCCTCACGGCATCGCGTCCGGGTATCGTCTCTATACGACCGCGGTCGTGCACCCAGCAGAATTCGCCATCGTCGCGGCGTAGACGATATTCACAATCGAAATGACGACCGACGACTCTGGCGTTCGTCGCCGGATGCTGCGGGACGTCGTCTGCGTGGATCCTGGCGCGCAGAGCGCCGC
>CAJWOT010000090.1 GCA_913044215.1 uncultured Rhodospirillaceae bacterium | reverse complement strand
ATACCCACAGCTGCCTCAGCCTGTGGAAATGTTTCAATCACCGAGATGAATTGGGCGTCGTCTCAGATTATTACAGAGGTTTCAAAATTTTTGCTGGAACAAGGTTACGGATGTAAAGTCAAAAAAGTGCCATCAGCAACGACAACCGCCGTAGCATCTCTTGCTGAAACTGGTAAGCCCGATATTGTCACTGAACTTTGGCTAAATTCAGCAGGCGATGCTTACAAAAAATTAGCAGCGCAACAAAAAGTTGAGGCATTAGCTGATGTTCTGTCACCTGGTGGCGTCGAAGGTTGGTGGATTCCGAAATACCTTGCCGACAAACATCCTGAACTGCTTACGATGCAGGGAGTTTTGAAAAACCCAAAACTTGTAGGCGGTCGGTTTAATAACTGTCCTGATGGGTGGGGATGTCGTATCGTAAATGATAACCTAATCAAGGCTTTCAATATGTCTGCAAAAGGCATAAAGGTTTTTAATCACGGTTCAGGCGAAACGCTGGCAACTTCAATTGCTGCAGCTTACAAAGATAAGAAACCTTGGTTTGGCTATTACTGGGGCCCGACTGCCGTCCTCGGTCAATATAAAATGTCTAAAGTCAAAATCGGCGATATAGACCAGAAAATTCACTCAGGAAACCAAAATAAAGACAACGCAAATCCTGGCGTGTCTGATTTTCCGCCAGCACAGGTCCTGACTGTCGTCACAGCTGCTCTTAAAGAACGCGAGCCGGAGGTGGCTAAACTTATGAGTAAAGTAAGCTTTGATGTTGATGTGATGAATGAGGTTCTAGCCTGGCGCAAGGCAAAGGGCGCTTCAGCTGAAGAGGCGGCGGTCCGCTTTCTTTCAACACAGTCCAAGATCTGGAGTGCATGGGTGAGTGATGATGCACGTAAGAAACTTTCGGCGCTTATAAAATAGCATAAACAATATCCCGCGAGGGTGCCGGCTCTCGCGGGCTGACTAAGGCCTTTTGTTTCCTCCGCAACTATTCGGTTCAGTACGGCGTCTATCGGCTGAGCCGTTACGATTCGTAGAGAAATTTGTTTATTGACAATATATGAACGCTTATTCGACCGCCTTGGTCTCCGAGAGTGGTGTGACGCTGCAAATTCCAGCGACGGACCAATTTCAATGGCCGACCTATTAGCTAAAGCAAAAGGTGGCGAGGCTAATTCGGCACCTTGGTGGGAATTTTCCTTTCCTTCTTTAGATGCACTTAACAAGGCTTGCGCCAGCTTTCCGCAGTCCCGAGATGTTACAAAGGGCGTTGAAGAGGTCTTTTTGGCGATAAAAGACGCGTTGAGGATTGTCCTTGATCCATTGACGCAGCCACTAAGTTGGATGCTTGAATTTATTCTATCTGTTGTTCAGGTGGCACCTTGGTGGTTGATGCTTCCAGTTATATTGCTGATCGTTTATTTAGCTTCAAAATCATTGCGATTAGTTGGTTTCGTGGCGATTTGCCTTGGTTTCTTAGCATTTATTGACCACTACGATCACGCAATGCAAACATTGTCTATAATTTTTGTTTGTGCCTTTCTGTGCGTGTTTTTTGGGGTCCCTATTGGCATTGCAATGTCACGCAGTGATAACCTCCAGCGTATTATTATTCCTATACTCGATATGCTGCAGACATTGCCGCCCTTCGTATATTTGATACCCTTAATTTTCCTATTCTCCGTCACCGAACCTAAGTTGTATGGCATCGCCATCATACTCTACGCTATTGTGCCAGTGATACGATTAACAGACCTAGGCATTCGACTAGTAGACGAGGACGTTATCGAGGCTGCTGATTCATTTGGTATGACAGAACGCCAAAAGCTGTTTGGCGTCCAAATCCCTTTGGCGCTGCCCAACATAATGGCGGGAGTTAATCAAACTATTATGATGAGCCTTGCGATGGTGGTAATCGCTTCCCTAGTTTCTGCGCCAGGACTTGGCGTTCTTGTATTGCGAGGCATTAGGAATCTTGAACTTGGCGTTGGCTTGGTTTCGGGTTTAGGCATCGTGCTACTGGCGATCATCTTAGACCGGGTAACAAAAGCAGCTTTAGACCGCATTAATGCGTCTCAGAAGTCTCAGTAAGGCCGAACTGCAGATGTCAGAGAACATCAAAATTTCTATCCGGGGACTATACAAAATTTTTGGAGTAGATCCTCTTTGCGCCCTCGAACACGTTCGTTCTGGTGCCGGCAAAACCGAACTTCTAGATAAACATCAACACGTCCTTGGCCTTCAGAATATCAATGTCGATATGCGTGAAGGCGAAATTACCGTTATCATGGGGCTGTCTGGTTCTGGAAAGTCAACGCTAATTCGCCATTTAAACCGACTTATAGAACCAACAGCCGGTTCCGTTAAAGTTGATGGAGATAATGTCCTCGATTATGACGAATTGGCCTTGCGTGGCCTTAGGCGCGAAAAAATGTCTATGGTATTCCAGAAATTTGCACTGTTGCCTCATCGGACAGTGACTGAGAACGCTGCAACGACATTGGCAGTTCGTGGTCTATCCGAAAGAGAGTCAACACCTGAGGCCAGAAAATGGTTAGATCGAGTTGGGCTTAATGGATACGGGGAGCATTATCCGCGACAGCTTTCAGGGGGTATGCAACAAAGGGTGGGTATCGCACGGGCGTTAACATCCAATTCACCTATAATGCTTATGGATGAAGCATTTTCTGCACTTGATCCTCTTATTAGAACCGATATGCAGGACTTGCTGCTCGAACTACAACGTGAATTGCATAAGACGATTGTCTTTATCACGCACGACCTCGACGAGGCCCTTAAACTAGCCGATCATTTGGTGATTTTGAAAGATGGGTTGATCGTCCAAAACGACGAACCGCAACAAATCCTACTCAACCCTAAGGACCCTTACATTGAGGATTTTGTCAGTGACATTAATCGTGCCAGGGTTTTGCGTGTACGTTCAATTATGAAACCTATCAATGGAGACAAAACAAGTGACGTCCATGGTGAAGTTAATTTAAATGATACGTTGGAAAGCGTGATTGAAAAGTCCAATGGTGATGTGTCGCATTCCTATATTGTGACGCGGGATAATGTTCCAGTTGGAATTGTTGATATGTCAACGCTTGTAAAAGCCTTAGTTCCACGCGTTTCTGCTGAAAAAGCAGCCCGGAAATTTTGATAGAAAAAATTATTCTTTTTTTAATTTCACTTGTTGCCATGCGCGCCCAAGCTTCAAAGTGCACAGCATGGCGCCGGAGTTGTGCTGTCTGCTCAAAGAGGTAACCCATGGAAGCGCCTGGCGCTGAAAAGACCTATTCGCCCGAAACCCTCTCGCAAGTCGGATTTCCAACTATTTCCTACGGAATTCTGGAAGTAGGTGCCGAATTCCGCTCCGACGATCAGTTGGTACGGCCCGAGGATGTTGCGACCTATGCGTATGCGATAGAAGATTACGATCCTTGGTTTTTTGCGCCCGGCCCGTTCGGCGACCCCGTTGCGCATCCGACATTTCTGGCCAATCAGGCCCTCTTCCTGCGGCATAACCATTTTGTCGTGCCCGCGGGTCTGCACGCCCGGATGACCTATCATTTCGAAAGCCCGATCCGGCTGGGATTGCGGGCGAGAACCTTGGGCAAGCTGGCCGAGAAGTATATGCGCCGAAACAAACCCTACATGATCACCAAATATCAAACGGCAGCGGAAGACGGCGCGTTGCAGGTGTCAGGCCGTTTTGTGCAGATGCTGTTCAAGGATAAGACGGCGCCGGCATCGGGCAGCAGCCGGCCGGCTGAGTGCGTTGCCACTTCCTTCGATTCCGGCATCAAACGGGGCGAAGGCCGTGTAGGCGCACTCGAGGTGGGGCAAGCGTTGCCACCCCTGTCCCGTACCCTGTCCCAGCGGCAGATCGACATGTATTCGGGTGTTCGCCCTCATTCCATTCACACCGACCCGGACTGGGCGAAGGCGAAAGGGTTTCACACGACTATTGCGCAGGGGATGATGAGCACAGCCTACGTGTCGACCCTGATGACAACATGCGTGGGCGAGGGCTTCGTCGTCGGTGGCCGAATGGACGCCAAATTCCTGCGCCCTGTTTTCTGTGGCGACACGCTGAATGTGTCCGGGACGGTCGAAGGTTTCAGCCGGGAAGAAGACAGGGTTCGCGTCCATGTCACGGTCGCGGCGCACAATCAACAGGGTGAGCAGACCTTGGCAGCTACGAGCAGCGCTCTCTGTTCCTGACCGAATGTCGCAGTCGGGGTCGGTTGACAGGATCGGGGTGCGCCCGCACCCTAGTGACCTGAGCCAAACTGATAAATCGATACTTCACAGGAGGAATTTAGAGATGGGCATGCTTGATGGTCGCGTGGCGATCGTAGCAGGGGGTGGCCGTGGCGTCGGCGCAGAGGTTGCCAAGATGTTCGCTGCAAACGGAGCCAAGGTCCTGGTCAACGATCCGGGCGTCGGCGGTGGCGGCGAAGGCGGCGAGCAGGGTCCTGCGGAAGAAATCGCCAACGCGATCAAGGCCGGCGGCGGTGAAGCCGCGCCGAATTTCGGCTCGGTCGCCAGCTATGAAGACTGCCTCGGCATGGTACAGCAGGCGCGCGACGAACTCGGCGGGCTGCACATCATCTTTAACCCCGCCGGTATTCTGCGCGACCGCATGTTCCATAAGATGTCGCCGGACGATTGGCAGGATGTCATCGACGTCCATCTGAACGGCCATTTCAACGTCAATCGCGCGGCGATCAATCTGTTCCGCGAGCAGGAATATGGCCGGATCATCATGTGCAGCTCGACCTCTGGCCTGCTGGGCAATATCGGTCAGGCGAATTACGGCGCGGCGAAGATGGGCATTGTCGGTCTGTCGCGTATCGTCGCCATGGAAAGCAAGAGCAAAAACGTCACCAGTAACGTGATCTGCCCGTCGGCGGACACGCGCATGACGCGCTCGGTGCCGACGCCGAAGGATCCGGATGCGGCGAAGATGCGCGAAGAGCGCCTGTCGCGCAGTCCGGCCGACGCGATCGCGCCGCTGATCACCTTCCTGGCGTCGGAAGGGGCCGGCCATGTGACCGGTCAGATCTTCCATCAACGGGGCGGCGAGCTGTCCCTATACGGTCAGCCGCGGCCGACGCGGATGGTTCATCATGATGGGGGCTGGACGCCGGAACTCATCGCGGAAAGCGCGATGCCGGCGCTTGAAAACCAGTTCGTCGATATCGCGAATTCACGGGCTGTCCATCCGGGACTGCCGATGAACTAGATATTGCGCGAGAGTGCAAGGGGGCCGGTCCATCGACCGGCCCTTTTTTGTGGAATTAGCCGTTGAGCAGTCTGCGGAGTTTGCGCACTGCACTGCCGGGACTAGTGAGAACCGGCTTGTCGTACTTCGTCTCTACCGCCAGGCGGGCCTGCGCGGTGGAGAACTGCGCCAGGAGCAGGACATCCGTATCGCCGAGTTCATCGACAGCGCCCGCGACCAACCGGTTATGGGTGTCCGCATCGCCGTCGCGTAGGGCGTCCATCGCTTCCGGAACACAGGCGGTTTCGAGTTTCGCCGACGCACCGGTGGCGGCTGCCATCTCTTCGAATTCCTGCGTCATCGACGGGATGCTGGGCTGGAAGGTGGCGATCATCCCGATACGTTTACCCATATCCATCGCTTCTTCGAACATGGCCTCGTTCGGCTTTAGGACGGGAAGGGGCGCGTGCGCCGCGGCCGCAGCCTCGATCGCCGTGCCGAACGCGGAGCAGGTAAACAGGATACCGTCGGCACCGGTGTCGGCCGCGTAGTCAGCGAGACGCGTGAACCGCTCGATCATGGCCTGATCGATTTCGCCGGCCTCTTGAAGATCGCTCGGCAAGGAGTCTTCCAGCAGGCTATATACCTGCGCTTCGGGCCAGTCTGACTGGAAGGTTTCGACGACTGGGTCGATGGCGACAGGAACGGCGTGGATCAGGGAGATACGGGGCATGGGCTTTTCTCGGTGCGGTGTGGCGTCGCATACTGCCGCCAGACACCGACAATTGCCACAGGAAGCAGCTAAGAACGGGACAGGATGAACGCATCAGCGCAAACGACCATGGCCGAGCTGACCGAATCAGCGGTAACCGGCGAACTCGCGCGGATCTACGAAGAAATCCGGGTCTATAGCGGGGTCCCTTACGTCTCCTCCCTGCAACGCCATGTGGCGACCATGCCCGGTTGTCTGGAATATGCCTGGGCGATCTGCAGGCCGGCTTTCCTGGATGGCACGATCCCGGAGACCGCATGGCGCCGTGTAAAGATGATCGATATCGCGCCTTTTCCGGCGCTCTCGGAGGAAGCGCTGCGTCTTCTCGGAGTCGAGGCCGCGGGTATTGGGGCGATACGCAACATCTGTAACAATTTCGTGCGAGTGTCTCCAATCAATTTGTTGTTTGCCGGCATCATAGAGCGGTTGATCGGCGGCGCCGTGCCAGATGGGGCTGGGATGGCGGAACCGACTTGGACTCCGCCGGATTTGCTGGCGCCGATGCCGGCGATGGCAGACGTCGATAGCGCGCCACCGGACGTCGCAGCGGTCCTAATGCAGTTGAAAACCGAGATCGGCGGCAAGCCCTTCGTGCCCGGCCTCTATCGTTTGTTGGCGGACTGGCCGGGTTATCTGGCGCATGCGGCGACCTTGATCGCACCGCTCTTACACGACGAAGCGGCGAAACGGGCGCGGGCGTCCATCGCGGAAGAGATTATCGCCGCGGCGGATGATATTATCGCGAAGCTGCCGCCCGTGCCCGAAGGCTATGCCCCGCCGACGGCAGCGCAAGGGCAGGCGATCGTATCGGCCATCCGGACATACCGTGTCACCAGCCCGGAAATGGTTGTGTTCGGCACTTTGCTGCGCGATGCGTTGCCGAAGGAATAGGAGTAATCACGGTGAGGAGTTTCCATGTCTAACGCGCTGAAAGTGGTTCCGACGGGGGCGGCGCTGGGCGCCGATATAGAGGGTGTCGATCTCCGCGAGATCGACGATGCTGCCTTTAAGGTTATCGAGGATGCCTGGCACGACAATCTCGTCCTTCGTTTCCGCGGCCAGAAGCTCGACGACGATAGTCTGGCAGATTTCAGCGCCCGGTTTGGCGACCTCGATATGGCGCCGACAGGGCGTGGCGGTACGCCATACGACCCGTCGCGGCCGGAAATCACCGTGTTGTCCAATATTGTCGAGGACGGCAAGGAACTGGGCGCGCTGGGCAATTCAGAGCTCGTCTGGCATCAGGACATGACCTATAACGATGTGCCCCCAAAAGCGAGCCTGCTGCACGCGCGCGAGGTGCCGGAGACCGGCGGCGATACCTCTTTCTACAACATGTATAGGGCCTACGAGACGCTGCCGGTGGATTTGCGCCAACGGATTCAGGGCCTCGCCTGCAAACACGATGCTACCCGTACGTCATCGGGCGATTTGCGGCACGGCTATGAAGAATCCTACAGCCATGAAGAACGGCCAGGAGCGGTTCATCCTTTTGTTATCCGGCATCCGGCGACCGGCAAGCCCGCCTTGTTTCTCGGCCGCCGGCCCAACGCCTATGTTCCGGGCCTGTCGGTAGAGGAGGGCGATGCGCTCCTCGATGCATTGTGGGATCACATCAACAACGGGCCGCATCACTGGACGCAGAATTGGCGGGTCGGCGACTTGGTGATTTGGGACAATCGCTGCGCCTTGCACCGCCGAAATGCGCTGGACCCGACCACACGGCGCCATATGCACCGGACACAAGTGCGCGACGACGCGCGGCCGGTTGCCGCTTGGGCAAGTTGAGGCAGCAGATGCGGTTTCAGGACAAGGTCGCGATGGTCACCGGTGCCGGACATGGAATCGGAGCAGCGATCGCGGCGCGTCTCGCGTCGGAAGGGGCACAGGTTCTCGTTTGCGATATCGATGAAGCGCGCGCGCGGGAAGGAGCTGAAAAGATTGGTGGCCAAGTTTGCGTCATCGATGTGGCGCAGCGCGGTGATGTTCAACGAGCGGTCGACGATGCGGTATCGCGCTGGTCCCGGCTCGACATTTTGGTATGCAGCGCTGGCGTGATGGATCGCGAGTCGTTCCTGGAAGCGTCCGATGCCCATTGGGAAAAGGTTTCCGGCATCAATTTGCGGGGCACCTTCCTGTGCGGGCAAATCGTGGCGCGCCAAATGGTGGCTCAGGGCAGTGGTGGGCGGATCGTCAATGTCGCCTCGAATTCTGGCGCGTTTGGGGGGCGCGGCAGGGCGGCCTATGGCGCCAGCAAGGCCGGCGTCATCAATCTGACCCAGACCATGGCGATCGAACTAGCCGAGCATGAAATTCTGGTCAACGCAGTTGGGCCCGGGCCGACTTTGACGCGGCCGGAGGTGCAAGGCGAGCTGATGGCCAGTGCGCAGAACCGGATGCCGCTCAAACGGTACGGGACGACGGAGGAGATCGCGTCGGTCGCGGCCTTTCTCGCTTCCGACGAATGTAGTTTCACGACCGGTCACGTGTTCTATGCCGATGGCGGGTTTACGATCGCCGGCGTCATGGAAGGCTGAGCTGGCGGAAGCAGGGACGTACACAATGACAAAATACGCTGTCGGCCAAGCGGTGCCGCGCACGGAAGATCCGCGGTTGCTCCGCGGTACCGGGAATTATGTGGACGACTTCAATCAGCCGAACCAACTCCATGCTTTCATGGTGCGATCGCCGCACGCGCATGCCTCGATCACATCGATTGATTGCGCTGAGGCGTCGGCGATGCCGGGTGTGCTGACAGTCTTGACCGGTAAAGAGTACGCGGCCGATGGGCTGGGTTCGATCACAGGGCCCTCCCCGTACAAGCGCCGCGATGGATCAACGATGTTTCGGCCACCGCGTCCGGCGGTGACGGCGGACCGGGTGCGTCATGTGGGGCAGATCGTCGCCATGGTGGTGGCCGAAACGATCGATCAGGCCAAGGATGCCGCCGAGGCCGTGCAGGTGGATTTCGATCCGCTGCCGGTAAATGTGGTGACCGAGTTGGCGCGCCAGTCGGCGGCGATCTGGGACGATTGCCCGGACAATGAGGCCTTTCTGTATCAGGTCGGTGATAAGGACGCGGTCAACGCCGCCGTTGCGGGCGCGGCCCATGTGATCAGGCAGCGCTACGTCATCAACCGCATCACCGCGAATGCGATGGAACCGCGCGGTGCACTTGCCGAATGGGATCCCGGTACGGAACGCTACACGATCTATACCGGCGTACAGCGTCCATACGCCTGGCGCGCAACTCTATCGAAGAACCTCTTTCATGTGCGGGAAAGCCAGATTCGCTTCGTCACCGGTGATCTCGGCGGCTCCTTCGGAATGAAGGGCGCGATCTATCCCGAGGTCCCACTGGTCGCCTGGGCTGCAAAACGGTTGGGCCGGCCGGTGAAGTGGCGGTGCGAACGCAGCGAAGGCTTCCCCGCCGACGATCATGCCCGCGACAATGTCAGTGATGTCACTTTGGCGCTCGACGAGAACGGCAAGTTTCTCGCCATGGGCGTGGAAACGAGCGCCGCCCTCGGCGCGTATGTCGCCTTCCTGGGTATGGGCGCACCGACCGGCAATGTTGGCGGGTTGGCGGGCGTGTATACGACGCCAGCGATGCATGTCGCGGTGTCCGCCGTGATGACCAACACCTCGCCGACCTCGCCCTACCGTGGGGCGGGCCGGCCGGAAGCGTCCTATATTCTGGAGCGAACGATCGATATTGCCGCCGCTCGGCTCGGTATCGATCCGGTGGAACTCCGGCGCCGCAATATGATCCCGTCCGAGATGCTGCCCTACAAGACACCGCTGACCTTTACCTACGATTGCGGGGAGTTCGAGACCGTTCTCGACAAGACCTTGGCGAAATCGGACTACGACGGATTCGCCGTACGGCGGACGGAAAGCGAGGCGGCGGGCAAACTTCGCGGCATCGGGGTTTCCTGCACGATCGAACGGGCAGCCGCCGCGCAGCTGGAAACGGCGGAGCTGCGTTTCGACCCTTCGGGCGATGCGGCAATATTGATCGGCACCACGCCGCATGGCCAGGGACATGAGACGATCTACAAGCAGATTGTCTGCGGCACGCTGGGCCTCGATCCGGACCGGGTTCGGGTAATCGAGGGCGATACCGATGCCGTGTCCTTCGGAACCGGGACCGGCGGGTCGCGGACGGCGACGATCGGATCCGCCGCCGTTCTGAAGGCGATGGACAAGGTAATCGACAAGACGAAGAAGATCGCGGCACACGCGCTGGAAGCGGCCGTGGAAGACATCACTTTCGAAGAGGCGCAGTTCGCCATTGCCGGAACCGACCGCAGCATGCCGTTTCTGGACGCGGTCGCGTTGGCGTTCGATCCGGCGAACTTGCCCTCCGACATGGAGCCGACATTGGCGGAACTGGCAAGCTATTCGCCCGAGGTCGAAAATTTTCCGAACGGCTGCCATATCGTCGAAGTCGAAATTACGCCGGAGACCGGCGAGATTGCGCTGGCCCGCTATTCGGTCGTCGACGATTGCGGCCTCGAACTCAACCCGCTGCTGGTCAAGGGGCAGGTGCATGGCGGGATCGCACAGGGCGTCGGTCAAGCCCTGATGGAGAATATGGTCTACGACCGGGATAGCGGCCAATTGTTGAGCGGTTCGTTCATGGACTACAGCATGCCGCGGGCCGGAGACCTGTGCGACTACGATGTCGGCGCGCACCCGGTGCTGACCAAGACCAACCCGCTGGGCGTCAAGGGCGTCGGCGAGGCGGGGACCGTGGGTGCGCTGGCGGCGGTCATGAACGCGATCAACAACGCGCTGGCGCCGCTCGGCATCGAGCATTTCGAGATGCCGGCGACTCCGGATCGGGTGTGGAAGGCGATCGATGTGGCTCGGCGCGCATAGCGGTCATACCCAGGGCGGCATGTCGATGAATACCGCTAGGCGTGGCGCCACGCTCAGCGGTATGAGCAGAAAAATGCCCGGATGTCATCGACGAAGGGCAACCCGATTTCCATCGCCGTGAAGTGCCCGCCTTGCTCAAGTCGCGTTTCGTGCGTGACATTGCCGAGGCGTTGCACCCAACTGGTAGGCGGCGGCGGAAACAGATCGTTCGGCGGCAGGCATAGGCCCATCGGCACCTCGACTTTTTGGCCAGGCGCCAGGCCGCCGCACCGTTCCTCCCTGTAACCGCGATAGATGCGGGTCGAGCTGTTGATGGTGCCGGTGACCCAGTAAATCATGATGTTGGTCAGGATCGCGTCCATCGGAAATAGCGGTTCCGCGGCAGCCGGGTCCGTCCAGCCGTGGAATTTTTCGGCAATCCAGCCCGCCAGACCGATGGGCGAGTCAGTGAGCCCGTAAGAGAGCGTCTGTGGCTTCGTCGCCTGGATTTCCTGATAGGCGGTTTCCTGACGGAGATGCTTTTTCACCGAGCCGAACCAGGCTTTTTCGTCTTCGGTCAGCGGTGGGTCGTCGGGACCGGTGCTGGGCCGCAGTGGCAAGATGTTTACATGTATTGCCGTCAGGCCTTCCGGGTGATCAAGGGCCATGCGCGCTGCGATGATGCCGCCCCAGTCGCCGCCTTGCGCGACATACCGCTCATAGCCCAGCGCCTCGCGCATCAGATGCGCCATCATCCCACCGACCGCCTGCGGGCCGATGGTGATCGGCGGAATGCCGGAAAAGCCAAAACCGGGCAGCGACGGTGCGATGACGTCGAAACTGTCATCGGCGTCGCCGCCGAAGCGCTCCGGATGCGCCAGCGGTTCGACGACGTCGAGGAACTCGGCAATCGAGCCGGGCCAGCCATGCATCAGCAGCAGGGGTAGAGGGTTGTCGCCGCTGCCGCGCTCATGGATGAAATGGACGTCGAGTGGGTCACCGTTCGGCATCGGTACCGGTGCGATGAACTGCGGAAAGCGATTGATCTTGTCTTCCGCTGCACGCCAGTCGAACCCGTCCCGCCAATGGGTGGCGAGCCGCTTCATGTAACTGAGATTGGCCCCGAACGCCCAATTGGCCTCGTCCGGCTCGTCCGGCCAGCGGATATTGTCCAATCGGCCGTTCAGGTCCGCCAGTACCGCATCGGGCACATCGACCGTGAACGGATTTGGCATGATATCAGTCCGCCGCGTCGCTATTGCCGCGCCAGTCGCCGATCGCTGGCCGTTTCAGGCCCAGGTGGTCGCGCAGCGTCGCGCCGGAATATTCCTTGCGGTAGATGCCCCGTTTCTGCAGTTCGGGAATGACGTATTTCACGAATTCCTCGAAACAGCCGGGCTGGTGTGTCGGGCCGATGACGAAGCCGTCGCAGCCGCGGCCTTCCCACCACTCCTCGATGCGGTCAGCGATATCCTTAGGGCCGCCGATCCAGGCGTTGCGCAGCAGGCCGCGGCCGGTGACCTGCATGAAGTCGCGCGGGGTCGGGTTCTTGATGCCTTCCTGGACCACGACCCGGTCGCGCATCGACTGCATGCCCTGGATGCCTGCGATCTCGTCATCGGTGAAAGGTTCGTCGATGCCCTTGGACGCGAAGTCGAAGTTCAGCGCCTCGGACAGCAACAGCAGCTGATCCATATCGTTTGGCAGTTTTTCGTACGCGGCGGCCTTGTCTTCGGCCTCTGCGCGGCTTTCCCCGGTGATCGGATAGAACAGGCTGCAGATCTTCATGCCCTCCGGATCACGCCCGGCTGCGGCGGTCATCTCTTTTTGCGATTTGTACCGTGCCTGAGCCTGTTCCAGATCGTGATAGACGACGAACAACAGCTCGCCCCAGCGGGCGGCGAATTGCTGTCCGCGACCGCTCATACCCGCCTGAATGACGACGGGATGGCCCTGCGGCGACCGCGGCACCGTGAAAGGCCCGCGCGAGGACATGAACTTGCCTTCGTAGTCGATGCGCCGGACCTTGTCCGGGTGGGCGTAGAGATTGTTCGCCTTGTCGGCGGCGATGGCATCGTCGTCCCAGCTGTCCCAATGACCGAGCACGATTTCCATGAACTCGTCGCCCTCGTCGTAACGGGTGTCGTGCTCCATATGGAGCTCCTTGCCCATATTCTTGGCTTCGCTGTCGTTGACCGAGGTGACCACGTTCCAAGCAGCCCGGCCTTTTGTCATCAGATCGACGGTCTGGAATAGCCGCGCCACGTGGAAGGGCTCGTAATAGGTCGTCGAGTAGGTCGCGCCGAGACCGAGCCGCTCCGTTGCTGCCGCCATTGTCATCAGGCAAGTGACCGCGTCCATCTTCACGCAGCGGATACCGTTCTTCACCGTTTCCGCGTGGTCGCCACCATACATGTCGGGCATCGCCAGTCTGTCGTCGAAGAATCCGATGTCGAACTTGCCTTCTTCCAGCACCCGGGCGATGTGTTGGTAGTATTCCGGCGAATAAGTGTCGGTACGGGCATCCGGATGCCGCCAGGAGGCGGGCAGCGTGGTGCAGTTCTGTGCTTGCAGAAAGGCGACGAAATGAACTTGGCGCATAGTGTGTTCCTTGTGAAACCTATAGCGCAGTCTAATGCGTGTAAAAGGTCCGGACAAATGAAGGTTCTCCGGCGGAACCGGCCCTTTGTCTCGCTGGTGGCAACGTGTATTAGTTGCCGCCACAGCACAAAAAACCAATCAGCGAGGAACGAATGACTCTTCTATGTGAAGGCAAAGTCGCGATCGTCACAGGGGCGGCGCGCGGAATCGGGCGGGAGCACGCGCTTCTGTTCGCCAAACATGGCGCCAAGGTTGTGGTCAATGACCTGGGCGGCGCGGTCGATGGCAGCGGCGGCGATACGACGCCGGCGCAGGAAGTCGCGCACGAAATCGAGGCGATGGGCGGTGAGGCAATCGTCAATGGCGACGATGTTGGCAATTTCGATGGCGCCAAGAACATGGTCGATCAGGCGATCAATCATTTCGGCCAGCTCGATATCCTGGTCAACAATGCGGGCATTCTGCGCGACCGCATGCTGGTCAACATGACCGAGGAAGAATGGGATGCGGTCATCCATGTCCATCTGAAGGGCACCTTCGCGCCGACCCGGCATGCGGCGGCCTATTGGCGCGCGATGTCGAAGCAAAACGATGCGCCTGTGTTCGGCCGGGTGATCAACACTAGCTCGACTT
Source organism: uncultured Rhodospirillaceae bacterium (assembly GCA_913044215.1). Classification (GTDB taxonomy): domain Bacteria; phylum Pseudomonadota; class Alphaproteobacteria; order UBA8366. Next base: position 972 of record CAJWOT010000090.1, on the reverse strand, counting down.
CGGGTATTTACGGCAATGTTGGTCAGACGAACTACGGTGCGGCCAAGGCTGGTATCGCGTCCTTCACGATTATTGCGGCGCGCGAATTGGGCCGCCTTGGCGTCACCGTCAACGCGATTTCGCCGAGCGCCTATACTCGCATGACCGACTATCTGCGCGAATACACCGAGGACGAAATCGAAGAGCGGGCGCCCGCTTGGGTCTCGCCGACGGTTGTCTGGCTCGCCAGCGAGGAAGCCGGCGATATCACCGGCCGCGTCATCCAAGCCGGTGCCGGAATGGTCGCGGTTTGCGAGGGCTGGCGCCGCGGTGATGAGGTCGAAGCGATGGCCGATCCGGTTGCGCTTGGTCCGAAGATCCGCGAGATGTGCGGCAAGGTCCGCAAGAACTCCGGTATGGACGGGTTCGAACTCGATTAGAGCGCTGGCCTGACAGGGCACCGTTTCTCAGCTAAGGTGATGTCATGGAAGGAAATACCATGACATCACTCGAGGCCTATCTGAATCAGGCGAACACGGTTTATCTCGATGACTGTACGCGCTGCGGTAAGTGCGTCGAGGTCTGTCCGGTGACCCCGGTCGCGGGGATCGATGCCAATCGATCGTCCGAAATCGTCGACGAGATTGTTGGATTGTTCGACGGTGGTCCGCCGCTCGGCGGTGATTCGAAAATTTGGGCGCATCAGTGCAACGGGTGTGGGGTTTGTATTCCCGCTTGTCCGGAAGACATCAACCCGCGCCGCATGTTGATGCTCGCCAACACGTCGGAAAGCCAGGTGGTTTCCGAAACGCCACAGCTGTTTCGCAAGATGGCGCGCGCAATCCGCATCATGGCGGCGATGCAATTGGCGCCGCCGGAGTTCCAAAAACTCACACGTAACCCGCGCGCCCGCGATGTGCCGGTCGTCTTCTATCTCGGCTGCAACCCCATCCGCACGCCGCATCTGCTCCTCAACGCGATGACGATCCTGGA
>CAJWOT010000089.1 GCA_913044215.1 uncultured Rhodospirillaceae bacterium | reverse complement strand
TCGGCGCGCCCGGCCCGGTCGCCGCGGCGACACCCGCCGATGGGTTCCGGCTCGTCAGCCGGTAAACGGACGCTGCACCAGACATAGGGCGATGGCCCTTCCGGCCCGGTCTATCGGGGCGGGTGCCGACCGGGTAATGTTCTCCTGTTCTTAACAGGGAGAACGCCGGTATGAGTTTTCCGGACGCCAATGACTTTCTGCGCCAGACCGGACCTTTGGCGCCCGGCGCGCTGGCGGCATGCGGCGGGCTGCAGGCGCCGCCATCCGGGTTCGAGCGGGTTTGGGCCACGTTCGAACCGATGGACGCGATGCAGAAGCGTGGCCAGATATTCCGGCCCCATAGCGGCGAAGCTTGGCAACTTCTCTGCGACGAAGGCACCAGTCTCGGCGGGACCGACTGGGCGCCGCCGCCACTGGCCTATTTCGCCGCGGGGCTCGCCAGCTCGGTCACTGGCTCGATCGCCGAATGCCTTGCTGAACAGGGCATCGCCGCCGAGTCGGTATCCGTCGCGCTGGACAACAATTACAGCCTACGGGGATCGGTCCTGCGCGGCACGATGGAAGGCAAAGGCCACGACGCGGATGTCGAGGCGGCAATCGCCGACGACCAGCTGACCGCGAAGGACAAGTCGAGCCTGGTGCTGCAGGCGGTCTCCGGCGGCCTGGCCGGCTACCTGATGAAAAGCGTTTTCCCCAGCGAGTTCGCATTGATCGCCAATGGCGCGCCGGTGTCGCTCGATCTGCCCGAATGCCACTTGGAGGTCGATGCCCAGACCCTGCCGATAGCGGCGCTGGGCACAGCCGGAGAGGCCTATGTCCGGAAGGCGTTCCTGCGGCCCGCGGATATGCCGTTCGAAGCCGGTACCGGCACGGGTGCCGATGCGGTGCAGGACCGGCCGATCAAGGTGTCGGCGGCGGCGCAATCCCGTGCCGACGGTGTAACCGCGATGCAGGCCGGCATCGCGCGGCCGGGCGCCAGTGTCTACGACATCCTCGGCACTTCGGATGCGGGCGCGCCGGGCGGGCCGTCCAGCGCCTGTCTGATCGCCGCGGGGATTGGCTTCTGTTTCATGACGCAGCTCGGCCGCTATGCCGAGGCGGTCAAGCGGCCTGTCCATGACTACCGCATGATCCAGGCCATCGACATCCCGTTGCCCGGCGCCGACGGCAGCCAGACCCCGGTCATCGGCACGAAACTGTTCCTCAATCAGGACGAGCCGGATGCGGCATTCGCCCGCGATCTGGCACATTCGGCCAAGCGCACCTGCTTTCTGCATTCGACGTTGCAGACGAGCCTGCGCAGCCGGATAAGCGTTCGGTAGAGCAGCCGCGGAAAGTACGGTGATGAAACTCAACGATCTCGAACAATCGATGCTGGAGGGGGCGCACGGCCGGGCGGCGCAGTGGGCGATCGACTATCAGCGCAGCGTCGGTACGTTTTTCGACGCCCGGGATTTCGTGCCGGTGCGGGTGATCCATATGAGCACCGACCGCGAAACGATGGGCGATGCCGGGGTCGCGTTTCTGGAAGAGCTGGCGGCGTTGCCGCTTGAAGAACGGCGGCCGCGCGCCTTCGCGACGGCGGATTTCCGAGGCTTCGACGAGGAAACGTTCCGCTTTCTGCTGCCCGGCCGCGATCTGGTTGCGCAAAGCGCGGAGGCGGTCGATGCGCTCGGCAAACTCGGCGTCGTCACCTCGCACGCCTATGTCAACGATCACTCGGTGACCGCGCCCGCCTTCGGCGAGGCCTGCGGCTACAGCGGCACCCCGTCGGTGGTCTATATGAACGGAATCGTCGGCGCGCGGTGCAATTTCGAAGCCGGTCCTTCCAGCCTCGCCGCCTTCTTCACCGGACGAGTGCCGCGCTACGGGTTTCATCTCGACGGCGCCCGCCATGCGACGCACGCTTTCAGACTGGATTTCACACCCGCAACCGTCGTCGATTGGGGCGTGGTCGGCGCCCTCATCGGCCGCCGCCTCAACTCCTACTGGTCGGTGCCGGCAATCGAGATAGTGGGGGACCGGCCGACGGTGCTGGAGCTCAACCACATGGCACTGTCGATGGCGAGCTATGGTTCCATCGCCATGTTTCATGTCATCGGCGTCACGCCGGAAGCACCGGATTGGGAGACGGCTTGCGGCGGCAAAACGCTGACCCCGGAAACCCTGTCGCAGAGCGATCTGGATAAGTTCTACGATGAATGGGGCGGCGCCGGCGAAAAGCTCGACGTGGTGGCCTTGGCGACGCCGCAGCTCGACATGCCGGAGATCGTCCAGATCGCCGAACTGCTGGACGGCAGCACCGTGCATCCGGACACGACCCTGCTGGTCTACACGCCGATCGAGATCAAGGAGGCCTGCGCCCGCATCGGCCTCAATGGCGTTATCGAGCGGGCCGGCGGCCGGGTCGTGCATGGCCACGATTTCTTCGCCACCTTCGCCAAGGAGATCCGTGAGGCGCATGGCTGGGAACGGCTGATGACCCATTCGGTGAAGGCGGTAAATATCTGCGAAGGCTATGGCTACAAGCCGACCCCCGCAGCGATCCCGCGCTGTATCGAATCCGCGATCGCCGGAAAGGTGCTGCCATGAACGAATTCAAGGGACATGTCGGAATTGGCCCGGCGGTGGAAGGAATCGCGCTGGCGGCGCACGACAATTTCAGCACGCGCTACGATCTCGACCGCGACCGCGGAATCGTCTCGCGCCCCTCGCACAAACTGTATGGCGAAAATTATGTCGGCCGTATCTTGGTCCTGAACGCTGCCAAGGGGGGCGTCGCCTCGGCCTGGATGCTGCGCGAGATGGTGCGCAAGGAGATGGCGCCGCTCGCCCTGCTGCTGAACGACGCCAATCCCGTCATGGCGCAGGGCGCCGCCTTCGCGCAATTGCCGCTGATCGACCGGTTCGACACGGACATCACCGCGGCGATCCGGACCGGCGACCATCTGCATATCGATCCGGCGCAGGGCCTTGTCCGAGTCCTGCGCTAGAGCCGGGTCTAATTCTTCGTCCAGCCCAAATCCGGGTGTTTGTCCTTCCAGCCGGTTGCCTGCTCAAAAGCGTAACCGGCGCGCAGGACCAGCGCTTCCGTGAAGGGCTTGCCGTTGATCAGCAAGCCGATCGGCAGCCCTTCGGCGGAAAAGCCGCAGGGCAGTGACAGGCCGCACAGACCCAGCCGGTTGCCGATATTGGTGTGCGCCATGTATTGCTGGGCGTGCTCCATATAGATCTCCAGCGATCCGTTCACGAGATCGACGGGGGCCGCCGGGATCGGCGTCGTCGCCGACAGCACCACATCGATGTCCCGCAAGGTCTCCAACTGCGAGGCCCGTAGCCGGTTCATCTCGGCCAGGGTCTTCAGATAGCTGGTCGCCAGATGCTTGCGGTCGTTCAGCATGCGCGGCCCGACCATCGGGTCCATTAGATCGAGTTTCGTGTCGATCCGTTCCTCATGGATCACCGCGGCTTGCGCGCCGTTGACGGCGGGCGGCAGCGCGGCGGCCTGCTTGGCCTCCGGATAGCTGATGGTCTCGACCGTGGCGCCCAGGTCGCGGAACACGTCTGCCGCCGCGTTCATCGCTTTCGCCACCTCCAGGTCGAGCGTGTCGCAGAACGCATCCTCGGGGATGCCCACCCGCAGCCCTTTGACACCGGCCTTCAGCGGGGTCAGCACGTCCTCCGGCTGGATGCCCAGGGTGCTGTCGTCGCGCGCATCCTCGCCCTGCAGAATCTGGTGGATCAGGGCCGCGTCCTCGACGCTGCGGGTCAGCGGCCCGACGGAATCGAGTGTCCAACTCAAGGGGAAGACGCCGAAACGGCTGACCCGGCCGACCGTCGTCTTGAGGCCCACCGTGCCGCACAGCCCGGCCGGCGCGCGCACCGAGCCGCCGGTATCCGTGCCCAGACCGAATGGCGCCATGCCGGCGGCGACCGCGACCGCCGTGCCGGCGCTGGAGCCGCCGGGCACGCAAGCCGTCTCGTGCCACGGATTGTGCGGCGTGCCCTGGATATTGTTGATGCCGACGATGCCCTTGGCGAACTCGACCGTGACCGTCTTACCCAGCACGATCATCCCCGCCGCCGCCAGCCGCCGGGTGACCTCGCTCTCCACTGTCTTCGGCGCCATATCGACCGTGCGCGAGCCCGCCGTGGTCGGCAACCCGATCACGTCGAACAGATCCTTCACCGCGTAGGGGATGCCGTGCAGCGGCCCCAGATCGCGCCCCGCCGTTAACAAGGTTTCGGCCGCCACGGCTTCTGCGAGGGCGCGGTCCGCCGTCACCAGGTTGAACGCGTTCAAGGGCCCGTTCAGCGCCTCGATCCGCTCGATGAAATGCTGGGTCAGCCCGGTTGGCGTGATCTCGCCCGAGCGCAGCAGCGCGGCCAGCTCGGTGATGGGGCGATAGTGCAGGGGGGTGTCGGTCATGGGGTTTCCGTTCCAAATGCTTCGGCCGCGCTCGAATCAACGCGTGCGACCAAACCATAAAGTCTGCCGCGATGAGATCAACTGCGGACAGGACTTATGGTTATGAATGACAGGGATTGGAATAGTTTCGAGCTGGGCCCGGATGAGGGCGGCTGGGAGTCCGCCGACTACAACGTCGTGGTCGACGGCCAGGAATTTGGAAGGTGGCGCCGCGTGCTGCGCCGTCACCGCCACGGGCTGACCGTCGTCTCCCGCTACACCGCCCCGCCGGGCAAGGGCTGGAAGATCGTCGGTAAGGCGTCAAGCCTGGGCGAGGAGGTCTACGTCTTAAAAGGCGCCTACTACAATCAAGCCGGCCGCATCCTCGCCCACCCCAGTTCCTACATGTTCAACGCCCCTGGCGCCCAACATGGCGGCATCTCGACCGACCTCACCCTACTCATCCACTACTGCAGCGGCGAGCCGGACGAGATCGTGTCGATCGACCTGATCGATTTCAAGCCGGTGGAGGAGGTGTAAGGGGGGGTCACCCCCGCAGCGGCAACTCCACCACACCCGTCCCGTGGATCGACAGCTCGCCGTCCTGGTTCAGGGCCTGGTGCTTGATGTCGATCAGGCCCTTGCCGTCTTCCTCGCGTTTGCCCATCACTTCGCCATTGATGAACAAGGTATCGCCTTCCGGGTTGTGGCGGCGGATCTGGCTTTTGCTTTCGCGCAAGAACCCGTCGTCGCCCATCCAGTTGGTCATGTGGTGGGTCATCCAGGAGCAGCGTTCCGGGCCGTAATCGTAGGCGGCCGGGGCGCCGACCATGGCGGCGAAATCGTTCTCCCAATGCACCCGCTCGGGGCAGTCGGGGATGCCGAACTTGTTCTTGATGCCGAGGCCGGGATGGCGGTGGTGCTGCTTCCAGGCGAGCTTGTTGGCGCGGATGTAAAGCCCGCCCCAGCCCTGGGCGTAGGCGATGAAGCCGGTGACGGTCATCGGGCCCTTGACCAGGGTGGGGAGTTTGTCGCCGACCGCGACGTCTTCGAAATAGCGGGTCTCGGCGCCGCGCACCTCCTCCTCGGCATAGCCCGCGAAGATCTCCGCCAGCTCGTCATCGGTGTATTGCTTGATCGGCTTCTCGCGGAGCTCTGAGTATTTCGTGCCGGTCTCGCGCGCCTGGTCCCGGTCGGTGCGGAAGCACCAGCTGTCCGCACCCGCCACCTTGTCGCCGTCCTGGTTGAAGAAGTCGACATGATAGATCTGCTGCACTGCGCGGCCGGAGAAGCGCGTGTCGTGCAGGATCAGATCCTTCAGCCAGGCCTCGGTGCGGATCTCGTCATTGCGGCGCACCGGCTTGTGCCAGTTCCAGTCGGCCCCGGCCCACATGGCGTGCACCCCCGGCAGCCCGCCGACATAGCCGGAGACAATGCGGTCGCAGGCGAACAGGAAGGAGGGCAGCGCGATAATGCCGCCGAATTTGGTGTTCGCGGCGTATTCCGGATCGCACCACAGCGGATTGTCGTCGCCGATTCCGTGCGCGTAGTGGCGGATATTGTCGCGCGTCGCTTCGTGGCACCAGGGCTCCAGCGAGTTCTCGATGCGCACGCCGATGCGCTCACGCAGCTGGTCGAGCCCGCGCTCGGTGATCTGGGCGAATTGCCGGTCGATGTCGTCGCGCGTGTCGGTCATGGGAGTCCTCTGTGGGGTAATGGGGTAGAAACGGTTTGGCCAGAAAAGGGACGTTGCTTCATGCCGACTCCTCCGCGGCTGCTTCCGCGTCGCGCAGCGCCTTGCGGTTGACCTTGCCCGCCGGCGTCTTCGGGAGCGCATCGACGAAGGCGACCTTGCGGGGATATTCGTGCCGGCTGAGCCGGCTGGCGGTGAAGTCCTGCAGCTCCTTGGCGAAGGCGTCACCGCCCGGCCGTTTCGAGACGATGAAGGATTTGACGACCAGCCCGCGCTCTTCGTCGGGCGACCCTATGACCGCCGTCTCGTCGACATCGGGATGTTTCAGCAGCACGTCCTCGATCTCGACCGCGCTCATCGTGTAGCCGGCGGAGATGATCACGTCGTCGGCGCGGCCGCCATGGTAGAAATAGCCGTCCTCGTCGATGCGGCCGAGATCCTTGGTCGGGAACCAGCCGTCGCGGCGCTGCATCATGATCTCGCCGATCTGTCCCGGCGCGCAGTCCTGCCCCTGCGCATCGTGCACGGCGAGGGTGATGCCCGGGATCGGCCGGCCGAGCGATCCCGGCTTGACCCTGTGGTCGGCGGCGCCCGGATAGTCGGCCAGGATCACGCCAATCTCCGTCGTGCCGTACATGCTGCAGACGGGGGCGCCGAAGGTCGCCTCGGTCCAGGCGGCGGTGTCGGAATCGATCGGCTCGCCGGTGAAGGAGAGTTTCTCGACCTGGAAGGTAAAGCGGTCGGCCGCGCCGGCATTCTTCATCAGCCGGAAATGCGTCGCCGCGGCGGCGATGTTGGTGATCCCGTAATCCTGGATCGCCTGCATTAGCCGCACCGGATCGAACTTGCCGGCATAGCTCGCGGTCGACACGCCGAGCGCCAGGGGTGAGATCGTGCCGTGCCACAGCCCGTGGCCCCAGGCCGGCGAGGAGGGGCACATGAAGCGGTCGCCCGGCCGGATGCCGGTGCCGTACAGCGCGGCCAGGATCACCGTCACGACCGCACGGTGCCGGTGCTTGACCGCTTCCGGCAACTCCCGCGTGGTGCCGGAGGTGTATTGGTACATCGCCATGTCGGACGACGCGGTCTCGGGTGTGAAGTCCGCGCTCTCCGCGTCCAGCGCCGCCAGGAAGGCGTCGTCGGCGATAACGGTTTCGATGTTTTCCGCCAGATGCGCGAGGTCCGCGTTGGTGACCAGCAGCTTCGGCGTGCAGTCGTCGATGCGCAGCCGCAGCCCGTCCGGGCCGAACAGGGTGAAGAGCGGCACCGCGACGCAGCCCGCCTTCATCGCCCCGAACAGCGCCACGTAGAAAGGCAGGGACGGCTCCAGCATGATCGCGACCCGGTCGCCCTTGGCGAGGCCCTTGTTCAGCAGATAATTCGCGAACCGGTTCGAGGCATCCGACAGCGCGCCGAAACTGATGGTCTCGTCGCGCCCGCTCTCATGCGCGATGCGCACCGCGACCGCGCCCCGGTCGTGCCGGTCGACGCATTCATGGCCGATATTGAGCCGTTCCCGGTCGCCGTCGAACAGCGCCCACAGCGCCTCCTTCGAGTAGTGGCGCTGCGCATCGGCATAAAGGGTGTAGTCGGTCAGCCGGGCCATGGCGGTCATGCGTGATTGCGGGTGGGCTGACGGTAGGGGTTTCGACTGGTAATTGTCAATAAACAATATTATTGTCAATAAACAATAACTGCGAATTTGAAAATGCCATCACAAAACGCCGCCTTGAAGAAGCCTGTCGCCGCGGTCAGCCGCGCCGCCGCGATCCTGCGTTACCTCGGCAGGAGCGGGGCGCCGGCCGGCGTAAACGCGATCGCGCGGGAACTGGATCTGGTGCCCAGCACCTGCCTGCACATCCTGCGCACGCTGACCCATGAGAACCTCACGGCCTTCGATGTGGGCACGAAACGCTACAGGCTTGGCCCGGCGTTGCTTGGCCTGTCGCGCGACATGCTGGCGCAAAACGATTTCGCGCGCGACGCCCAGCCGCTGATCGACGATCTTGCCGGCCGGCAGGGCGTGACGGTGACGGCGACGGAGCTCGATAATGCCGGGCATATGGTCGTCATCGCGCTCGCCCGCGCGTCGGTCGCGCTCAGCATCCATGTGACGGTCGGCAGCCGCTTTCCGGCGCTGATCAGCGCGAGCGGTCGCTGCTATGCGGCGCTGAGCGGCTGGACGCGCGAGGAATTGCGCGACCGGTTCAGCCCCCTCAAATGGCAGAACGCGCCGCGTTTCGGCGACTGGCTGAAGGAGGTCGATGCAGCGCGGCAGGATGGTTACGCCATTGACCGCGGCGCCTATATCCGCGGCGTGCTGATCGCCGCGGCACCGGTCTTCGACGGCGACGGCGACGGCAACGCGACCCGCGCTCTTGCCGCGATCGGCATCGCAGACCAGTTCACAGGCGCGAAGGAGACCCGCCTCGCCCGCGCCGTCAAGCGGGCTGCCGAGCGGCTGTCCGCGTGACGCCTAGGGCCCGCGGCCGCGGGTTCGCCATCACGTCCATGTTCACAACACTGGTCGGGGCGCCGTCCCCATAGGCGTTGATCTGGTCGAACACGTCGGTGAATTGCAGATTGTACTCCTCGCGCGTGACGTAGCCGATATGCGGCGTGCAGACGACGTTCGGCATGGTGAGCAGCGGGTGCTTCGGGTCGCGCACCGGCTCCTCTTCATAGACATCGACCGCGGCCATGCCCGGCCGGCCGGCCAGCAAGGCCGCTTCCAGGGCGCCGGACTCTATCAGCGGCGCGCGGCTGGTGTTGACCAGCAGCGCTGTCGGTTTCATGCAAGCGAGGTCCGCCGCGGTGACGATACCACGGGTCGGTTCGTACAGCCGCATATGCAGGCTCAACACGTCGCACTGGCTGAAGAAGCTACCCTTGCTGTCGGCGACCGCGCGCCCGTCGGCGCGTGCCCGTTCCTGGCCCGCCTCGCTGGCCCAGACCAGGACGTTCATGCCGAACGTGTCGCCATAGCTCGCGACGACCTTGCCGATGCGGCCCCAGCCGAAGATGCCGAGCGTCTTGCCGCGCACCGAGCGGCCGACGTCGGTTTGCCAATTGCCGGCCTGCAGCGAGGCCATCTGCTGCGGGATCTCACGCATCGCCGCCAGGACCAGCCCCCAGGTCAACTCGGCGGTCGCGTAAGAGGGCGTGCCCGCATGCTGGTCGGAAGACACGATGATGCCGAGCCGCGTGCAAGTGTCGATATCGATATGCGGGTAGACGCTGCGCTGGCTGATCAGCCGCAGGTTCGGCAGACGCTCGAGCAGGGGCGTGCGGATCTTGGTCCGCTCGCGGATCAGCACCAGCGCCTCGGTCTCCGCCAGCCGCTCGGCCAACCCGTCCACATCCTGCAGATGGTCGTTCCAGACCGTCACCTCGTGCCCGTCCAGCTTGGCGAAACAGGGCAGCGTGCGCAGCGTGTCGTGGTAGTCGTCGAGGATGGTGACTTTCATCGTCTGGGCTCCCTGTTGGAAACAATTTGAAGATTGAAGGCCTGTCATCCTGGCCTAGGTGCTTCGCACCGCAGACCCGGGATCCAGGGATACGGTCGGTGTGGCTTTTCGGCTGGACCCCGGATCAAGTCCGGGGCGACACCCTGGTGTTTGTCTCTACATATGTCTTTATCCGTTCTACGCCACCCCCACCGCGCCGCTCTCGATTAGCGCCTCGATCTCCGCCTCGCCGTAGCCGTATTCCGCCAGCACCTCGCGTGATTGTTCGCCCAGCGCCGGGGGCGGGGTGCGGATGGAGCCGTTTTCGTATCCCTCCAACCGCAGCGGGTTGGCGATCAGATTGATGCGGCCGAGCTTCGGGTGGTCGACTTCCTCAACCATTTTCTGATGCCGGACATGCGGGTCGGCGAAGACCTTGTCCATGGTGTAGACCGGGCCCGCCGGGATGCCGGCCTCGACCAGCTTGTGCGTCCAGTTGATCGCCGTGTCGGTGCGGAACCGTTCGTTCAGTAGCGCGCACAACGCGTCGCGGTTCGCCATCCGCTTGTCATTGTCGAGATAGTCCGGATGCTCGATCAGATCCTCAATGCCGAGCACGCCGCACAGTCGCTCCCACAGATCCTGGGTCGGCGCGCCGACATTGAGCTGACCGTCGCTCGCCTCGCAGGTGCCGTAGGGATAGGCCGCCATGTGGAAATTGCCGCCCAGCCCCGGTATGTCACCGGCCGACAGATAGCGCTGGCCCTGTACGTTTAGCATGCCGATCAGCGTGCCCAGCAGCGACGTCTCGACGCGCTGGCCTTCGCCGGTGACGTGGCGCTGTGCGACAGCGGCGCAGACGCCCATCGCGGCCCACATGCCCGCGCCGACATCGCCGAAGGGGACGCCGGCCCGGGTCGGCTCGCCGCCCGGCCAGCCGGTCACACTCATCACGCCGGACATGCCCTGGGCGATCTGGTCCAGGCCCGGCCACTCGCCATAGGGCCCGTCGCGGCCGAAGCCGGTGATGCTGGCATAGATCAGCTTCGGATTGTCCTTCTTCAGAACCTCATAGCCGAGTCCCATCTCGTCGGTGCGGCCCGGCTTGAAATTCTCGACCAGCACGTCGACTTCGCGCGCCAGCTTGCGCACCACCTCGAGCCCCTTGGGATCGCGGAAATTGATCGCCAGGTCGCGCTTGTTGCGGTTGATTGACAGGTAGTAGGCGGCGATGTCCTGGTCGAACGGCCCCCAGGCCCGGGTCATGTCGCCCTTGGGCAGGGATTCCACCTTGATCACGTCGGCGCCGAAATCGCCGAGGCACATGGTGCAAAACGGGCCGGCCAGCGCGCGGGTCAGGTCGAGCACGCGGATCGAGTCGAGGGGCAGGGCCATGGGACAATACCTTCTTGGAAACGGGATGACGCGGACAGTACCAACCGGACCCGCGCGCTGTACAGGCGACCGGGCGAGCCGGCGATAGTGCGCGTCGCGGCACACCGCTATATTGCCGGTGATGGAGCCGAACCCCCGCCTGATGATCCCCGAAGCGCCTGTCCTGGTCGCCGGTCTTGCCGACGCGGTCTGGCTCAGCGCGGATGGCGAGATTGCCGAGATCAGCCTGAAGGAAGCGGCCAGACGCGCGGACGACCGGCGCCCCATCCTGTGCCACGCGCCGGCGGTCGCGCGGCGTCTCGATATCGCGCGCTTTCCCTGTTTCGACGTGCTGGAGCTGTTCGCCTTCGTGCGGCCGGCGGCGTTTTGTGTGCCGACGGTGGATGGTATCGCGGAGGTCCTCGACTTGGCCCCGCCCGCCGACGCGACCGCGCGCGCGACCACACTATTGACCGCGGTCTCGGCCTTGCTGCGCGAGCTGGCCCTGCGGCCGCGCGACCGCGACGATCTGCCGGTCGCCTGGGCGATGGCGCGCGGCGGCTGGAGCTGGGGCGTCGCCGTGCTCTCGGCCCTGGGCGAAGAGGCGGACGATCGGCCGCGCGCGCCCGCGGCCGGGCTCGACGTCTGGCGCAACCTGCCGGAATGGCAGGAGCATGCGCCGCCGCCGCCACCCGGCAATCTCTCAGTGACGCCAGCGGACAGCCGGGCGCGGCTCGCGGCGTTGCTGGGCGACGGGGCGGAATCGCGCCCGAGCCAATCGGATTACGCGTCGGCCGTGTCGCCGGCCTTCACCCCGCCCGACGATGAGGACAGCCCCAATGTGGTGCTGGCCGAGGCAGGTACGGGCGTCGGCAAGACGCTGGGTTACATCGCGCCCGCCAGTGTCTGGGCGGAACGCAACGAGGCGCCAGTCTGGGTGTCGACCTACACCCGCAATTTGCAGCACCAGATCGACCAGGAGCTTGACCGGCTCTATCCGGACCCGGATGCGAAGCGTAACAAGGTCGTCGTGCGCAAAGGGCGGGAAAACTATCTCTGCCTGCTGAATTACGAAGAGGCGGTGCGCGGCGTCGCGGTGCGCGGCAGCGACGCGATCCCGCTCGGCCTGATGGCGCGCTGGGTGGTGCGCACCCGCGACGGCGACACCAATGGCGGCGATTTTCCCGCCTGGCTCAGCGACGTGCTGGGCGCGGGCCCCACGACGGGGCTGACCGACAGGCGCGGCGAATGCATCTACTCCGCCTGCAGCCACTATTCCAAATGCTATATCGAGCGTGGCATCCGCAAGGCGCGCCGGGCCGATCTGGTGATCGCCAACCACGCGCTGGTGATGATCCATGCGGCGCGCGGCATGCCGGATCAGGGGCCGACGCGCTTCGTCTTCGATGAGGGCCATCACGTTTTCGACGCGGCGGACAGCGCCTTCTCGGCCCATCTGACGGGGCTGGAGGGCGCGGAGCTGCGGCGCTGGCTCCGCGGTTCGGAAGGGCGCCGGCGCAGCCGGTCGCGCGGGCTGAAACGGCGGGTCGAGGATCTGCTGGGCAATGACGAGCAGGCGGAAAAGGCGCTGGACGCGATCCTCGAGAGCGCCGCGATCCTGCCCGGCGAGGGCTGGCGGCAGCGCGCCGCGGACGGGGCGCCGCGCGGACCCGCAGAGACGTTCCTGACAGCGGTGCGGCGCACCGTCTATGCCCGGGTCGACAATGCGGAAAGCCCCTTCGATTTGGAGGTCAGCGTCGAGGAGCCGACACCGGAGCTGCTGTCCGCCGCCGCCCGGCTGCACGAAGCGCTCGGCGATCTGGCCCGGCCGCTGCGAAAACTTCGCGAGCGGCTCATGGCCCGGCTCGACGCCGAAGCCGACAAGCTGGACAGCACCACGCGCAACCGTATTGAGGCGATCGCCCGGTCCCTGAAGCATCGCGGCGAGGACATCGTCGAAGCCTGGCGCTTCATGCTGGCGACTCTGCCGGAGGGCACCCCGCCGGAACATGCGGACTGGTTTTCCGTCGAGCGCATCGACGGCCGCGACTTCGATGTCGGCATGCACCGTCATTGGGTCGACCCGACCCTGCCCTTCGCTGAGGTGGTGCTGAACCAGTCGCAGGGCACCCTGATCACCTCGGCGACTTTGATGGACGGGTCGGGCGACCCGGACGCGGACTGGCAGGCCGCGGAAGCGCGGACCGGCGCCGAGCATCTGGCCGCGCCGGCGATCCGATCGGCGGTGCCGTCCCCCTTCGACTACGCCGGACAGACCCGCGTCTTCGTCGTGAACGATGTGAAGAAGACCGAGATGGAGCAGGTCGCGGCCGCCTACCGGGTGCTGTTCCTGGCCGCGGGCGGCGGCGGTCTCGGCCTGTTCACAGCGATCGGGCGGTTGCGGGCGGCCTATCGGCGGCTGGCGGCGCCGCTGGATGCGGCGAACATTCCGCTCTACGCCCAGCATGTGGATGCGCTGAACCTGGCGACCCTGGTTGATATCTTCCGGGCCGAGGAGGATTCCTGCCTGTTGGGAACCGATGCCGTGCGCGACGGGGTCGACGTGCCGGGCCGCGCGCTGCGGCTGATCGTCTTCGACCGGGTGCCCTGGCCGCGCCCCACCATCATGCATCGTGCCCGGCGCAAGGCGTTCGGCGCGCGCGCCTATGACGACATGATCACACGGCTGCGCCTCAAGCAGGCCTATGGCCGGCTGGTCCGCCGCGCCACCGACCGCGGCGTCTTCGTCCTGCTCGACTCCCGCATGCCGTCGCGGCTGGCGGGCGCCTTCCCCGAGGGCGTCGAGATCGAACGGGTGGGGCTTGCCGAGGCGGTCGCGGAGACGGCACGGTTTTTGGAGACCCCAGCGGGACAGTGACCGCGTGAATCGCCTTGGTGTCGTCCCGGATTTAATCCGGGACCCAGGCTGCGCCGGCGGTGGACAAGGCGCGGACCGAGTGAAGTTTCGCGGTTCGGGCCTGGATCAAGTCCGGAGCGCGCGGTGGGCGCGATTGTGGTGGCGTGCATCTTGACGATAACGCCCCGGCACATGATCTATTGCGCAATCGATACTGAGAGGAATGAAGGATGATCAGCTCGGAAGCCGCCTTGATCTACGCCATGGTTATCATGTCGGCGGCGGATAGCGACATGAATGACGCCGAATTGACGGCGATGGGCGATATCGTGCGGCACCTGCCGGCCTTTGCGGAATACGACCCGAATATGCTGCCGGAGACAGCGCGTTCCTGTGGCGACATTCTGCGCGAACCCGATGGGATGGCGACGGTGCTGGGTCTTATCCGCCAATCCATTCCTTTACCGCTGCACGAGACCGCCTACGCGCTGGCGACCGAGATCGCCGCGGTCGACGGCACCCTCGGGCCGGAGGAAACGCGGTTGCTTGAGCTGATCCGCCAGGGCCTTGGGATCGACGGGCTGGTGGCCGCCGCGATCGAACGCGGCGCGCGGGCCCGTTACGCGCGGCTGGGATAACGGTTCGATTGAAATTTAGCCGCTGACCGCCTTGACGCGGCGGCGCGGGCGGACGCCGGACAGCAGACGCAGCGCGTCGCCGAAGGCGTCCTTTTCCGCGCCGAGCGGGTCGTGGAACAGGCTGTCCGTCTGCACGATCTCCGGTTCCGCCTGGGCGAGTAATTCGGTGCCGGCGTCGCTGAGGACGATGGCGAAGGCGCGGCCATCGGCTTCATGCGCCTGCCGGTCGACCAAACCCGCTTTCTGCAAAGCCCGCAGGACCTGCGAGGTCATCATCGGGTCGCTTTGGCAATACCGCGCAAGATCGGCCTGTTTGACCGGCTGTCCGGTCTCCGCCTGCAGGTCCCGCAATCCGGCCAGCAGCAGATACTGCACCGGCGTGACGTCGAACGGGGCTAGGACCGCACGGACCCGCTTCTGCCAAAGGTTGGCCGCGCGCCACAGCAGATAGCCTGGGATGCCGAAATCATCGGACATGCACATTCTCCATCGGATGATGCTCTCTTTTAATAAGTGCGCATAATAATGCAACTCTGACGGTGAAATCTGCCGGTCTTGTGCGGAAAAAATTTCTATTTAACAAAGGATGAAGGCAGTAATGGATTGAATTTATTGGGTTTAGTGTTTGGCATGAAAGCTGCGTGGGTGAGCGAGCAAACCGATCAACGCCGAACGAGCCCCACCATGAAAGTCGCCGAACTTGTCGCCGCGTTCCAGCGATTCGCGACGCCCCGGAACGAAACCGA